>NZ_JBEXWK010000028.1:0-107362 GCF_040629815.1 Streptomyces sp. NPDC005878
GCGGCGGCCTGGAGGACCTTGGCGATGTCCAGGTAGCTGGCGGCCGGGGTGTCACCGCCCAGGGCGAACGCCTCGTCGGCCGCGCGGACGTGCAATGCGTCCCGGTCCGGGTCGGCGTAGACGGCTACGCTGGCGATCCCGGCGTCCCGACACGCCCGGGCAACGCGGACAGCGATTTCGCCACGGTTGGCGATGAGCACCTTGCGCACGATGGCTCCCTCCTTGAAAACAAGCTGAGTTTAGGGAAGCCGTACACCGGCGCACGACCCGTCCCCCGTGGTGAGGTTGCCCACACGGAGTGTGACGCGCGGCTCGCTCATGTCGCGAAATCCCTTGTCGCACCACGGTACGCCGGGTCCCTGCCCGGCACATTAGCCTTCCGGTGTGGTCAAGGTCTCTGTCCCGAAGGCCAGGGGGCGCCTCACATTCTTTGTGGAGTCCCTACGAATGGCCGAATGATTCTTTGCCGTCACGAGATCGTGGTCCCCCTCGGCGTGCAGGACCCTTGCCCAGGGGTTTACCCATGAGTAGCGTTCGGTTGTCAGACGTACTACCGGTAACAGGGGCTGGGTGTCAGCAGGGGGGTGGTGCGCCGTGGCGCGCAGAGCGGTGGCCGTGGTGGGCGCGATCGTTCTTCTGGGCGAGGCCGTCGGCTTCGTGCTGGTGAACTGGTTCCTCGGCCGGGTCGTGCACGAGCAGAACATGTCGCTGGGCGGGATCGACTCGGGCACCATGTCGACCGCCACGTACGTCATGGGCGCGGTCTTCGGCCTCTATCTGGCCGTGTGCGGCGCCATCCTGCTGTTCACCGGCGTACGCGACCGCGCGCCCGGCCGGTTCGGCCGGATCCTGCTCATCACCTGCGCGGTGGTGCACGGCGTGCTGGGGGCGCTGACGGTCGGGCTGATGGGCTGGCCCGCGTTCGCCTTCATGATGCTGGTGCTGGCCCTGGTCGTCCTCGCCCTGCTGATGTACGCCGCGCCCCCGCTGCCGGCCGAGCCCGAGGACGGGCAGCCCGTCGAGGCCCCGCCGGGCAACGGGACCCCGCCGGAGCCGGCCGCCGCCTGAGCGCCGGTCAGCGGTCCGCCCACAGGTCCGTGATCGCGATGTCCAGCTCCGCCAGCAGCGTGCGCAGCAGCGGCAGGGAGAGGCCGATGACGTTGCCGGGGTCGCCGTCGATGCCGTTCACGAACGGGGCCGAGCGGCCGTCCAGGGTGAACGCGCCCGCCACGTGAAGGGGTTCGCCGCTCGCCACGTACGCGGCCACCTCCGCGTCGCTGGGCTCGCCGAAGCGGACCGTGGTGGACGCGGTGGCCGAGGCGCGGCGGCCGGTCGCTGTGTCGATCACGCAGTGGCCCGTGCGCAGCACGCCGGAGCGCCCGCGCATGGACTTCCAGCGGGCCGTGGCCTCCTCGGCGTCGGCGGGCTTGCCCAGCGCCTCGCCGTCCAGCTCCAGCACCGAGTCGCAGCCGATGAGCAGGGCTCCGGCGGCCTCCGGGCGGGCGGCCACCGCGTCGGCCTTGGCCTCGGCGAGGACCAGGGCGAGCTCGCCGGGGGTGGGGGCGGTGAGGGCGTCCTCGTCGACCCCGCTGACGATGACCTCCGGCGCGAGACCGGCCTGGCGCAGCAGACCGAGCCGGGCGGGGGAGGCGGAGGCGAGGACGAGGCGGCGTGCGGGGGCAGTCATACGGTCATCGTAGACAGCGCTCAGCGGATGCTGACGACGAACATCGCCAGCACCATGAGCAGGGCGAGGACGAGGCCCGCGCGGCGCATCTTCGCCTGCGCCTCGCGCAGTTCCTCGGGCGGCTCGTTCTTCGGGTCGGACCACAGCATGCTTTCGATACTGCGGCGGGAAACGGCCGGGCGCCTGAGTACGGGTACTCAAGGCGGGCCGCCTCCGTACGTACGGAGGCGGCCCGCCCTGGAGAGGGCCTAGGCCGGCCAGTAGGTGCGCGCCCAGGAGCGCGGGCCCGGACGCGGCACCGGGTGGCGGGCGATGCGCGCCGGGTCGGACCAGTCCTCGGGGGGCAGCGGCGCGCCGGACGGCGCGGAAGCCGTCGCCGCGGCGCGCGCGCGGACCACCGCCAGTGCGGCGGCGAGCTCCTCCGGAGTGGGATTGCCCCGTACGACCTTGATCATGACCGCTCCTTGGGGCCTAGAGGGGGATGTTGCCGTGCTTCTTGGGAGGAAGGCTTTCCCGCTTCGTCCGCAGCTGACGCAGACCCCGTACGACGTGGGCACGGGTTTCGGACGGCATGATCACGGCGTCCACGTAGCCGCGCTCGGCCGCGATGTACGGGTTGAGGAGCGTGTCCTCGTACTCCGAGATCAGCTGCGCGCGGGTCGCCTCCTGATCGTCGGCGGCGGCGATCGTGCGCCGGTGCAGGATGTTCACCGCGCCCTGCGCGCCCATCACCGCGATCTGCGCGGTCGGCCAGGCCACGTTGAGGTCGGCGCCCAGGTGCTTGGAGCCCATGACGTCGTACGCGCCGCCGAACGCCTTGCGGGTGATGACCGTGATCAGCGGGACGGTCGCCTCGGCGTACGCGTAGATCAGCTTGGCGCCGCGCCGGATGATGCCGCCGTACTCCTGGTCCACGCCCGGCAGGAAGCCCGGCACGTCCACGAAGGTGATCACCGGGACGTTGAAGGCGTCGCAGGTCCGCACGAAACGCGCGGCCTTCTCCGAGGCGTTGATGTCCAGACAGCCCGCGAACTGCATCGGCTGGTTGGCGACGATGCCGACCGGGTAGCCCTCGACGCGCCCGAACCCGGTGATGATGTTCGGCGCGAACAGCGCCTGCGTCTCCAGGAACTCGCCGTCGTCCAGGACGTGCTCGATGGCCGTGTGCATGTCGTACGGCTGGTTCGCGGAGTCCGGGATGAGGGTGTCCAGCTCCCGGTCGGAGTCGGAGACCTCCAGGTCGGCCTCCTCGGGGAAGGCCGGGGCCTCGCTCAGGTTGTTCGAAGGCAGGTACGAGAGCAGCGACTTGACGTACTCGATCGCGTCCTTCTCGTCGCCCGCCATGTGGTGCGCCACGCCCGAGGTGGTGTTGTGGGTGCGCGCGCCGCCCAGCTCCTCGAAGCCGACGTCCTCGCCGGTGACCGTCTTGATGACGTCCGGTCCCGTGATGAACATGTGCGAGGTCTGGTCGACCATCACCGTGAAGTCCGTGATGGCGGGCGAGTAGACCGCGCCGCCCGCGCAGGGGCCGACGATCAGCGAGATCTGCGGGATCACACCCGAGGCGTGCACGTTGCGGCGGAAGATCTCGGCGAACAGGCCGAGCGCGACCACGCCCTCCTGGATACGGGCGCCGCCGCCGTCGTTGATGCCGATGACCGGGCAGCCGGTCTTCAGCGCGAAGTCCATGACCTTGACGATCTTCTCGCCGTAGACCTCGCCGAGCGAGCCGCCGAAGATGGTGAAGTCCTGGGAGTAGACGCAGACCGGGCGCCCGTCGACCGTGCCGTACCCGGTGACGACACCGTCTCCGTACGGACGGTTCTTCTCGATGCCGAAGTTGGTCGAGCGGTGCCGGGCGAACTCGTCGAGCTCGACGAAGGACCCCTCGTCGAGGAGCAGGTCGACCCGCTCGCGCGCGGTCAACTTGCCCTTGGCGTGCTGCTTTTCCACCGCGCGCTCGGATCCGGCGTGCGTCGCCTCCCCGATGCGGCGCCGCAGATCCGCGAGCTTGCCCGCGGTCGTGTGGATGTCGGTCACTTCTTGCTGCTCCGGCTCGGACATCGGGACGCGGCTCCCTGCCTGGTCACGGGTTTTCGGCTGGCTACTGACTCGTAGGGTAGTGGCGCGCCTACCGTTCGGCAGTGCGTCGTTTGCCACACCGGGGTGCGCTTGCGCCCGCGCGCCTAACCTGGGCCGTATGACGCCCCAGGACGCATCCGAAAGCCGCTGGTCCGACCTCGACCGGCCCCCTCTCAACGCCTCCGCGCTGCGCCACGCCCTGGTGCGGCCCGGCGCCCTGTGGACCTCCCTGGAGGTGGTCGGGGCGACCGGCTCGACCAACTCCGACCTGACCGCCCGGGCCGACGAGCTGCCCGAGGGCGCGGTCCTGATCGCCGAGGAGCAGACCGCCGGGCGCGGCCGCCTGGACCGCAGCTGGTCGGCGCCGCCCCGCTCGGGCCTGTTCTTCTCCGTGCTGCTGCGGCCCGGCGCGGGCGTCCCGGTGGAGCGCTGGGGGTGGCTGCCGCTGCTCACCGGGGTGGCGGTGGCCACCGGTCTGTCCCGCGCCGCCGGGGTGGACACCGCGCTGAAGTGGCCCAACGACCTCCTGGTCACGGTCGGCGGCGAGGAGCGCAAGGCGGGCGGGATCCTGGCCGAGCGGGCGGGCCGGGACGCGGTGGTGGTCGGCATCGGCCTCAACGTCACCCTGCGCGCCGACGAACTCCCGGTGCCCGCCGCCGGTTCGCTGGCACTGGCGGACGCGGTCTCCACCGACCGCGAGACGCTGCTGCGCGCCGTGCTGCGCTCCCTGGAGCAGTGGTACGTGGACTGGCGCGAGGCGGGCGGCGACCCGGCCGCCTCCCGCCTCCAGGAGACGTACGCGGCGGGCTGCGCCACCCTCGGCCGGACCGTGCGCGCCGAGCTCCCGGGCGACCGCGCCCTGACCGGCGAGGCGGTCGCGGTCGACGGCGACGGGCGTCTGGTGCTGGCCACCGAGGAGGGCGTGCGCGAGCCGGTGGCGGCGGGCGACATCGTCCACCTGCGCCCGGCGGCGGGCTGAGCGCGTGCGCGCCGGGCCCGCCCCGCGCGCGCTCCCTCGCCCCCCTGCACCGCCCCGGGGACAAAGGCAACGGGTGCGAGGACGTGAGCTACGGCACACCTGCCGTATCGTGGAGCCCGATCCAGCGACAGATCGGCAGGGAATGCGCAGGGAACGGGCAGGAGGCGGCTGGTGACCGTCGACGACACGCAGTCCGGCGAGGGTGACGGCCCCCACTCGGAGCCGGCGCCCTCCGCCTACCCGACCCCGCACCACGTCGTGGACCACACCGCCGAGCCCACCGCCGATCCGCTCGCCATCCGTCTGGAGCAGCTGATCCTGGGCGCGGACCGGCGGTACACGCCGTTCCAGGCCGCCCGGACCGCCGGTGTCTCCATGGAGCTGGCCTCCCGGTTCTGGCGGGCCATGGGCTTCGCCGACATCGGCCAGGCCAAGGCGCTCACCGAGGCCGACGTGCTGGCGCTGCGCCGGCTGGCCGGTCTGGTCGAGGCGGGGCTGCTCAGCGAGCCCATGGCGGTCCAGGTGGCCCGCTCCACCGGGCAGACCACCGCCCGGCTGGCCGAATGGCAGATCGATTCCTTCCTGGAGGGCCTGACCGAGCCGCCCGAGCCCGGCATGACCCGCACGGAGGTCACGTATCCGCTGGTCGAGCTGCTGCTGCCGGAGCTGGAGGAGTTCCTCGTCTATGTGTGGCGGCGCCAGCTGGCCGCCGCCACCGGGCGCGTGGTGCAGGCCGCCGACGACGAGGAGATGGTCGACCGGCGCCTGGCCGTCGGCTTCGCGGACCTCGTCGGCTTCACCCGGCTGACCCGCCGCCTGGAGGAGGAGGAGCTCGGCGAGCTCGTCGAGGCCTTCGAGACGACCGCCGCCGACCTGGTGGCCGCGCACGGCGGCCGGCTCATCAAGACGCTGGGCGACGAGGTCCTGTTCGCGGCCGACGACGCCGGGACGGCCGCGGAGATATCGCTCCGGCTGATCGAGACCATGGGCCACGACGAGACGATGCCGGCGCTGCGCGTGGGCATCGCCTTCGGCACGGTCACCACCCGGATGGGCGATGTGTTCGGTACGACCGTGAACCTGGCCAGCAGGCTCACCTCGATAGCGCCCAAGGACTCGGTGCTGGTCGACGGCGCCTTCGCGGAGGAACTGGCGCGTACGGGCGACGCGCCGGTCTCCGAGACGCAGGCGGCGGAGGAGGCCGCGCGGGCGGAGAAGGAGGGTGAGGAGCCCCCCAAGTACCGCTTCGCGCTCCAGCCCATGTGGCAGCGGCCGGTGCGCGGGCTCGGCGTGGTCGAGCCGTGGATGCTGCACCGCCGGGGCGCGTAGCGGCCCCTTACGGGGCGCGCGCCCGCCTGCCTAAGATCCCGACGTAACGTTCGTTAACGTCGGTCGGGAGGGTCTCATGGGCACGGATGAGCAGCGGTACGGGGAGTTCGTCGGCGTCAGGCGGCACGCATACGTCGCCGAGCTGGTCCTCGACCGGCCCAAGGCGATGAACGCGGTGTCCACCGAGATGGCCCGCTCGATCGCCGCCGCCTGCGACGCGCTCGCGGCCGACCCCACCGTCCGCGTGACCGTGCTGACCTCCACGCACGAGCGGGCCTTCTGTGTGGGCGCCGACCTCAAGGAGCGCAACTCCCTCACCGACGCCGAGCTGGTGCGCCAGCGCCCCACGGCGCGCGCCTGCTACACCGGCGTCCTGGAGCTGCCCATGCCGACGGTGGCCGCCGTGCACGGGTTCGCGCTCGGCGGCGGGTTCGAGCTGGCGCTCGCCTGCGACCTGATCGTGGCGGACGCGACGGCCGTCGTCGGCCTGCCGGAGGTCTCGGTCGGCGTCATCCCCGGCGGCGGCGGTACGCAGCTGCTGCCCCGGCGCGTGGGCGCGGCCCGGGCCGCCGAACTGGTCTTCACCGCACGGCGGGTGGAGGCCGCCGAGGCCCGCGAGCTGAACCTCGTCGACATGCTGGTGGACGCGGGCGAGGACCGTACGCGGGCGCTGGAGCTGGCGGGGCGGATCGCGGCGAACTCGCCGGTCGGGCTGCGGGCCGCCAAGCGCGCGATGCGCCTGGGCCACGGGCTGGACCTGCGGGCCGGGCTGGAGGTCGAGGACGCGGCGTGGCGGTCCGTGGCGTTCTCCGGGGACCGGGCGGAGGGCGTCGCGGCGTTCAACGAGAAGCGGAAGCCGCAGTGGCCCGGGGAGTGAGGAGTGCGCCGTCCCGGGTATCTGTGCATGACCGACCTTGATCGAATGTGATCGATCTGGCCCAGCCTAACCGATCAAACCGGGGCAAACCTCCCTAAGCTGGAGGGATGCGCGGTGAGGGTGAGGGTGTGGGCGGGACCGAGGACGCACGGCTGCGGGCGGTGGTGTCGCTGGCGCAGGCCATGGCGGCGGCCCACACCCCGCGCGAGTCCTGGCGGGCGGCGGCGCTCGGCGCGCGCGACGCCCTCGGCGGGAGCTTCGCCGCGCTCTCCACCTGGGAGCGGGAGCTGGGGCGGCTGCGGGTGCTGGTGAACGCGGGCGAACGGGCCGCGGGGGAGGAGGAGTTCCCCGAGGACGAGACGTATCCGGTCCACCAGTTCCCCGAGATCACCGAGTTCCTGCACGAGCGGTGGGCGGGCGGGGGCGAGCCCAACGCGTGGGTCGAGACGGCCGCCGGGCCCGCCGACTCGGCGGGCTACTGCCACGAGCGCGTCACCGCCCTGCGCCGGCGCGGGCGCGGCTGCTGCGTGGTCGCGCCGATCGTGCTGCACGGGCGCGCCTGGGGCGAGCTGTACGTGGCCCGGCCGGTGGGCGCGCCCGTCTTCGGCGCCTCCGACGCGGACTTCGCCACCGTGCTGGCGTCCGTCGCGGCCGCCGGGATCGCCCAGACCGAACGCCTGGAGGAGGTCCGCCGCCTCGCCTTCACCGACCCGCTGACCGGCCTGGCCAACCGGCGGGCGGTGGACGTACGTCTCGACGAGGCGATCGAGGCGCACCGGCGGGACGGGTCGGTGGTGAGCCTGGTGGTGTGCGACCTGAACGGGCTGAAGCGGGTCAACGACACCCGGGGGCACGCGGTGGGGGACCGGCTGCTCGAGCGCTTCGGCTCGGTGCTGTCCCTGTGCGGCGCGATACTGCCGGGCGCGCTGGCCGCGCGGCTCGGCGGCGACGAGTTCTGCCTCCTCTCGACCGGGCCGCAGGCGGACGAGGTGGTCGAGGTGGCGTCCGAACTGTGCCTGCGGGCCGGGGAGTTGGAGCTGGGGGACGGGGTGGCGTGCGGGGTGGCGTCCACGGGCGACCCCATCGGCCAGGTCCGCTCGGCCCGCCGCCTGTTCCGCCTGGCGGACGCGGCGCAGTACCGGGCGAAGGCGGCCCGTTCGACGACGCCGGTGGTGGCGGGGCGGGACGGGGCGGTGGTGCAGCTCGCGGATTCGGCGGGGCCGGAGCGGGGGGAGCGCCGCCGCTTCCGCGGCCGCGGCACACCCTGACCCGCGGGCCGCATCCCCGGGGCCCCCGCCCCCCTGAAGCCCCCGCACCCCGCGGCCGGCCCCTGGACCCCCTTTTCCGTCTGCGGCCCGGTGGTGGGTTGCTCGCGCAGTTCCCCGCGCCCCTTGAAGGTGCCTGCGGCTCCCGGGTCTCGTGTACGCCTGCGGGCGGGTGGGGGTTGCCCGCGCAGTTCCCCGCGCCCCTTGAAGGGGCCTGCGGCCCCCCCCGGGTCTCGTGTACGCCTGCGGGCGGGTGGGGGTTGCCCGCGCAGTTCCCCGCGCCCCTTAAGGGCCTGCGGCCCCCGGGGGCGCCGGACAGGCCGAGCGCACTGGCGCCGGAGCCCCGGACCTCCCAGGGGCGCGGGGAACTCCGCGAGCAACCCTCCACTCACCCGCAGTCGAACCTGGGCCGGGGGCGCGGCCGGCCCCCGCTTACCCGCAGGGCGAGCCCCGGACCGCCAGGGGTGCGGGGAACTGCGCGAGCAACCCACCCCCACCCGCACACGAACCCGGGCCGGGGGGCGCGACCGGTCCCAGCTCATCCGCAGGGCGAGCCCCGGACCCCCAGGGGCGCGGGGAACTGCGCGAGCAACCCCCCACCCACCCGCACACGAACCCCGGGCCCCACCCCGCCCCACCCCGCCCCCCACTAGTGACACGCGCCGATTCAATCCGTACGCTGCTGAATATGGATATGCACACTGTCGTGGTGGGGACGTCCGGGACGACCCCGGAGGACGTCGTCGCCGTCGCTCGTCGCAACGCCAGGGTCGAGCTCTCGGCCGACGCCCTCGACGCCCTCGCCCGAGCCCGCGGGATCGTCGACGCCCTGGCCGCCAAGCCGGCGCCCGTCTACGGCGTCTCCACCGGGTTCGGCGCCCTCGCCACCCGGCACATCAGCCCCGACCTGCGCGCCCAGCTCCAGCGCAACATCGTGCGCTCGCACGCCGCCGGCATGGGCCCGCGCGTGGAGCGCGAGGTCGTGCGCGCGCTGATGTTCCTGCGGCTCAAGACCGTCGCCTCCGGTCACACCGGCGTACGCCCGTCCGTCGCGCAGACCATGGCGGACATCCTGAACGCCGGGATCACGCCCGTCGTCCACGAGTACGGCTCGCTCGGCTGCTCCGGCGACCTCGCGCCGCTCTCGCACTGTGCCATGACCCTGATGGGCGAGGGCGACGCGGAGGGCCCCGACGGCGTCGTCCGGCCCGCCGGCGAGCTGCTCGCCGAGGCCGGCATCGAGCCCGTCGAGCTGCGCGAGAAGGAGGGCCTGGCCCTCCTCAACGGCACCGACGGCATGCTCGGCATGCTGGTCATGGCCCTCGCGGACCTCAAGAAGCTCTACACCTCCGCCGACATCACCGCCGCGCTCTCCCTGGAGGCGCTGCTCGGCACCGCCAAGGTCCTCGCCCCCGAGCTGCACGCGATCCGCCCGCACCCGGGCCAGGGCGCCTCCGCCGCCAACATGCTGGCCGTGCTGAAGGGTTCCGGTCTGACCGGGCACTTCCAGGAGGACGAGGCCCCGCGCGTCCAGGACGCGTACTCGGTGCGCTGCGCCCCGCAGGTCGCCGGCGCCGGACGCGACACCATCGCGTACGCCCTCACCGTCGCCGAGCGCGAGCTGGCCTCGGCCGTCGACAACCCCGTCGTCCTGCCGGACGGCCGCGTGGAGTCCAACGGCAACTTCCACGGCGCCCCCGTCGCCTACGTCCTGGACTTCCTGGCGATCGCCGCCGCCGACCTCGGCTCCATCGCCGAGCGCCGCACCGACCGCCTGCTCGACAAGAACCGCTCGCACGGCCTGCCGCCGTTCCTCGCGGACGACGCCGGTGTCGACTCCGGTCTGATGATCGCCCAGTACACCCAGGCCGCCCTGGTCAGCGAGATGAAGCGGCTGGCCGTCCCCGCCTCGGCCGACTCCATCCCGTCCTCCGCCATGCAGGAGGACCACGTCTCCATGGGCTGGTCGGCCGCCCGCAAGCTGCGCACCGCGATCGACAACCTGACCCGGATCATCGCCGTCGAGCTGTACGCGGCGACCCGGGGCATCGAGCTGCGCCACGGCCTCACCCCCGCGCCCGCCTCCCGGGCCGCCATCAGCGCCGCCCGGGAAGCGGGAGTCGGCGGCCCCGGCCCGGACCGCTTCCTCGCCCCCGACCTGGCCGCCGCCGACGCGTTCGTACGCGGCGGGCACCTGGTCGCGGCGGTGGAGACGGTCACCGGTCCGCTGGCCTGACCGCCGCGCGGTACACGTGAAGGGGCGCCCGGGAACTTCCCGGGCGCCCCTTCACGTCCGCGTGCCTCGGCCGGTACCGCCGCGGTCAGTACTGCTGGCGCGCCCTGCGCACCGAGAAGACGACGAACCCGGCCCCCAGGCCGAGGAAGGCCGTGCCGCCGAAGAGGTACGGGGACGTGTCCACCGAACCCGTGTCGGCGAGGGCGGGACCCGTCTGCGTGCCCGGTGCGGCGCCCGCCGCGGCCCCGGGCACGGCGGAGGGCGCGGCGGCCGCCGGGCGGGCCGGGGCCGACTGTGGCTTCTCGTCCGTGGCGTTGGCGGACGGGACGAACCACAGAGCGCAGAGCAGCGAGCCCGCCGCGGTGGCGGTGAGCAGAGGCCGGCGAGCGACGGACACCTAGTCGATCCCCCTTGTGGATACGGCGAATTGGTGGTGTACGCCGATGCTAGTGAAAGCAGCGGGTCGCAGGAAAGTCGCGGAGGTCGCGAGGCCTACGCTCCGACGCATGACGACTGAAGAGACACCACGCTATGTCCGCCTCCGGGTGGATTTGGTACTGGAGATCGATGACGCGGAGGCGCTGACCGGCGCGGCCCTGGAGCGCATCGCGGCGGACGAGCTCCTTCCGGATCAGGAACGCGCGCATGCCCGGTCCGCCGTACGGGAAGACGAGGCGGAGGCCCTGGCGTATCTGGTCGATCCCTTCGACCTGGTCGCCCAGGTGCCGGGGGTCGAACTCGCGCAGGCCTCCTGGAGCAGCGAGGAGATCGCGTACGACCCCGACGACGAGGACTGGGACCTCGACGAGGAAGATGAGGGCGACGAAGAGGACGAAGAGGGCGGCGAAGAGGACGGCGAAGAGGGCGAAGCGGGCAGGGGCGACGGCCCGCGGCTGTGACGTCCGGGGGCGCCCCGGGCCGGCCGGTCCGTCCGGCCCGGGTGGCGTTTCCCACACCTCCCCCGGAAGGGGAACCACAGCTTCAGTGACTATGTTGTTCAGTCGATGGCCTGGGGGACCGGCAACGATGGAGAAGCGTGTGATAACGGAGAGTAAGCGGCGCAAGGGTCTTGTGGCCGCGTCCGCGGTGCTCGGCGGTGTACTGCTGCTGTCGGCCTGCAACGACGACGGCAAGGACGGGGGCAGCGCCGACGCCTCGAAGTCGTCGCAGTCCCAGGTCGACAAGGCGGCCGAGAAGGACACCTCCGACGCGAAGATCACCATCACGCCCAAGAACGGCGCCGACAACGTCGGCATCAACAACGACACCAAGGTGTCGGTGGTCGACGGCAAGCTGACCTCGGTGGTCATGACGTCCGCCGAGGGCACGCCGGTCGCGGGGAAGATATCCGCGGACGGGCTGAGCTGGACGCCGGACAAGCAGCTCAAGCGCTCCGCCAAGTACAAGATCTCGGCGACCGCCGAGGACGCCAAGGGCCGTCAGGCGCACGAGAACTCCGCGTTCGCGACCGTCTCGCCCGCCAACAGCTTCATCGGCAACTTCACGCCCGAGTCCGGCTCCACGGTCGGCGTGGGCATGCCGGTGTCGGTGACCTTCGACAAGGCCGTCACCAACAAGAAGGACGTCCAGTCCCACATCTCGGTGACCTCCAGCAGCGGCCAGGAGGTCGTCGGGCACTGGTTCGGCGCCCAGCGCCTGGACTTCCGCCCGCAGGACTACTGGAAGTCCGGCTCGACGGTGACCATGAAGCTCGACCTCGACGGCGTCGAGGCCAAGCCGGGCGTCACCGGCGTCCAGGAGAAGACGGTCACCTTCAAGGTCGGCCGCAACCAGGTCTCCACGGTCGACGCCAAGACCCACCAGATGACCGTCACCCAGGACGGCAGGACCGTCAAGACGATCCCGATCTCGGCGGGCGCGCCCGACCACAAGACGTACAACGGCACCATGGTGATCTCCGAGAAGTTCAAGGAGACCCGGATGAACGGCGCCACCGTCGGCTTCACGGACGGCGACGGCAAGGGCGAGTACGACATCAAGGACGTCCCGCACGCCATGCGCCTGTCGGCCTCCGGCACGTTCATCCACGGCAACTACTGGGGCGCCAAGTCCATCTTCGGCAGCGCCAACACCAGCCACGGCTGTGTCGGCCTGTCCGACACCAAGGGCGCCGGCGACCCGAACACCGCGGCCGCCTGGTTCTACGAGCACTCCATCGTCGGTGACGTGGTCGTCGTCAAGAACACCGGCGACAAGACCATCACGCCCGACAACGGCTTCAGCGACTGGAACATGAGCTGGTCGGCGTGGAAGGCCGGTTCGGCGGTCTGATCCCTACCCCGTACGGCTCCGTACGGCCGTCGGTACCCCGCACACGGCCGTACGACCTGTACAGCAGCGGCGACGGCCGCGCCCGGTCTCCCCGGGCGCGGCCGTCGCCGTTCTCGTGCGGCCGTGGCCGTCCTCGGGTCACGAGGAGCGCGTCGGCGGTGCGACCGGAGCGGGGCGGCCACCGGAATCCGCGTCGTCCGGGTCCGGAGCGGCCGCCCAGCTCGCCAGCAGCCGCAGCGAGTCCGCCGAGGGCGAGCCCGGCTCCGCGTAGTACGTCACCAGCGACAGGTCGTGCTCCTCGGGCAGCTTCAGCGTCTCGTACGACAGCGTCAGCTCGCCCACCACCGGGTGGTGCAGCCGCTTCGTGCCGTGGCCCTTCTGGCGGACGGTGTGGGCGGCCCACAGCGTACGGAACTCGTCGCTCTTCACCGACAGCTCGCCCACCAGCGCCGTGAGCAGCGGGTCGTCCGGGTAGCAGCCCGCGCACAGCCGCAGCACGCCGACCACCTCGGCCGCCTTGTCCTCCCACTCCAGATACCGCTCGCGGGCGACCGGGTCGAGGAAGACGTGCCGGGCGAGGTTGCGCTCCTCCGCCGGGAGCGAGACGAAGTCGCCGATCAGGGCGGCGGCCATCCGGTTCCAGGCCAGCAGGTCCAGCCGGCGGCCCAGGACGTACGCGGGCACCGACTCCATGGAGTCGATCAGATGCCTCAGCTGCGGCCTGAGCTGCACCTGACGGGAGAGCCCGGCCTTCTTCTTCTTGGCCGCGGTCGGCTTCGCCAGGTGCGTGAGGTGCTGCTGCTCGGCGTCGGTCAGCCGCAGCGCCCGCGCGATGGCGTCGAGCACCTCGGCCGACACGTTCTGCCCGTTCCCCTGCTCAAGCCGGGTGTAGTACGCCACCGACACCCCGGCGAGCTGGGCCAGCTCCTCCCGGCGCAGCCCCGGCACACGGCGGTGCCGCCCGAAGTCGGGCAGGCCCACGTCCCCGGGCTTGAGCCGGGCCCGGCGGGAGCGGAGGAATTCGCTGAGTTCGGCACGCTGGTCCATGACATCCAAGTATCCGCCGTCGTACGACCGTGAGCCTGACCCTGCCAGTGGTACGCACAGCGGACGTACGAAGGACAGGGGGGTGGGTGGCACGCGCAAGGTGGGGCAGCGTGGTGGACGTACCCGACAAGCACGAGGAGTCAAGGCAATGACCACCGTCGCCGCCTACGCCGCCCCCGCCGCCAAGGCCCCGCTGGAGCGCACCACGATCGAGCGCCGCCCCGTCGGCCCCCACGACATCCTGATCGAGATCAAGTACGCCGGTATCTGCCACTCCGACATCCACCAGGTCCGCGAGGGCTGGGGCGAGGCCATCTTCCCGATGGTCCCCGGCCACGAGATCGCCGGTGTGGTCACCGAGGTGGGCTCCGGCGTCACCAAGTACGCCGTCGGCGACCGGGTCGGCGTCGGCTGCTTCGTCGACTCCTGCGGCGAGTGCGAGCAGTGCGCGGCCGGGCAGGAGCAGTTCTGCGCCCAGGCCGTGGGCACGTACAACGCCGTCGGCCGCGACGGGGAGCCCACCTACGGCGGCTACTCCACCCACGTCGTGGTCAGCGACCGCTTCGCCGTCCGCATCCCCGACGCCCTCGCCCTCGACGTGGCCGCGCCGCTGCTGTGCGCCGGAATCACCCTGTACTCGCCGCTCAAGCGCTGGCAGGCGGGCCCGGGGAAGAAGGTCGCGATCCTGGGCCTGGGCGGCCTCGGCCACATGGGCGTCAAGATCGCGCACGCGCTCGGCGCCGAGGTGACCGTGCTCAGCCAGACGCTGCGCAAGCAGGAGGACGGGCTGAAGCTGGGCGCGGACCACTTCCACGCCACCAGCGACCCGGAGACCTTCACCAAGCTCGCCGGCTCCCTCGACCTGATCGTCTCGACGGTCTCGGCCCCGCTGGACCTCGGCGCCTACCTCTCGCTCCTCAAGCCCGGCGGCGCGCTGGTGAACGTCGGCGCCCCCGAGGAGCCGAACTCCCTCAACATGTTCGGCCTCATCGGCGGCAACAAGATCCTCGCCGGTTCGATGATCGGCGGCATCGCGGAGACCCAGGAGATGCTGGACTTCTGCGCCGAGCACGGCCTGGGCGCGGAGATCGAACTGATCCGCGCGGACCAGGTGAACGAGGCGTACGAGCGGGTACAGGCGAGCGACGTGCGCTACCGCTTCGTGATCGACACGGCGACGATCTGAGCTGAGCTGAGCTGAGCTGAGGGGAGGGGGGCTGGGGGGTGGGGAGCGGGCCCGGATTCCGGGCTGAACCTGCCTCTCCGGGTGCCCCGTCCCCCTGGGCGCGCGTCAACGCTCCGGGTGCGCCGGGTCCTTGGAGGGGGCGCGGGGCGCCGGGGGCGGGGCTGGCCTTCCCGCCCGGGGGGCACCCGTCCCCCTGAGGGGCGCGGGGACGCCGGGGCTGACTTTTACGCTTCGGGGCACCCGTCCCCTTGACGGGCGGGGGGCTGACCTTCACGCCCCGGGTGCCCCGTCCCCCTCAGGGGCGCGGGGAACTGCGCGCTCAGCCCCCCACGGCCCGCGGCCGAAATCGGGGTTGAGGGGCGCGGGGAACGGCGCGACCAGCCACACACGGCCCGCCCCCGCACAACAGCCCGACCCCCCCGGGTCAGCACCCCCGCCCCCACCGATAGGAAGACCCCACCCGATACACCCCCGCCCGCCGCACGGCGACCCGCACGAACTCCCCGTCCCGGGACAGACACGCCCCCCCGTCCACCCGCAACCACGGCGAGTACGCGACCCGCAAGGTCACCGACCCCGCCCGGGGCATCCGCACCACCACCGACGCGTC
The DNA here is from genome assembly GCF_040629815.1 of Streptomyces sp. NPDC005878. Classification (NCBI taxonomy): domain Bacteria; kingdom Bacillati; phylum Actinomycetota; class Actinomycetes; order Kitasatosporales; family Streptomycetaceae; genus Streptomyces; species Streptomyces sp. NPDC005878. Next base: position 15,591 of record NZ_JBEXWK010000028.1, read on the forward strand.
GTCCCCCCGCACCACCACCCCCGGCGCCGACACCAGCGGCACGGCCCCCCGCACCCGGTACACGGTCCAGTGCGCGTCCCCCCACACCCGCTCCAGCCACTCCGGCCCGCTGCGCACCAGGGCCGCCTCCGCCGTGGCGGGCCCGTCCGGCAGCCCGTCGTGGAGGACGACGAACCCGACGGCCCACCGGTCCAGCCACGCCCGGTACGTCCCGGCGGAGAACGACCCGTCGTAGAACAGCCGCCCCCGCTCCACGTCCAGCTGCCGGTTCCAGCCGCGCGCGGTGTTGACGTACGCCGAGAGCACCGCCGCCTCGCGGTGGTTGCGCGCGGGCACCACCTCCACCCGCGTCCGGTCCGCGCCGAGCCGGCGCAGCTCACCGACGAGCCCGTCGGTCTCCACAGCCCACGCGGGCGTGGCGGTGGACACCCGGAGGTCGTCGTCGGTCTTGTCCCGCAGCCAGTTGACGGAGACGAGCAGGACCACCACCAGCACGACCCGCCGTACCTTGCCGAGCCCGGGCGCGAGGACCGCGGCGAGCAGCACGGGCGGCCCAGCGAGCCCGAGGAGCCGCTCGACGTTGGTGCCGACGGGCGAGGCCACGAGGTACGTGAGGACGACCCCCAGCGCGTACACGGCCGCCCCGAGGCGCACGACCCGCCAGGTACGCGAGGGCGGCGCGGCGAGCAGCAGCGCGGCGCAGACGGCGAGCGGCATCCACAACTTGCCGACCGCCATGGGCTGTTCGCCCTCGAAGGGGAAGAGGAGGGTGGTGGCGCCGACGACCGCGCAGGGCGGCACGCCCAGGACGGCGGCCTTGCCCCACTGCCGGTCCAGCGCGTACGCGGCGGCCACCACGACCAGGAAGAGCCCGGCAACGGGGCTGGCCATCGTCGCGAGAGCACTGCTCACCCCCGCGAGCACCAGCCTCCTCCGAGAGCGCCGCTCCCCAGCGGGCCCCACCGCACCCCGCGTGAGCCCCTGCACCAGCACGCATCCCGCCAGCGCGAAGACGACCCCCGTGGCGAAGGTCGTACGCCCCGACACGACGTTGCACCACAACGCCGCCGCAGCGAGCACCGCGGGCCACACGCCCCGGCCACCCCGCGCACCCTCCGCGCGCACGAAGAGCAACGCCATCAGCCACGTACCGCACAGTCCCGCCGCCACCGACACCGTGCGCACCCCGAACGCAGCCATCAACCACGGCGTCAGCAGGCTGTAGTTGGCGGTATGCGCGCCGCCGTACCACGAGAGGTTGTACGCCGACCCCGGGTGCCGGGAGGCGAACCCGGCCCAGGCGAGCTGAGCGGCCAGATCCCCGCCCCCGGTGGCGAGAACGAGCGCCCACACCACGTACAGCGGCAGCACCGCCAGCGTCACCACCACCGGCACACGCCACCCGGCCCGCCGCCCCCTGCCGAACAGGGTCGAGCCCGCCGCGCCTGTGCCAGGATCGGTCCCCAGGACCTGACTGATGCCCATCCGCACACCCTACGGTCCCGCAGGGAAGCACTCCGCTGAAGCAAGTGAGCGAGCCCGGCCGCTGCCTCAGACGTTCCCGGCCACCACCGCCTCCGCGATCCGCACAGCCACGTGCGCGGGGACCATGCCGACGTCCACCCAGGGCGTGCCCCGGCCACTGACGGTGGGCCGCAACCGAACCGTCTGCCCCTCGGGCACCCCGAGCCCCTCAAGGGCCGATTTCAGGGCCTGAGTGGCTTCCTGAGCCCGGTCCCATCCGCCCCGCCATTCATGCATCTCCACCCTGCGCCGCCTCTCGCCGCGTTCGCCGCGCGCATTCCGTTCCGCGCCGCGGATCCCCATGCTCCAGCCGCCCGCCGACTCGGGCTAGGGGCTTTCCTGTTGGGGCAAGAAGCCGTCCCGAACATGGGCGACCAGCGTGCGCATGGGCTCGCCGTAAAGGGCGACGGCCGCGAACCGTGCGAACGTCCGGACGTAGGTCTGGATGTCCTTGGGATCTCTGGTGGTCAGCTCGGAGTGGAACGTCTCCACGATGACCAGCCGGTCGTCGTGCAGGCTGAAGCAGGTCATGGGGAAGTCCGGCATTCGGGCGTCGAGCGGCACCACTCCGATGCGTACGGCCGGGAGCCGGGACAGCGACATCAGACGGTCGAGCTGCAGAGCCATCACGACGGGTTCGCAGATCAGCCACCGCACGACGTGCTCGCAGATCAGGAAGTGAAAGGACCGGCCGGATTCGTACAGGACGGCTTGCCGTTCCATGCGGGCCGCCACCGTGCGGGTCCTGGTTTCCTCGGGAAGCGCCGGAGGCAGGGAGAGTACGGCCGACGCGTACTCCGGCGTCTGAAGGAGCCCGGGGATCAACTGACCCTGAAACAGCCTGAGAACGGTGGTTCCCGCCTCGATGGCCCTGATGGTCTGCTGGTGTTTCCACGGGCCCAGGCGGCGCAGCAGGCGCCACGCCGTCTCCTCGGTGGCGGCTGCCCTGGCGGTTTCCAGGAACCCTGCCTTGACGTCGTCCGACACACCGAGAGCCGACAGGATCAGATCGACGTCCTGGACGGTCGGCAGGACCCGGCCGTGTTCGATCTTCGAGAGCTTGCTCGCGGACATGGAGGCCCTGCGGGCCACGGTCTCGCCGGTGAGTCGCGATGCCGCGCGCAGTGCCCGCAGGGCCTTGCCGAGGGATCCGTCCGCGGTCAGCGGTGGCGCTCCCAGTACTCCGAGAAGGGCACGGCGGCAGTCTGTGCGGCGTCCCGGTACGCGCGGTACTCGGGCAGCCGGGGGGACGTCAACGGCTCCGCGCCGATGAACCTGCCCGCGCTCGTGTAGTGCATGCGGTACACCTCACGGTCGTCGAAGAGCCAGAAGTCGTGATCCGGCAGAGCGGGACCGGGGCCGTCCGCCAGATCGATGATCCCGATGCTCTCCCCAGCACTGATGTTGCCGGGATACGCGGAGAGTTCGTAGCGCAGATAGTCCGTGAGCGGCGAGGTCAGCACGTGGACCCGGGCCACCTGCTTGCCCCTGTCGGTCATCGACCGGATCCAGGGATTGTCCTCCCACTCCGGGCCCATGGGTTCACCGGCCAGGAAACGGCCGAACTCGTCCGCCTCCTCCTCGACGTCGTACACGGCCAGAGTCTCCAGCCGGAACGCCGTCCGCTCGAAGGACTCGAAGAGCCGCCCGAACTGCTCACCGGCGAGCACGGAAGTACTCCTCCAGTACGGAAGCGGGCACGACGACGGCACTCTCCCCGTCGGGAAGGCCGAGCTGCGCCAGTCGCTCGGGGTCGGTGACGACGTACCCCTGGACGACGTAGTGCTCGGCGTCCTCAGTGCCCCACAGGGTCGGACAGGTCCCGTTCTTGCAGTCCGGGTCGCCGGACAGCTTCCGTAGCATCTTGCCCCCGGGGCGTGGAGTACGACTGCCGTAGTCGATGCTCCCGGCCGGGGGCTGCCGGGGTCAACCGCCCCAGGTTTCCACAACAGGAAAGAAGACGGGCCTCACCCCTCCGCCCGAGCCACCCCGATCGGGCACGAAACCCCCGTCCCGCCGATCCCGCAGTACCCCCCGGGGTTCTTGTCCAGGTACTGCTGGTGGTACGGCTCCGCCGGGTAGAAGGGGCGGCCCTGCGCCGGGAGGATTTCCGTCGTGATCGTGCCGTGGCCCGCACCCGTGAGGACCCGCTGGTAGGCCTCGCGGGACGCTTCCGCCTCCGCCGCCTGGGACGGGGTGTGGGTGTAGATCGCGGAGCGGTACTGGGTGCCCACGTCGTTGCCCTGGCGGAAGCCCTGGGTGGGGTTGTGGGACTCCCAGAAGAGCTTCAGGAGCGAGGCGTACGAAACGACCGCCGGGTCGTAGACCACGCGGACCGCCTCCGTGTGGCCCGTCAGGCCCGAGCAGACCTCCTCGTACGCCGGGTTCTGCGTGTAGCCGCCCTGGTAGCCGACCAGGGTCGTCCACACGCCTTCCGTCTGCCAGAACTTGCGCTCGGCGCCCCAGAAGCAGCCGAGGCCGAAGTCCGCGACCTCCAGGCCCTCGGGGTAGGGGCCGAGCAGCGGGTTGCCCAGGACCGTGTGGCGCTCGGGGACGGTGAACTCCGGCTCCGGGCGGCCCTTGAGGGCCTCCTCGGGCTGGGGGAGGACGGGGGTGCGGCTGTTCAGGAACATGCTGGGCTCCTCGGCGGGCGGGGGGCGGTGGTCCACCCCGTGCAACGCGGGAGCGCGGGGAGGGATTCCCCCCGGCCCGAGCCGACCGAGCCGCGCTCCCACGCCCGTGCGGCCGGACCGACGCCCCCCACGCCCACAGGCGCGCCCTACTGCGGCAGCGTCGCCGGGTTCCCCCCGTTCGCCTCGTACCCCGCCACCGCCAGGGCTCGGTATATCGCGTACTCCGCGGCCGGGTCCTCGGACAGGGTCCACGGGAGGGCGCCCACGAAGCCGTCCAGGTGGGCGAACTGGTCCATCGCCTCCGACCAGCGCTCCGCGCGCACCAGGAAGAACGCCAGCAGATGGCGGACGTGGGCCGCGACCGGGTCGTCGGGGCGGGCCGAGTGGACCGCGTGCAGGGCGCCCTCCAGGGCGCGGCTGACCACCTGCGTGCGGTGGAAGTCCGTGACCATGACGATGTCGGGCATGTGCTCGTACACCGCGAAGAGCGGCAGCGCGGCCAGCAGCGAGCCGTGCGGCGCCCGCGCCGCCGCCGACGTCGCGAACTCGTCCGCCAGCACGCGCGAGCCGTGCCACTTCTCGCACCAGTAGTGCAGGGCCGCCAGGTGCGCCCCCATATGGGTCGGCGCGCGGTCGATCACCTTCGCCCACAGCTGCTCGAACTCGGGCTGGGAGTAGGCGAGGCCGCGCGCCACCGCCAGCTCCGTGAGGTACGGAACGGGGTCGCCGGGGGCCAGCAGCGCCGCCTCCGCGCAGACCGCGCGCGCCTCCTCCAGGATGATCCGGAAGTCGTCCTGGCCGGCCGACGAGGAGCGCCACGCCTGCTGGACCAGGAACTCCGCGTGCACCTGCGCCGCGCCCGCGTCCTTGGGGGCCTCCGAGCGCCACTTGCGCAGCCACGCCCCGCCCACGCCGGGGCGCTGCGCGAGCTCCAGGGAGGCCGCGCCCGCGAAGGCCTGGACGCGCTGCCAGCGCAGCTCGCCCTCCTTCGGCGTGCCCGCGAGCAGCTGCGCCGCCGCCCGCCACTCCTGGGTGGCCTGCACCACGTCCAGCACGTCCAGGAGGTCCTGGTCCGGGCCGGGCAGCCGCACGTCCAGCTCCTCCTGGCGCGCGAAGCCGTACGCCGCGGGGTCCGCCGCGTCGGGCGCGCCGGGCTCGGCCAGCTGGATGCCGAGCCGGCGGCGGCGCATCGCCCACGGGCCCAGGGCCATCGTCAGCATGCACGCGGCGATCAGGATCCAGAGAATCTCCATGCCTCAAGCGAACCAGACCCCACGGACTTCTGGCCAACCCGCACCCCGCCCTGTGGAAAACCCGGCGCCCGCGGTCTCACGAAATCGCGACCCGGGTCTCACCCAACGGCGACCGCGCCCGCCCGCGCCACCGGCGAACTACGCTCTGGACCCATGAGCCACGAGCACCTCGACAAGAGCTTCGAGACCATCGCGATCCACGCCGGCAACACCGCGGATCCGCTGACCGGCGCGGTCGTACCCCCGATCTACCAGGTCTCCACCTACAAGCAGGACGGCGTCGGCGGGCTGCGCGGCGGCTACGAGTACAGCCGCAGCGCCAACCCGACGCGCACCGCCCTCGAAGAGAACCTGGCGGCCCTGGAGGGCGGTGTCCGCGGACTCGCCTTCGCCTCCGGCCTCGCCGCCGAGGACTGCCTGCTGCGCGCGCTGCTGGCCCCCGGCGACCACGTGGTCATCCCCAACGACGCGTACGGCGGTACGTTCCGCCTCTTCGCCAAGGTGGTCTCGCGCTGGGGCGTGGAGTGGTCGGTCGCCGACACCTCCGACCCGGCGGCGGTACGGGCCGCGGTCACCGACCGTACGAAGGCGATCTGGGTCGAGACGCCCTCGAACCCGCTGCTCGGCATCACCGACATCGCGGCCGTCGCGGCCGTCGCCAAGGACGTCGGCGCCAAGCTGGTCGTCGACAACACCTTCGCGAGCCCCTACCTCCAGCAGCCGCTGGCGCTCGGCGCGGACGTCGTCGTGCACTCCCTGACCAAGTACATGGGCGGCCACTCCGACGTCGTGGGCGGCGCCCTCGTCACCAACTCGGTGGAGCTGGGCGAGGAGCTGGCGTACCACCAGAACGCCATGGGCGCGGTCGCCGGGCCGTTCGACTCCTGGCTGGTGCTGCGCGGCATCAAGACGCTGGCGGTGCGCATGGACCGGCACAGTGAGAACGCCGGGAAGATCGCGGAGATGCTGAACCGCCACCCCAAGGTGTCGCAGGTGCTCTACCCGGGGCTGCCCGAGCACCCCGGCCACGAGGTCGCGGCCAAGCAGATGCGTGCCTTCGGCGGCATGATCTCCTTCCGGGTCGCGGGCGGCGAGCAGGAGGCGGTCGACCTGTGCGCCCGCACCAAGGTCTTCACGCTGGGCGAGTCGCTGGGCGGTGTGGAGTCGCTGATCGAGCACCCGGGCCGGATGACGCACGCCAGCGTCGTCGGCTCCGCCCTGGAGGTGCCGGGTGACCTGGTGCGCCTCTCGGTCGGCATCGAGAACGTCGACGACCTGCTGGCCGACCTCCAGCAGGCGCTCGGCTGACGCTTCCGCTCCCGCTGTCGGCGGCGGTCCCGGAGCCCGGCCCCGCTCCGGGACCGCCCACGCGCGCGTGGAGCGCCGGAAGTCCGCCGACCGGGCGCGAGCCCGTTCCGGGGCCGGGCCACGGACGCGTGGAGCGCGCCGGTGCGAAGCGAGTCTTCAGGACCTGGTGGTCCGGGACCCTCAGAACCCCTCCACCGGTGGCGCCACCGTCGACGGCGGCGTCGCCCACGGATGCACCCGCCACGCCCACACCGTGAAGACGGCCGCCGCCGCCACGATCACCAGCCACATCAGCCGCCGCGCGGCCTGTCGGCGGCGCAGCAGGCGGCGGCCCAACTCGGCCGCGCGTACGGCGAGTTCGGGCGGAACCGGCGGATGCGGCCCCTCCAGCAGGCGGCGGACCTCCGCCTCCTTGCGGTCCGGCGGGCTCACGGCTGCCCCACGCCCATGGGCACCTCTCCGCTCATGCCCCCTGCGCTCGTGGCCCCCGTATTCGCGATCCCCGCCCTCCTGGCCGCCGCCCTCATGAGGCCCCCTCCGGCGTCGGCCTGGGCAGCGGGCGGCGGGGCGGCGCGGACGCGCTGCGCATCGTCGCGATCGCGCGCGTGCACAGCACCCGGACGCGCTCGGCCGGCAGTCCCATCAGCGCGGCCACCTGCTCCTCGGCGACGCCCTCGTACAGTCGCAGGACCAGGACGATCCGCTCCTGCGGGGTGAGCCGGGCCAGTACGCCGCCCGCACGGTCGCGGTGGCGGTGGTGGCGCCAGGCGGTGCTCGCGAAGCGGGCCGCCAGCTCCCGGCGGGTGCGGTCGTACGGGTCCTCGCCGCGCTCGGGGTCCCAGTGCGCGTACGTCCGTGCCAGAGCGGCGGTCAGCAGGCGGCGGGCCCGGTCGTTGTGTTCGGGCGGCTCGCCGGTGAGCAGGGTCGCGGCATGCAGCAGCCGGCCCCCCGCGCCCGCCACGAACGCCTCGAACTCGCGGGCACCGCGGCGCTGCCGTTCCGTCTGCCGCTCGCGCATGGCCTCATATGAAGCCCGTGCGCGCGGCAGGTCAAGAGGTCGGCGCCGCCGGGTCCTGGGCGGCCGACTGCCGGGCCGACAGAGCGGAGTTGAAGCGGGTCAGGAGGGTGCAGAAGGACTCCCGTTCCGCCTCGGTCCAGCCGTCGGTCACCTGGGCCATGAGCTCGCGGCGCGAGGAGCGGACCTCTTCGAGGCGGGTCTGGCCGCGTGGGGACAGCTGGAGCACGACGGCCCGGCCGTCCTCGGGGTGCGAGGTCCGCTTCACCAGGCCCGTGTCGACCAGCGGGGCGACCTGGCGGGTGACCGTCGAGGAGTCGATGCCCATGCCGGCGGCGAGGGCCTTGACGCCCATCGGGCCTTCCTGGTCGAGCCTGTTGAGCAGCAGGTACGCCGCGCGGTCCATCGAGTTGCGGACCTGGCCGACGCCGCCGAGACGGGTCTGCTCCGCGCGGCGCGCGAAGACGGCCACCTGGTGCTGGAGGGCATCGAGGAGACCTGGGTCGAGATGGGAAGTCATGTCCTGAGTAGTGGGCATGGCCGGGGCTCTCTTGTGCGGCGGTCGGTGTGGTGGGGGACAGAGTACGCGGCCCGGCCGGTACGCGTACCGGCCCTGCGCAAAGCTGTGGACAACTGCCGCGGGGATCCGGTCCGCCCCGGCCGCCGGGCCCATGAGCTGCGAGACTTGAGGGCATGAACTTCCGTACGCCCGGCCCCGCGCATCCCCTGATCCTCGACGATGTGCGAGGCGCGCAGAAGATGCTCGCGGGGGTCGCCAGGATGACCGCCCTCGAGGGGTCGCGGCACCTGACCGGGCTGGTCGGCGCCCCGGTTCACCTCAAGTGCGAGAACCTCCAGCGCACCGGGTCGTTCAAGCTCAGGGGCGCCTACGTACGGATCGCCGGGCTGCGCCCCGAGGAGCGCGCGGCCGGGGTGGTGGCCGCGAGCGCGGGCAACCACGCGCAGGGCGTGGCGCTGGCCTCCTCGCTCCTGGGCGTGCGCTCCACGGTGTTCATGCCGGTCGGCGCGCCCCTGCCGAAGGTCGCCGCGACCCGGGAGTACGGCGCGGAGGTCGTCCTGCGCGGCACGGTCGTCGACGAGACGCTGGCGGCGGCCGAGGCGTACGCGCGCGAGACGGGCGCGGTCTTCATCCACCCCTTCGACCACCCGGACATCATCGCGGGCCAGGGCACCGTCGGTCTGGAGATCCTGGAGCAGTGCCCGGAGGTGCGCACCATCGTCGTCGGGGTCGGCGGCGGCGGTCTGGCCGCGGGCATCGCGGTCGCGGTGAAGGCGGTCCGCCCCGATGTGCGGGTGGTCGGCGTGCAGGCGGCGGCCTCGGCGGCGTATCCGCCCTCGCTGGCGGCCGGGCGCCCGGTGGTGATCGACCCGGCCCCGACGATGGCCGACGGGATCAAGGTGGGGCGGCCCGGGGACGTGCCGTTCGCGCTGGTCCAGGAGCTGGTGGACGAGATCCGTACGGTCTCCGAGGACGAGCTGTCCAGCGCCCTGCTGCTCTGTATGGAGCGGGCCAAGCTGGTCGTGGAGCCCGCCGGGGCGAGCCCGGTGGCGGCGCTGCTGAGCGACCCCGGGGCGTTCCGGGGCCCGGTGGTGGCGGTGCTGTCGGGCGGCAACGTGGACCCCGTGCTGCTCCAGCGCATCCTGCGGCACGGCATGGCGGCGGCCGGGCGGTATCTGAGCCTGCGGCTGCGCCTGCCGGACCGGCCGGGGGCGCTGGCGGCCCTGCTCGCCTCGCTGTCGGTGGCCGACGCCAACGTCCTCGACGTGAGCCACGTACGGACCGATCCGCGGCTCGGACTGACCGAGGTGGAGGTGGAGGTGCACCTGGAGACGAAGGGGCCGGAGCACTGCCTGGAGGTCGGGGCGGTGCTGCGGGCCGAGGGGTACCGGGTCATCTCCTGACCGCCCGCTCCGCGGCGGCGTATCTGCGCCGCACCCCTTGAGTAAACGCGATACATCGCGTTAGCGTGTGTCCTGCGCCACAGCTCCGCCGGGCATCAGCTGCCCGGCAATCCTAGGATTTGTGTACGAATCGACACCCAACTCTGGGGGTACCCGATATGCCAGGCGCCATCTATGCCGAAGGCCTGGTGAAGACGTTCGGCGACGTCAAGGCTCTGGACGGCGTGGACCTCGATGTCCCCGAGGGCACGGTTCTGGGCCTCCTCGGCCCCAACGGCGCCGGCAAGACCACCACCGTGCGCGTCCTGACCACCCTGCTCCGGCCCGACAGCGGCCGGGCCACGGTCGCGGGCATCGACGTGCTCAAGCATCCCAACGAGGTGCGCCGCGCGATCGGCCTGTCCGGCCAGTTCGCGGCCGTGGACGAGTATCTGACCGGCCGTGAGAACCTTCGGATGGTCGGTCAGCTGTACCAGATGAAGGCCAAGGAGGCGAAGGCCAGGGCGGGCGAGCTGCTGGAGAAGTTCCACCTCGCCGACGCGGCCGACCGCCCCGCCAAGACGTACTCGGGCGGTATGCGCCGCCGCCTCGACCTGGCCGCGGCCCTCGTCGTCTCGCCGCCCGTGATGTTCATGGACGAGCCGACCACCGGCCTCGACCCGCGCAACCGCCAGCAGCTCTGGGAGGTCATCCAGGAGCTCGTCGCGGGCGGCACCACCCTGCTGCTCACCACGCAGTACCTGGAGGAGGCCGACCACCTCGCCCACGACATCTGCGTCGTCGACCACGGCCGGGTGATCGAACGCGGCACCGCCGACCAGCTCAAGGCCCGCACCGGCGGCGAGCGCGTCGAGGTCGTGGTGCACCAGCGGGAGGAGATCGAGCCCGCCCGCGCGGTGCTCGCCGGGTTCGGCAAGGGCGAGGTCGCCGTCGCCGCGCACACCCGCAAGCTCACCGTGCCGGTCACCGGCGGCGTCAAGCTGCTCGCCGAGGTCATCCGGGAGCTCGACAACCGCGGAGTGGAGATCGACGACATCGGGCTGCGCCGCCCGACCCTGGACGACGTCTTCATCTCCCTCACCGGCCACGCGGCCGAACAGAAGGAAGAAGACGAGAAGGAGGACGCCAAGTGACCGCCGTCGTCGAAACGCCGCGCCTCGCCGCCCCGCAGCCGCGCGGCGGAGTCGTCCAGTCGGTCAACGACTCGCTGGTCGTCGCCAAGCGCAACCTCATAAGGATGATGCGCATACCCGAGATGATCATCTTCGGGCTGATCCAGCCGATCATGTTCGTCGTGCTGTTCAGCTACGTGTTCGGCGGCTCGGTCAGCATCGGCGGCTCCCTGGACCCCGCCGGGTACCGCGAGTTCCTGATGGCGGGCATCTTCGCGCAGACCGTCACCTTCGCCACGGCCGGCGCGGGCGCGGGCATCGCGGACGACATGCACAAGGGGCTCATCGACCGCTTCCGGTCGCTGCCCATGGCCCGCGGGGCGGTCCTCACCGGCCGCACCCTGGCCGACCTGGTACAGACGGCGCTCACCGTCGTGGTGCTCGCCGTCGTCGGCCTGCTGGTCGGCTGGCGGGTCCACCACGGCATCCCCAAGGCGCTCGGCGCGTTCGCGCTGCTGCTCCTGCTCGGCTACGCGTTCTCCTGGATCGGCGCCCTGATCGGCCTCTCGGTGCGTACCCCGGAGGCCGCCACCTCGGGCGGGCTGATCTGGCTCTTCCCGGTGACCTTCGTGTCCAACGCCTTCGTCGCCACCTCCGGGATGACGCCGTGGCTGCGGCACGTCGCCGAGTGGAACCCGTTCAGCGCCACCGTCCAGGCCTGCCGCGACCTCTTCGGCAACCCGGGCGTGGTGCCGTCCGACGCCTGGCCGATGCAGCACCCGGTGATCGCCTCGCTGCTCTGGTCGCTGCTGATCATCGTGGTGTTCCGGACGCTGGCGGTGCGCAAGTACCGCTCGGCGACGGCCTGAGGCACACGGCGAAGCCCCCGGCGGCCCTGGAAAGGGGCCGCCGGGGGCTTCTCGTGTGCGGGGCGGGGCTCAGCCCGTGTAGGGCGTGGCCGCGAGGATCTTCACCGAGGCCTTGCGGCCGTTCGGCAGCTCGTACTGGGCGTCCTCGCCGACCTTCTTGCCGTTGACGCCGGAGCCGAGCGGCGACTGCGGCGAGTACGTCTCGATCTCCGTCGACGCGTACTCGCGCGAGGCGAGGAGGAACTCCAGGGTGTCGTCCTCGTCGCCGTCGAAGGCGATGGTGACGAGCATGCCGGGGGCCACCACGCCGTCCGCGGCGGGCGCCTCGCCGACCTTCGCGTGCTCGAGGAGCTGGGTCAGCTGGCGGACCCGGAGCTCCATCTTGCCCTGCTCCTCCTTGGCCGCGTGGTACCCGCCGTTCTCCCGGAGGTCACCCTCCTCACGGGCCGCCGCGATCTTTACGGCGATCTCCGTGCGCGCGGGACCAGACAGATACTCCAGCTCGGCCTTGAGCTGGTTGTACGCCTCCTGGGTCAGCCAGGTGACGTTGTCGCTGGTCTGGGTCACAGGTGCTCCTCGTCGGTACTGGGAATACAAGCGCATCGCCCTACCCAGAAGAATGTGCCTTCTCGGGCGGGCGAAACCACGAGCCTAACAATTCAGGGCGCGTAGGGGGAGGACGAAAACCGTGGGGACATCGTCGGCGCAGGTCAGCGGGGACGATACGGCGGCGTCGCCCGGCGGGCCACACCGGGGCCGGGCGGAAGCTCCGGGGGCGCGCGGTGCGGGTGATGCGGGTGATGCAGGTGGTGCGGGGTGGGTGCGGGTCAGACCGACTTGCAGCCGACCAGGTCGACCGCGGTCGCCCGCTCGGTGGTCTGCACGGTGATCAGCTCGTCGATACGGCTCTTCTTCTGCTCGAAGCGCACGTCCTTGCGGCCCACCTCGTCGCCGCCGGTCTCCAGCGCGCGCAGGGTGCAGACACCGGTCTCACCGCTGTCCTTGCGCACTTCCAGATGGACCTCGACGGCCTTGGCGGAGACCACCTTGAACTTGATGACCTCGGCGGACACCGACTGGCCGCCCACGTAGTCGTAGCCGATCCAGCCGACCACACCGAGCAGCGCGACGCCCAGGACCGAGCCGATGATCTTGAGCTTGCGGTCGGCGCGCTGGTCCGCGGTGCGCCCGTAGCGCCCCTCGGGAAGCGGTTGGCTTGCCGCGGCCATGGTCGTCCTCCTGCTGCTGGGGGTGCCGGAATTTTCCGCCCCCCGATTCGGTCACTATAGAAGCCGCCCGACGCGCCGGATCACGGAGGGCGACACCCAGGGCGCCGAATCACTGAGGATCTTGTCTTGACTGAGCAGCTGCGACTGATGGCCGTGCACGCCCACCCCGACGACGAGTCGAGCAAGGGCGCGGCCACCATGGCGAAGTACGTGTCCGAGGGGGTGGACGTGCTGGTGGTGACCTGCACCGGAGGCGAGCGCGGCTCCATCCTCAACCCGAAGCTCCAGGGCGACAAGTACATCGAGGAGCACATCCACGAGGTGCGCAAGAAGGAGATGGACGAGGCCCGCGAGATCCTCGGGGTCAAGCAGGAGTGGCTGGGGTTCATCGACTCGGGGCTGCCGGAGGGCGACCCGCTGCCGCCGCTGCCGGAGGGCTGCTTCGCCCTGGAGGACGTGGACCGGGCGGCGGGTGAGCTGGTCCGCAAGATCCGCGCCTTCCGTCCGCAGGTGATCACCACGTACGACGAGAACGGTGGCTATCCGCACCCCGACCACATCATGACCCACAAGATCTCCATGGTGGCGTTCGACGGGGCGGCCGACACGGAGAAGTTCCCGGAGGACGAGTACGGCCCGGCCTACCAGCCGCGGAAGCTGTACTACAACCAGGGCTTCAACAAGCCGCGCACGCTGGCGCTGCACCACGCCCTGCTGGAGCGCGGCATGGAGTCCCCGTACGCGGAGTGGCTGGAGCGGTGGAAGGAGTTCGAGCGGGTCGAGCGCACGCTGACCACGCACGTTCCGTGCGGCGACTTCTTCGAGATCCGCGACAAGGCGCTGATCGCGCACGCCACGCAGATCGACCCCGACGGCGGCTGGTTCCGGGTTCCGATGGAGATCCAGCGGGAGGTCTGGCCGACGGAGGAGTACGAGCTGGCGAAGTCGCTCGTGGACACTTCCCTCCCCGAGGACGACCTCTTCGCGGGCGTACGCGAGAATGCCTGATATGAGCGCAAGCCTGGCACTGACGCATCTGGTCCCGCTGGCCAAGGAGATCGACAACGACAAGGTGACGCCCGGCGTCCTCGGGTTCATCGTCTTCGCGGCGCTGGCCGTGGGGGTGTGGCTGCTGATGAAGTCCATGAACCGGCACATGGGGAAGGTGGACTTCGAGGAGGCGCCCGACCCGGGCGCGTCCGCGTCCCCCTCCGCCTCGGCCTCCGCTTCCGCCTCCACCGCTGTCTCCGCCTCCGGCGAGGGTGGGGCGAAGAAGGTCTGAGGGTGGCCGGGGTGTGGGGTCGGCCGCGGGTTGTGGGTGGCTGGTCGCGCAGTTCCCCGCGCCCCTAGGGGGTTGGGGGCGGCCCTGGTGGCAGGTTCGGGTCTGAGCTGTGCCGGTCGCGCGGTTCCTCGCGTCCCTGGGGGGTGGGGACGGCCCTGATGGCAGGTTCGGGGCTGCCCCCGTGCCCGCCTGGAGGGGGCTGGGGACCCCCCCACGCGTGGTCGCCGGGGACTAGCGGGCCGCCCCCACCGGTACCCCCATCACCTCCCGGGAGTGGCGGGTCGGGACCAGGCCCAGGTGCCAGGCCTGCCAGTTGTCCTCCAGGTCCACCCCGCGCTCCAGCATGAGCGCGTACGCCTCCGCGCAGTCCTCCAGTTTGCTGTCCCGGGTCGGGTGGTCGGCGCGGATCAGCTGCGAGAGCTCCTCCTGGGCCACCGCCACCCCGATCTCCGAGCCGCCCGCCGAGGCGTACGGCAGCAGGGTGCAGCGCAGGAAGCGGGCCCAGTCGCCGCCCCTGCGGTCCCCGTAGGAGTCGAACAGCCCGACCGCCTCGTCGCACAGCCGCAGCGCCTGGGGCGCGCGGTTGTTGCCCGCGTCGATCAGGGCCAGCTCCAGACAGGTCCAGGCCTCGCCGTGAGCCACCCCGATCCGGTGGAAGTCGGCGCGGGCGTCGACCAGGAGCTGGCGGGCGAAGCCGGAGTTGCGCAGGTTGCCGGTCTGCGCGGCGCGCTGGTCGCGGGTGACGCGGCCCGAGTGGTGGCGGGCGCAGGCCAGGCCGTACACGTCCCGCATCCGCGAGAACATCGTCCGGGCCCGCTCCAGCTCGCGGACCGCCTGGTCGCGGTCGCCGCGCTCCTCCAGGGCCTGGCCCAGGTAGTACAGCGTCCACGCCTCGCCCCGCGCGTCCTCCTGGTCGCGGTGGCGCGACAGCGCCTGGCGCAGCCCGTCGACGGCCGGGGACGGGTCGCCGTCCACCAGGCGGGCACGGGCCAGCTGGGTCAGCGCCCAGGCCTCGCCGCGGCCGTCCCGGGTGCGGCCGTACAGGTCGAGCGCGGTGCGCAGGGCCTCCTCCGCGCGGGGCACCTCGCCCATCCGCAGGAACACCTGGCCCAGCTGGAAGTGGGTCCACGCCTCGCCGTGCAGCGACTCGCCCTCGCGGTGCAGGGCGAGCGCCGTGTCCAGCAGGGTCAGGGCGTCCGCCAGGTTCGCCCGGTCGCGCTCGACGGCCGCCAGCGCGTGCAGGGACCAGGCCCGGTCCTCGTCCTGCTCGGGCGCGGCCTGGAGGTCGATGGCCTCGCGCAGCTTGAGCGCCGCCTCGGTGAGGTTGCCCTGGTGGTGCAGGGTGATGCCGAGCGAGGCGAGCGCGAGGGCCGCGCCCGCGTCGTTCTGTGCCTCCCGGTAGAGGCCGACCACCGAGGTCAGGGTGGTGCGGGCGGTGTCGAGCTCGCCGAGCTGACGGGCCGCGATGCCGGTGCGCCAGCGCACCGAGCGTTCGAGGAGGCCCTGGTCGACGGCCTGGGAGAGCTCGCTGATCTCGCCGAGCCGGTACAGGTCGCCGCGCAGCAGGCAGTAGTCGCAGAGCGCGCCCAGCAGGTTGAGCACGGCCTGCTGGTTCACGTCCTCCGCGTCGCGCAGCGCGGCCGTGATGAAGCTCGACTCGTCGTCCAGCCAGCGCAGGGCCGCGTCCAGCGAGGTGAAGCCGTGGCCGCCGAACTGCCCGGCGCGGGTGGAGAGTTTGCCGTCGACCATACGGATCACGGCGTCGGCGAGGTCCGCGTAGTTCTGGATCAGCCGCTCCTGCGCGGCGGTGCGCTCGGCGGCCTCCTCCTCGTCGAGCAGCCGGGCCCGTGCGAACGTCCGTACGGTGTCGTGCAGCCGGTAGCGGTCGGCGCGGACCCGGTCGATCAGACCCGCCCGCGCCAGGTCGGCCAGCAGCCGGCCGGCCTCCGCCTCGCCGGTGGCGAGCAGCGCCGCGGCGGCCGCCGCGCCGAGCGAGGCCCGCCCGGCGAGCGCCAGGCGCCGCAGCAGCCGGCGCGCCGGCTCGCCCTGGTCGGTGTAGCGCAGCCACAGGGCCCGCTCCACGGGCGCCACCGGGCCGTACGCCCCGAGGTCCGCCGCGAGCGTCCGGGCGTCGCGCGCGCCCAGCGAGGAGCCCGCGACGCGCAGCGCGAGCGGCAGCCCGCCGCACAACTCCCGTACGAGCGCGACCGCTTCCCGGTCATCGAAGGCGTACGGCTCCTTGGGGTCCTCCTGCGCCGACTCGCGCAGCAGCTCCTCCGCGCCCGCCTCGTCCAGCGGCTCCACCGCCAGGTGGTGCACCCAGGCCGGGAGGTCCTCGGGCAGCTCCAGCGGCCGCGCGGCCGTCACCAGGACCAGGCTGTCGGAGCGTTCGGGCACCAGGGTGCGCACCTGCTCGGCGTCGACGGCGTCGTCCAGGACCACCGTGACCGGAAGGCCCGTCAGATGCTGGTGGTAGAGCTCGGCGAGGCGGCGCACCTGCTGGTCGGCGGACGACCTTCCCCGAGCTTTCGACTCCGCTCGACCAGAAGAGACCCCATCCCTGAACAGCAGTTGCTCACGGGGCGCGCCGAGCCGGTTGAGCAGGTGCAGCAGCGCGTCACGGGTCGGCAGGGGGGCCTGGGTGCCCCGGCCGCCGCCGCGCAGGTCCACCAGGCAGGCGCCCCGGAACTGGTCCCGCAGCTGGTGGGTCGCGCGCACCGCGAGCGTGGTGCGGCCCACGCCCGCCGGGCCGTGCAGCACCACCACCGTGGGCCGGGTCTCGGTCGCGGCGCGCGCCGAGTGCACCCACTGGGCGATGCGGGTGATCTCCGCGCGCCGCCCCGCGAACGGGCCCTGTGGTTCGGGCAGATGGCCGAAGGACTGCTCCAGGACCGAGCGCCGCCGGGCCGCCGCGCTCTTGTCGGTGCCGCGCAGCTGGGTGGGGACGGAGGTGCTCGCCTTCTTGCCGGTCCGGGCCGCCGGGGCCGTCATGCGCTGCTGGTCGAGGAACGGGCGGATGCCCCGTACGTCCAGGGCGGTCAGCCACTGGAGCCGCAGCTGTTCGGCGCCGCCCGGCCGGCCGAGTTCGCCCGCGCGCCGGTGGGCGGCCGGCCAGTGCGCGGCGGTGACCCGCAGGACGGTGGCCGCGGCCCCGGCGACGGCCACGGCCGCCCCGGCGCCGACCGCGGGTCCGGCGCCGGTGCCCAGCGCCGCGTCGGCGACGACGGCGGCGACCGCCCCGACGGCGGTCACCAGGAACGCCGTGCCCGCCTTCTCGCGCGCGAACAGCGCGCCGAGCGTCGGCTTCCCGGCCTCGGCCTCGTCCAGCGCCCGGGTGTACGCCGTGTACTCCTCCTCGGCGCTCGCGGCCAGCGCGTCCAGCGCCGCCCGGCCGCGGGCCATCAGCGCGTCGGCGTCGGCCCGCCCGCCGGAGCGGCGCACCTCCTCCTCGACCGCGCGTGCCAACAGCCGTTCGGCCTCCGCCCGATGGCCGTCCCGCATGTGGTCCCCCTCCGAGAGCGTCCGGTGCGACATCAGTCCTGGTCGAGTGTGCCGGTGGTGTCAAGTGTTCCGCGTGCCGCGCGTCGGCGCGAGGGAGCCGCCGGATCGGCCCGCCCGTGGGGGAGGATGGGCCCATGTCGAACCGCCTGGCCCATGAGACGTCCCCGTATCTGCTCCAGCACGCCGACAATCCCGTCGACTGGTGGCCCTGGTCGCCCGAGGCGTTCGCCGAGGCGCGCGAGCGCGGGGTGCCGGTGCTGCTCAGCGTCGGGTACAGCAGTTGCCACTGGTGCCATGTGATGGCCCATGAGTCGTTCGAGGACGACGCGACCGCCGCGTACCTCAACGAGCACTTCGTCAACGTCAAGGTCGACCGCGAGGAGCGCCCGGACGTCGACGCCGTCTACATGGAGGCGGTGCAGGCGGCGACCGGCCGGGGCGGCTGGCCGATGACCGTCTTCCTCACCCCGGGCGCCGAGCCGTTCTACTTCGGCACCTACTTCCCGCCCGAGCCGCGCCACGGCATGCCCTCCTTCCGGCAGGTCCTGGAGGGGGTGCGGGCCGCGTGGACGGACCGGCGCGCGGAGGTGGACGAGGTCGCCGCGAAGGTCGTACGGGACCTGTCCGAGCGCGAGCTGGTGTACGGCGGGGGCGCCGGGGTGCCCGGCGAGGAGGAGCTGGCGGGGGCGCTGCTGGGGCTGACGCGGGACTACGACGAGCGGCACGGCGGCTTCGGCGGCGCGCCCAAGTTCCCGCCGTCGATGACGCTGGAGTTCCTGCTGCGCCACCACGCGCGTACGGGCGCCGAGGGCGCGCTGGAGATGGCCGCCGACACCTGCGAGCGGATGGCGCGCGGCGGCATCTACGACCAGCTCGGCGGAGGTTTCGCCCGCTACTCGGTGGACCGCGAGTGGGTGGTGCCGCACTTCGAGAAGATGCTCTACGACAACGCGCTGCTGTGCCGGGTCTACGCGCACCTTTGGCGGGCCACCGGCTCGGAGCTCGCGCGCCGCGTCGCCCTGGAGACGGCCGACTTCATGGTGCGCGAGCTGCGCACCGCCGAGGGCGGCTACGCCTCGGCCCTGGACGCCGACAGCGACGACGGCAGCGGCCGGCACGTCGAGGGCGCGTTCTACGTGTGGACGCCCGCGCAGCTCGCCGAAGCGCTGGGGGAGAAGGACGCCGAGGCGGCGGCGCGGCACTACGGGGTCACCGAGGAGGGCACCTTCGAGGAGGGCGCCTCCGTCCTGCAACTCCCCTCCGGCGGCGGCCCGGTGGCGGCGGACGTACGGGAGCGGCTCCTGGCGGCGCGCGAGCTGCGGCCGCGTCCGGGCCGGGACGACAAGGTGGTGGCCGCCTGGAACGGCCTGGCGATCGCCGCGCTGGCGGAGACCGGCGCGTACTTCGACCGGCCCGACCTGATCGAGCGGGCGACCGAGGCGGCGGACCTGCTGGTGCGCGTCCACATGGACGACCGCGCGCGCCTGGCGCGCACGTCCAAGGACGGCCGGGTGGGCGCCAACGACGGGGTCCTGGAGGACTACGCCGACGTGGCGGAGGGCTTCCTCGCGCTGGCGTCGGTGACGGGGGAGGGGGCCTGGCTGGAGTTCGCCGGGTTCCTGCTCGACATCGTGCTCGACCGGTTCACCGGCGGCGGCGGGGTGCTCTACGACACCGCGCACGACGCCGAGCGGCTGATCCGGCGCCCGCAGGACCCCACGGACAGCGCCACCCCGTCGGGCTGGACGGCGGCGGCTGGCGCGCTGCTCTCGTACGCCGCGCACACCGGCTCCAGCCCGCACCGGGCGGCGGCGGAGGCCGCGCTGGGCGTGGTGAAGGCGCTGGGCCCGCGCGCGCCGAGGTTCATCGGCTGGGGCCTGGCGACCGCCGAGGCGCTGCTCGACGGTCCCCGCGAGGTGGCCGTGGTGGGCGAGCCCGGGAGCGAGCTGCACCGGGCGGCGCTGCTGGGCCGGGCGCCGGGCGCGGTGGTGGCGGTGGGCGAGCCGGGCGGCGCGGAGTTCCCGCTGCTGGTGGACCGGCCCCGGGTCGACGGGGGCCCGGCGGCGTACGTGTGCCGCCACTTCACCTGCGAGGCGCCGGTCACCGGCGCGGACGACCTGGCGCGGGCGCTGTCCTGACAGCCTGCCGTCGCCGCCCCCGCCGTCCGCCCGGAGGGCCGGCGCGGCGACGCTCAGGCGTGCCGGTAGGCGACCAGCGAGATGCCGATGTAGTGGACGATGAACGCGGCCAGCGTGAGGGAGTGGAAGACCTCGTGGAAGCCGAACCACTGCGGCGAGGGGTTGGGGCGTTTGATGCCGTAGATCACACCGCCCGCGCTGTAGAGCAGCCCGCCGACCACGATCAGCACGAGCACCGCGACGCCCCCGGTGTGCAGGAAGTCGGGGAGGAAGAAGACCGCCGCCCAGCCCATCGCTATGTAGCAGGGCGTGTAGAGCCAGCGCGGGGCGCCGACCCAGAAGACGCGGAACGCGATGCCGGCGAGCGCCGCCGCCCACACCGCCCAGAGCAGGACGCGTCCGCTGGAGTCCGGGAGCAGCAGCAGGGTGAGCGGGGTGTAGGTGCCCGCGATGATCAGGAAGATGTTGGCGTGGTCGAGCCGGCGCAGGATCGCCTCGCCCCGCGGCCCCCACTCGCCCCGGTGGTAGAGGGCGCTGACGCCGAAGAGCAGGCAGGCGGTCAGGGCGTAGATCCCGCAGGCGACACGCCCGCGGGTGGAGTGCGCGAACGCGGTGAGTACGAGGCCGGAGACCACGGCCGCCGGGAACATCCCGGCATGCAGCCAGCCGCGCAGTTTCGGCTTCAACGGCTCGGTCGGCGAGAGCGCCGTCACCTGATCAGTCATGTCCAGCATGCTACCTACGCCTCCGTAAGTTACGGATAGGGGCGGCCCGTAACCCTATGCCCCGACCTCCTACCCGGAGGTGAACGCCGGATGCCGAGTGGCGATGCTCACGTGAGAGTGCCTCTGGACATATGGGCGAGCGGCACGGATGATCAGATGAGTGCGGTCGGCACCGGATGAGCGCCAGGTAACACCGAAGCGTCCGGGTCGCAGCCCCCACGGGGCAACGAACGAAGAGACCCTCACCAGGGAATCACCGAACCCTCTACAAGGAGCGATCGTGGCGCGCGACATCGCGGCTCCCCTTTCCGTCCCGACCAACCACCAGGAACTGATCTCCTGGGTAGACGAGATCGCGGCCATCACCCAGCCGGACCGGGTGGTCTGGTGCGACGGTTCCGAGGCCGAGTACGAGCGCCTGTGCGAGGAGCTCGTCGCCCGGGGGACGTTCAAGAAGCTCGACCCGATCAAGCGCCCGAACTCGTACTACGCGGCGTCCGACCCGACCGATGTCGCCCGGGTCGAGGACCGCACCTTCATCTGCTCCGAGAAGGAGGAGGACGCGGGGCCGACCAACCACTGGAAGGCTCCGGCGGAGATGAAGGAGATCTTCGCGGGGGAGAAGGGGATCTTCCGGGGCTCGATGCGTGGCCGCACCATGTACGTCGTGCCCTTCTGCATGGGCCCGCTCGGCTCGGACCTCTCCGCCATCGGCGTCGAGATCACCGACTCCGCGTACGTCGCCGTCTCCATGCGCACCATGACCCGTATGGGACAGCCCGTCCTCGACGAGCTCGGCACCGACGGCTTCTTCGTCAAGGCCGTCCACACGCTCGGCGCGCCGCTGGCCGAGGGCGAGGCCGACGTGCCGTGGCCCTGCAACTCCACCAAGTACATCTCGCACTTCCCCGAGACCCGCGAGATCTGGTCCTACGGCTCCGGCTACGGCGGCAACGCCCTGCTCGGCAAGAAGTGCTACGCGCTGCGCATCGCCTCCGTCATGGCGCGTGACGAGGGCTGGCTCGCCGAGCACATGCTCATCCTCAAGCTGACCCCGCCGCAGGGCGAGGCGAAGTACGTCGCCGCGGCCTTCCCGTCCGCCTGCGGCAAGACCAACCTCGCCATGCTGGAGCCCACGATCTCCGGCTGGACCGTCGAGACCATCGGCGACGACATCGCGTGGATGCGGTTCGGCGAGGACGGCCGGCTGTACGCGATCAACCCCGAGGCCGGGTTCTTCGGCGTCGCGCCCGGCACCGGTGAGCACACCAACGCCAACGCGATGAAGACCCTGTGGGGCAACTCCGTCTTCACCAACGTCGCGCTCACCGAGGACGGCGACGTGTGGTGGGAGGGCATGACCGAGGAGGCGCCCGCGCGCCTGACGGACTGGAAGGGCAACGCCTGGACGCCGGAGTCCGAGACGCCGGCCGCCCACCCCAACGCCCGCTTCACCGTCCCGGCCGGCCAGTGCCCGACGATCGCCCCCGAGTGGGAGGACCCCAAGGGCGTCCCGATCTCCGCGATCCTCTTCGGCGGCCGCCGCGCCTCCGCCGTCCCGCTGGTGACCGAGTCCCTCGACTGGAACCACGGCGTCTTCCTCGGCGCCAACGTGGCCTCCGAGAAGACCGCCGCCGCCGAGGGCAAGGTTGGCGAGCTGCGCCGCGACCCCTTCGCGATGCTGCCGTTCTGCGGCTACAACATGGGCGACTACATGGCCCACTGGATCGACGTGGCCAAGGACAAGGACCAGTCCAAGCTGCCCAAGATCTACTACGTGAACTGGTTCCGCAAGAACGACGCCGGCAAGTTCGTCTGGCCCGGCTTCGGCGAGAACAGCCGCGTCCTGAAGTGGATCGTGGAGCGCCTGGAGGGCAGGGCCGAGGGCGTCGAGACCCCGATCGGCATCCTGCCGACGAAGGAGTCCCTGGACACCGACGGCCTGGACCTGGCCGAGTCGGACCTGGAGTTCCTCCTCAAGGTCGACACCGAGGTCTGGCGCGAGGAGGCGGCGCTGATCCCCGAGCACCTCAACACCTTCGGCGACCACACGCCCGAGGAGCTGTGGGACGAGTACCGCGCGCTGGTCGCCCGCCTGGGCTGACCCGCCCGCCCGAGACTCGTGGCGGGCTGCCCCGAACACCGCCCTGACCAGTGGGGTCACGACGGTCCGCCACGTTCGCGTCCGGCCCCCGGAGCCCCCTCACGGCTCCGGGGGCCGGACGCTTTTCCGGACGGCCGCGCCCCGGCCGTCCCGCCCCCGGCCGTCCCGCCCGGCGGTTTCCCCGGGTGGTTTTTCGCCAGGGTGGCTGCCGGGGACGGGCGTTCGCGGGACACTCGGTCCCGGAGCGCGTGGGGCCGAGTGAGGGGGCGCGGAGGATGCGCACACCGGTGAGTGATCCGCTGCGGGTGGGGCCGTACCGCATCGTGGGGCGGCTGGGGTCCGGCGGGATGGGCTGGGTGTATCTGGGGCGGTCGCCCGCGGGCCGGGCCGTCGCCGTCAAGGTCGTCCGCCCCGAACTCGCCGCCGACGAGGAGTTCCGGCGCCGCTTCGCGCGCGAGGTGGCCGCCGCGCGGCTGGTCGGCGGGGCCTTCACGGCGGCGGTCGTCGACGCCGACCCGGAGGCCGACCTGCCCTGGCTGGCCACGGCGTACGTACCGGGGCCCGCGCTGTCCGAGGCGGTCGGCTCGGACGGGCCGCTCACCGGCGGCCAGGCCCGCAGGCTCGGCGCCGGTCTGGTGGAGGCGCTCCAGGCCATCCACGGCGCCGGGGTCGTCCACCGCGACCTCAAGCCCTCGAACGTGCTGCTCGCCGCCGACGGCCCGCGCGTCATCGACTTCGGCATCTCCATGGTGGCCGGGGCGACCGGGCTGACCCGCGCCGGGACGCTGATGGGCACCCCGCCCTACATGTCGCCCGAGCAGATGACCGGCGCCCGGGTCGGGCCCGCCAGCGACGTCTTCTCGCTCGGCGGGGTCCTCGTCTACGCCGTCACCGGGAACGCGCCCTTCCTGCACGGCGCCGGAGTGGCCTACCGGGTGGTGCACGCCGAGCCCGAACTCGACGACGTGCCCGCCGAGTTGCGGCCCCTGGTCGAGGAGTGCCTGGCCAAGCGGCCCGAGGACCGGCCGGACCTGGACGCGTTGCTGAGCGGGCTGCTCGGCCCGGACGCGGGCAGCGCGCGGGCGCTGACCTGGCCCCCGCCGACCGTGGCCCGCCGCATCCGGGTGCGCACCGGAGAGCTGGACGGCCGGCGGGCCGCCGGGGACCGGGCCTCCCTGCCGTCCTGTCTGCTGCTGCACGCCCAAACGCTCCTGGACGCCGGGCTCAGCGACGCCATGGTGATCGAGGCGGTGGGCCGTGCGGCACTCTGAGGGGACACCGGCCGGCGCCGGGGCCGAACTGGGCGTGCGGTGGCGCCCGCTGGTCCACACCTGGGCCTCCGGACGCCATCTGCACTGCGAGGAGGACACCGTCTCCGTCTCGCTCCGCTTCGACCTCGCCGACGCGGACCGGGCCGTCACCGTCCGGTTCATGACCACCACCAAGCTGCTGGTCGCGTTCATGACCGACGGCCGGTTCCTGCGCGGCGATCAGCTGGCGACGGCCGCCGCCGCGGCCAACGCGTGGAACACCGAGCAGTTGGTCCCGATGCTGTCGGTGTGGGACGTACGAGGCCCCCGACCCTGTATCGCCGGGGTCTGCACGCTGCCGCTCAACTGCCGGATGGACCAGCGGGAATTCGATTCCCTGGCGGCCGACTGGGTGGAACAGGCGAGACAGATGTTCCTCCGGTGCCATCAGGTGTTCCAGCTGTAGAAGAGGTGTTCGGATATCGCCCGGGAGTTGTCCCGGAAAGCCCGCGCTAAAACCCGGGAATGGCCTCGGAACGGTTGCGGAACAGCCCGGGAATCGCCCCGGAATGGCCAAAACCCTTACGCGCGGCGGCCGGTGGCGCCATATTTGCGATGTGCTTTTCCGGGGGACGGGGAGGTTTTCGCCCATGGGGCTGCTGTGTGGTCCGCGCGGTGCGTGGCGGACGGGGGCGACGGCCGGGCTGCTGGCCGCGGCCCTGTTCGCCGCGGCCCTTCCGGCCGCCGCCGGCGAGGGGTCCTGTTCGGGGAAGCTGGCCGAGCGGCTGGGCTGCTGGGCCGGCCGGGTGGACGCCCAGGACCCGGCCGTGCTCGTCACGCTGCACAGGCCGCTGGCGCTCGACGGCAAGGCCGCCGACTGGAAGCTCTCCCAGCGCAAGGCCGCCTTCGACCGGGGCCCGCTCGTCCTGACGGTCCCGGCCGGGCATCCCACCGGCGCGGGCGGCACCCTGCTGCTCGTCCTCGCCGGCGACCGGCTCGTCGACCCGGACGCCGAGATCACCCGCCTCGACGACAGGACGCTGGGCGCGCTGCGCGAGGCGGGCGTCTGCGAGCCCGGACTGTGCGAACTCGTCGCCGACGGCAAGAAGGCCAAGACCCTGCACGGCCAGGACCTGCTGGACGCGAAGCTGGCCGCCGAGCTCGGCCGCAACTCCGACAGCGTCGGCGGCGCGGACGACGGCTCCTCGCTGCTCGTCCCCCTGCTCGGCACCGCCGCCCTGCTGCTCCTCCTGATGGCCGCGCTGGTCTACGCGGTCCGCCGCTCCCGGGGCCCGCGCCTGGCGTACGCCGTCCCGGCCGGGCCGGGTCCGGCCGCCGTGCCCGCCGCCCGTACGGGCCCGGCGGGCACCGCCGCGGCGCCCGGCAGGCACCGCGCGCCCGGCCGCGAGGTCGCCAGGCCGGGCGCGCCCGGCCGGATCGCCGTCGTCCGCACCGCGCTGCACCCGCAGGGATACGTCGAGCTCGACCAGTGCCTGCGCCGGGCGGTGTGGGCCGAGCCCGCCGCGCCCGCGCCCGCCCCCGGCGCCCGCGTCGAGGTGAGCGAGGGCCGGGGCGAGGACGCCGGGATCCTGTACGCCCACACGTACGCCGACGACGGACGCAACGTCACCAGCAGGGCGCCGCACGGCCGGTGAGGCGCGGCGAGGACACCGAAGGACGGGGAGAGGCCAGATGCGCAGGCAGCAGCCACCGAGGACGCTTCCGGCGGAGTACGCCGACATCGAGTTCGAGAACAACGCCCAGCGGCTGCCGCTGGTGCTGTGCCTGGACACCTCCAGCTCCATGGCGGGCCCGCCCATCGAGGCGCTGAACCAGGCCCTGAACGAGTGGACCCGCGAGCTCCACGACGACGTCAGCCTCAGCTACAGCGTCGAGGTCGCCGTCATCACCTTCGGCGGCCGGGGCGTCACCGCCTGGCGGTCCGGCCAGCCCCTCGAACCCGGCTCGCCGGTCGGCCCGTTCGTCGCCGCCCACATGTTCGAGCCGCCGCGGCTCGCCGCCTCCGGGGTCACCCTGATGACCGAGGCCCTGGAGCTGGCCATGCACGTGGTCGCCGCCCGCAAGACCGAGCTGCGCTCGCAGGGCTTCCAGTACTACCGCCCGCAGATCTGCCTCGTCACCGACGGCCTGCCGACCGACGGCACCGGCCACATCAGCCGCACCTGGCAGCGGCTCGTCCCGGTCCTCGCCGAGGAGCAGGCGGCCCGCCGCTTCCGGCTGTACGCGATCGGCGTCGGCGGCCTCACCGACCTCGCCGAACAGGTGCTCCAGGCGTACGCGCCGAAGTTCAACGCCCGCCTCCAGGGCTTCCCCTTCCGCCAGTTGCTCCAGATGATGTCGGCGAGCGCCAGCGCCGAGACCAAGGGCGCGGGCGACGAGGTCTTCGAGAAGATCTTCAGCCAGTTCAAGACGCAGCGCCCGGCCTGGGAAGCCTGAGCGGGCCATGGCGACGCGGACGCACGGGAGCTGGCGGGTGCACGGGCTGAGCGTGGAGGGCTACCGGCATCGCCGGGACGGCATCCCCTGCCAGGACGCCTGGCGGTGCTCGACGGACGGGCCCGTCACGGTCCTGGCCGTCGCGGACGGCGCGGGCAGCCGGCCGCGCTCCGGCGAGGGCTCCCTGCTCGCGGTCCGCCTCGCGGTGGAGCACTTCGGCAGACTGCCCGCCTCCGGGGCCGACGGCCCCACCGCGCACCGGCTGCTGCGCCGGTGCTTCCAGCGGGTCGTGGACGACTTCCTCGACCGTACGGGCGAGGGGGCCGGGGACCACGCGACCACCCTGACCGTGGTGGTCCTCGCGTCCGGGTGGCTGGGGTACTGCACCGTCGGGGACGGGTTCGTGGTGCTGCGGGCCGGGACCGAGGACGGCGAACGGCAGTTCCACCTCCTGCCGCAGCCCGCCGCGGTGAGCGAGTACAGCAACGAGACGGTCTTCCTCACCACCCCGGACGCGGCCCGCTGGGTGCGGACCGACTGCGTACGGGACGAGGGCGTCGACGGCGTGCTGCTCTCCACCGACGGCCTCGCGCAGGCCGCGCTCTCCTGGTCCGGGGGCGCCCCGCAGGCCCCCAACGGATCCTTCGCGGCGTCGGTACTGCGCTCGCTCGACATCGGCGGGGGCGTGCCGGACGACGAGGACGACCGGCTCGCCGCGCTGCTCCGCTCCGACCGGCTGACCGCGCTCAACGGGGACGACAAGACACTGCTGCGGGCGGTGCGGGACGGAGGGGGCGGATGAGCGGGCCCGCGCAGGGGCGGACCGTGCTGCTCGGCGGGGTGCCGGTGGTCCTCGCCGCCGAGCCGCTGAAGGGGGGCGGGCAGGCGGCCGTCTACCCCGTGGAGGGCGACGACCGGACCGTCGTCAAGCTCTACCGGGACCCGCCCGGCCCCGAGCAGGAGCGGCGGCTGACCCGGATGCTCACCATGTCCCCGCTCGGCGGACGCCCCACCGACCGCTCCCAGCGGCCCGAGCTGGCCTGGCCGACCGCGCCCGCGCGGGCGCCGGGCGGGGCGTTCCTCGGATACGCGATGCAGCGGTTCGGGGAGCCCGAACACGTCCAGCTGGTCGGCCTGTTCACGCGCGCCCAGCGCGTCCGGCTCTTCCACGGGCGGGCCGACTGGCGCTTCCTGCTGGGCGTCGCGTGGAACCTGGCGTTCATGACGGCGCGGATGCACCACGAGGGGCTGGTCATCGGGGACTTCTCCAGCAGCAACGTGGTGGTCGACGCGAACGGCTTCATCACGTTCCTGGACTGCGACTCCATCGCCTTCACCGACGCGGTCACCGGGGAGCTGTTCCCCTGCCTGATGCACACCACGGACTACTCGGCGCCCGAACGGCAGGCGGGCGGCCCCGCCACCCGGGCCAGCGACGACTTCGCGCTGGCGGTCCTCGTCTACCAGCTGCTGACGGCCGGCAACCACCCCTTCGGGGGTGTGCCGCGCGACAGCGCGCCGGAGTCGACGGTCCAGGACAACATCGCGGCGAGCATCAGTTACGTGGTGCGGCCCGAGGGGGTCGTGGTGCCGCGGGGGACCGTGGACCCGTCCGTGCTGCCGCCCGAACTGCTGGACCTGTCCCGGGCGGCGTTCGGCCCCGGCGTCCTGGACCCCGGGGCCCGCCCGTCGGCGGAGGACTGGTTGCGGGCGCTGGACCGGGAGCGGGGCCGGGTACGGGTCTGCCCGGCCCGCCCGGGCCACACGTACGGCTCGCACCTGACGGGGTGCCCCTGGTGCGTCCGGGCGACCCTGACAGGCCACGACGTCTTCAACCCGTCCCCTTTGCCGCCACCCCCCCCGCCTCCATCCAGCCTGCGGCCTGCACTGCTGATCGCCCTGGCGGTGCTGATCCTGCTGATCCTGGTGGCACTGACGAGGGGGTGACCCTGCGGGGCGGCCCGGGGTTCGTCTGCGGCCCGGTGGCCGGTTGCTCGCGCAGTTCCCCGCGCCCCTTTTGGCCCGGGGTTCGTCTGCGGGCGGTCTGTGGCTGGTCGCGCAGTTCCCCGCGCCCCTTGGGGGGCTTGCGGTGCGTGGTTTTGTGCGGCTCGGTGGTGGGCTGGTCACGCCGTTCCCCGCGCCCCTATAGGGCGCCCCGGAGGGGCGCATTTGAGGGGCGCGGGGAACTGCGCGAGCAACCGGCCACGGTCCGCAGACGACGACGGTTTTGGGGGCGCGGGGAACTGCGCGAGCAGCCCACCACCCGGCGGCAGACGAAATCCGTCGCACTCGTACCCCGCGTACGCGAAACGTGGCACCCGGTCCGCGGACCTCCGCGGCGCGCGGACCGGGGCCGATCAGAGGGCGGCGGTCGCCGCCGAGTGGGCGTCCATACGCTCCGCCGCCAGGATCGCCGCCGCCGTGTCCGCGCGCGAGGCGGCGACCACCAGCGCGCGCCCCGCGAGCGCGTGCGCGCGCCCGTGCAGGGCCGGCGCCGCAGCCCGGCTCAGACCCGCGTGCCGCACTGGCGGATGCCCGCCCCGCAGCCGCGCGACCTGCGACGCGATCGCGTCCCCGGCCTCGGTCAGTCCCAGTTCGTCCGTGACCGCGAGCAGCGCCGCGAGGTGCCCGGCGAGCTGGATGTCCAGCTCCTCCTCACGGGAGCGGCGCGGAACACGCGCGTCGGCGGCCATCGTGCTGTGCACCGACTTCGTCCGGATCGGCTCGTACATGAGATGACCTCCTTCTGACGCAGGAGGCCATCCTATCTTAGATTCTGTCTAAAGTTGAGTACGGGCCAGCACCTGGCTACATCTGGCTGTAGCCGTCCAGGAAGCTGCCGATCCGGGTCACCGCACCCGCCAGATCCTGCGCCGAGGGAAGCGTCACGATGCGGAAGTGGTCGGGCTCGGGCCAGTTGAAGCCGGTGCCGTGCACCACCATGATTTTCTCGGCCCGCAGCAGGTCCAGGACCATCTGGCGGTCGTCCTTGACCTTGTAGACCGCCGGGTCGAGCCTCGGGAACAGGTACAGCGCGCCCTTCGGCTTCACGCACGTCACGCCGGGGATCTGCGTGAGCAGGTCATACGCCGTGTCGCGCTGCTCCAGCAACCGCCCGCCCGGCAGCACCAGGTCCTCGATCGACTGGCGCCCGCCCAGCGCCGTGGCCACCGCGTACTGCGACGGCATGTTCGCGCACAGCCGCATGTTGGCGAGGATGGTGAGGCCCTCGATGTACGAGGAGGCGTGGGCCTTGGGGCCGCAGACCGCCATCCAGCCGGAGCGGTAACCGGCCACCCGGTAGTTCTTGGACAGACCGTTGAACGTCAGCACCATCAGGTCCGGCGCGATGACCGCCGTCGGCGTGTGCGTGGCGCCGTCGTAGAGGATCCGGTCGTAGATCTCGTCCGAGCAGACGACCAGGTTGTGGCGGCGGGCGATCTCCGTGAGACTCCGCAGCATCTCCTCGTCGTAGACCGCGCCCGTCGGGTTGTTCGGGTTGATGATCACCAGAGCCTTGGTACGGTCCGTGATCTTCCGCTCGATGTCGGCGAGGTCCGGCATCCAGTCGGCCTGCTCGTCGCAGCGGTAGTGCACGGCGGTGCCGCCGGCCAGCGAGACCGAGGCCGTCCACAGCGGGTAGTCCGGGGCCGGGACCAGCACCTCGTCGCCGTCGTCGAGCAGCGCCTGCATCGACATCTGGATCAGTTCGGAGACGCCGTTGCCGAGGTAGATGTCCTCGACGTCGAGGTCGATGCCCTTGGTCTGGTAGTGCTGCATCACCGCGCGGCGCGCCGAGAGCAGGCCCTTCGCGTCGCCGTAGCCGTGCGCCCCGGAGAGGTTGCGGAGCATGTCCTCCAGGATCTCCGGCGGGCACTCGAAGCCGAACGCGGCGGGGTTGCCGGTGTTGAGCTTGAGGATGCGGTGCCCTGCCGCTTCCAGCCGCATGGCTTCTTCGAGAACCGGGCCGCGGATCTCGTAACAGACATTGGCGAGCTTGGTCGACTGGATCACCTGCATGACAGTCACCTTACGGGCGCGTTTCGGGGGACGCGCGGGGTTTGCCCGTGGGGTGCGCCGGTCGGGGGTGCCCGGGCGGATGCATGGCTTCCATCGGAATGCGGTCCTGGGGGCGTGGCCGTGGGATCGCCGGTCGGGGGTGGGGTACCGGCTTGGAATGCGCCCCCGGCGGCACGGCGGGTGAGATGCACCACGGCGCGCCGCCCCCTTTGGCCGGGGGCCCGCCTGCGGCCCGGTGCTGGGCTGGCCGCGCAGTTCCCCGCGCCCCTTTTCGGGCCGGGTGTTTGTCCGCGGGTGGTCTGTGGCTGGTCGCGCAGTTCCCCGCGCCCCTGAAACCAGTCGTCGTCCGCGGGCCGTGGTGGGTTGCTCGCGCCGTTCCCCGCGCCCCTTGAAGCGCCCCTTCGGGGCGCCCGGGGAATGCCGCGCAGCGGCATGTGAGGGGCGCGGGGAACTGCGCGAGAAGCCCCACCGGCCCGCAGCCGGAGTCCGACCCCTGAAGGGGCGCGGGGAACTGCGCGAGCAACCGACCACCGGCCCGCACGCAAGCACCCGGCCGAACAGGGGCGCGGGGAACTGCGCGAGCAACCGACCACCGGCTCGCACCCAAACACCCGGCCGAACAGGGGCGCGGGGAACTGCGCGAGCAACCGACCACCGGCCCGCACCCAAACACCCGGCCGAACAGGGGCGCGGGGAACTGCGCGAGCGAGCC
Source organism: Streptomyces sp. NPDC005878 (assembly GCF_040629815.1). NCBI lineage: Bacteria > Bacillati > Actinomycetota > Actinomycetes > Kitasatosporales > Streptomycetaceae > Streptomyces > Streptomyces sp. NPDC005878. The sequence continues at coordinate 46,646 of NZ_JBEXWK010000028.1, forward strand.
GCCACCGGGCCGCAGACGAAACGCGGGCCGGAAAGGGGTGCGGGGAACTGCGCGGCCGGGCCACCCCGCTACCGGCCCCCACACCGCCCACATCTCGGCCACGCACCCCCTCGCCCCCTTTCATCCCCCCTCCCCACAGCGTTACGTTCCCGCCCCGCGACGCCCCGAGGAGGCAGCCCATGACCAACGGCAGCAACGGCGCGCAGCACCACCCCCAAGCCCAGGCCCACCCCCAAGCCCAGGCCCACCCCCAAGCCCAGCCCCACCCCACCGCCCAGCCCCACCCCGTCGAACCGACCCCGTACGTCATCCGCAGCAACCGCCCCGCGGGGCCGCACGGCGTCCCCTCGGACGTCTCCGACTTCCGCAACGCCTCGCAGGGGCTCGTCGCCCGCCCGGGCGTGGCCGCGATCCCGGCCCGGGACGGGGGAACCGCCTGGGACTTCGCCCGGTTCGACTTCCTGCGCGACGAGGACGCCGACATACCGCCCTCCGTCAACGCGCGCGTATGGCGCCAGGGCCGCATGAACGCCATGGCCGGCCTCTACCTGGTCACCCGCCCGGACCACGGCCGCGGCGGCGTCCACCAGATCCGCGGCCACGACCTCGCCAACATGACGATCGTCGAGGGCCGCACCGGACTCGTCGTCATCGACCCCCTCGGCTCCTACGAGACCGCCCAGTACGCCCTCCGCCTCTACCGCGAGACCACCGACGACCGCCGTCCGGTGAAGGCCCTCGTCTACACCGCGAGCTGCGTCGACCACTTCGGCGGCTCCCGCGGCCTCTTCGCCGAGCGCGGCGACACCGTCCCCGAGGACCTCGCCGTCTACGCGCCCGACGGCTTCCTCGACGACGCGGTCCGCCGCCACGTCGTGGAGGGCCTCGCCACCGCCTGCCTGGTCGACCACACCTACGGCACCCGGCTGGAGGCCGGACCGTACGGCCTGATCGACAGCGGCCCCGGCCTCACCGTCTCGGCCGGCGAGCCCACTCTCGTACCGCCCACCCACCAGCTGTCCGGCGAGGTCGAGGCCGACGGCGTACGGATGGTCCTCCAGCCCGCCGCCGGCCTCCAGTCCCCGGCCGAGATGAACGTCTACCTCCCCGGCCACAAGGTCCTCTACCTCACCGCCCCCGGCCTCCTCGGCGGCCTCGGGGACGTACGCGCCCGCCACCTCGACGAGACCCTGAAGGCATTCGGCGGCGTCGCGGAGATCGTGGCCGGGGCGTACGAGTGGCCCGGCTGGGGCGCGAAGGCCGTCACCGCCCGTCTCGCCGCCCGCCGCGACGCCTGGGTCAGGCGCCAGACCCAGCCCTCGAACCAGCCGTTCTACGCCGCCGGGTACGTCGGCACCGCCACCCAGGCCGCCCGCCAGACCTGGCTGCGCCTGCTCGGCCACGAGTTCGTCGCCGCCACCGACGCGGTCGCCGCGACCCCCGCGTCCGCCGCGACCGCCAAGCGGTACGTGGTGGCCCTGGGCGGCGCCGAGGCGGTGCTGGCCACCGCCCGCGAGGAGTACGACGCGGCGACGCCCCGCTACGAGCGGACCGTCGAGCTCCTCGACCACGTGGTGGCCGCCGCCTGCGACCCGGCGACGGTCCCGCCCGCCGTCCTGGACGCCGCCACCTCACTCCAGGCGCTGGCGCTGACCCAACTGGGGTACCTCGCCGAGTACGGCCCGCTGCGCAACGCCTATCTCACGGCCGCCCAGGACCTCCGCCCCGGCCCGCGTCCGCCCGGCGCCCGTCCCGTCGTCGGCGACCTGGTGCACCACGCCAACCCCGCCCAGTACTTCGCGGCCCTCGCCGCCCGCCTTGACGGTCCGAGCGCGGCGGAGCTGCGCGATCCGGTCGTCCTGCTGTGGACCTTCACCAACACCGGCCAGTCGGGCGTCACGGTCCTGCGCGACGGCGTCCTCGTCTACACCGACACCCGCGGCGACACCATGCCGCCGGGCGTGGACAAGCCGCACGCCACGATCGTGCTGACGCGCGACACCCTGGACCGGCTCCTGGCGTCGGGCCCGGACTTCGCCGCGAACTTCGACGAAGCCGTACGCGCGGGCCGCGCCCAGATGGACGACCGCGGCCCGGCGGACACGGTCTTCGGCTATCTGCTCCCGGCTATCCCGGCCGTGAACTGAGCCCAGGCGGCGGCGGGGACGGCGAACGTCGGACTGTCCCCGCCGAGCTTGGAATCGCGTACGTGGACGGTGTGGGGGCAGGTGGCGACCTCGACGCAGGCGCCGCCCTGGGAGTCGCTGTGGCTGGACTTCCGCCAGTCCAGGGCGACTTCGACGCAGGCGCTCCCTTCGCTGTCGCTGTAACTGGACTTGAACCATACGAGCTGATCGCTCATAGCTCCTCCGCCAATTTGCTGATGAACTCCGCCGATTCCTCGACGCTGAGAGCGTGCAAGCGGATCATGCCATGCGTCTGGGTCAGTTCACTTACCGTGGCGGGATCGGCGTACAGCGCGCTCGTCTTCTGCCCTTCGGCGAAGGCGTGTTGCTCGTGGTCAGGGGATTCCAGCAGAATCAATGGTCCGTTCAATGCCACGCCCGGACACCGCCCCATCGGCAGCACCTGCACCGAAACATTCCGCAACTCGCCCATTTCCAACACGTGTTCGAGCTGTCGCTTCATCACGACCCGGCCCCCGACCAAAGTGCGCAAAGCGGCCTCGTACACCACGAAGTTGAAAACGGTCGACTTTCGCGTCCGCAGGGTTTCCTGCCTGCGGAGCCGCGCGTTCACCCGTTCCTCGACCGTCTCGTCATCCAACGGCGGGTAGCTCTCGCTGATCAGCGTCCGCGCGTACTCCTCCGTCTGCAACAAACCCGGGATGAGTAGCGGCTCGTACCAGTGGACGGCGATGGCCTCCGCCTCCACCTGCATGAACTCCTGCGACCGCGCAGGGAACGGCTCCGGCTTCAGATACTGGTTCGCAGCCAGCAACTTCCCCTGCGCCCCGCACATCTGATCGGCCACCGTCAGCAGCCGCAGAGTAGGCTTGCGGCGGCCGTTCTCCATCGACTTGACGTACTCGTACTGGTAATCCGCCGCCTTGCAGAGGTCGTTGCGGGACACCCCGGCGCCCTCCCGCCAGCGCTTCACCTGGTCGCCGCAGTAGCGCCACGCGATCGGCGGCAGGGAAGTCGGCTCGGTCATTGAACCCGCCCTTCGGGTACCTCGCGGGTACAGCCGGGAATGTACCCACTTTGATACTCCCAGAGGCTATGCCCGGCCCAGCACGGTATGAGCCATGGATTGCACAACTTCCCCCCTTCCGAAGGACGTTGCGTGGCGGCTTCCCTGCGGGCCCCGCAGCGTCTCGCGGGCGCGAGCGCTGCTCGCGGAGCAGGCGCGCGCCTGGAAGGTCCCCGACGAACCGGCCGCCACCGCCGTCCTGCTCCTCAGCGAGCTGATGACGAACGCCGTGCGCCACGCGCGCGTGCCCGTCGGCCGCGAGATCGTCGCCCGGTGCGTGCTCGGCGGGGACCTCTTCCGGGTCGAGGTGATCGACGCGAACGCCGCGCCGCCGTGTCCGAGGGCGGCCGGTCCGGACGACGAGTCCGGGCGCGGGCTCGCGCTGGTGGAGGCGCTGTCCGACGCCTGGGGCGCCAACCCGCGGCCGTACGGGATCGGCAAGACGGTCTGGTTCGAACTGATCGTCGGCGGGGGGCTATGATCCGCTGACTTTCCACAGCATTCGCACACACCCGGGGGGGAACCGCGTGCGTTCCATGTCTTCACGCCTCGTACGCGGCGGGCTCGCGGCCGCCGTCACCGCAGGACTGGCGGCCGCCGTCACCACCGTCACCACCGCGCCCGCCCGGGCCGCGAGCGGCTACGACCGCTGCGCCTACGGCAAGCTGTGCGTCTTCAGCGACCCGATGGGCCGGGGCGACATGCTGGTCGTCACCGGGTCCATGCTGCGGCTCGGGTCCTGGGACAACCGCATCAGCTCGTTCGTGAACCGCACCGACATGCCGGTCTGCTTCAACAGCGAGCCGGACCTGGAAGGCGACCCGGGGCGGGCCAGGGCCACGCACTACTACTCCGCCCAGGTGTCGTTCGACGAGAGCTCCCGGCCGGACCTCGACAACAGCGTCAGCTCGCTCGACCTGGACCGCGAGGCGGACTACTTCTGCGGTACCGAGGGACGTTTCCCGACGTACTCGGGGGACTTCGAGAGCAAGCCCCGTCCGGCCGGGCAGCCCGCCGCGGCCGCGTTCGGTGACATGGACGGCGACGGCTTCGGCGACCTCTACGCGCGCGACGCCTTCGGACGGCTGTGGGCGGACCACTCGTACGTGAGCAAGAGCGGCAACCGCCTCGTGGGCGGCGGCTGGAACGCGATGACCCGGCTCACCCGGCACGGCGACTACGACGGGGACGCCAAGGAGGACCTGTTCGCCCGGGACCGCTCGGGCGTCCTGTGGTTCTACCCGGGTCGGGGCGACGGCGCCCTCGGTGACCGCGTCAGGGTCGGCGGGGGCTGGAACGCCATGAGCGACGTGGCCGCCGCCGGGGATCTGACCGGCGACGGCCGCGCCGACCTGCTCGCCGCCGACACCACCGGCACCCTGTGGACGTACCCCGGCGACGGGCACGGCACCTTCGGTGACCGCCGGAAGGTCGGCGGGGGCTGGAAGGTCATGAACGAGCTGGTCGGGGCCGGTGACATGAACGCCGACCAGCGTTCCGACCTGGTGGCCCGGGACACCGCGGGGAAGCTGTGGTTCTACCCCGGCACCGGGCGCGGCACGTTCGGTGACCGCAGGCTCATCGGCACCGGCGGCTGGAACGGGCTCACCGAGCTGGCGGGCGTCGGTGACGTCACCGGCGACGGCCACCCGGACCTGCTCGCGCACGCGCCGGGGCAGAAGGAGCTGCGCGTCTACCCGGACACGGGCGCGGCGGACGGCGGCCTGCGGGCGCCCCGGCAGTACGCCCAGGCCCGCTCCACCCACCTCGTCTTCTGACCCTCCGGGGTCCTGCGACCTCCTGGGCGCCCCCCACCCTCGGGTCCTGCGACCTCCGGGAGCCCGTCACCTCCCGGTCCTGCGACCTCCGGGTTCCTTTGATCCTCTGATTCCGAACGGAGTTCGGCCCATGCTCGGCACCACCCAGGCCCGGCGGCTGATCGGGACGGCCGCCGCCGTCGCCGCGTCGCTGGCCGCCCTTCTCACCTCGGCCCCGCCGGCGGCCGCGGAGAACTACGACCGCTGCCCGGCGCGCAAGCTCTGCGTGTTCCAGTACGCGAACTTCACGGGCAAGATGGAGATCATCTCCTCCAGCCGCCCCACCCTCGGCATCTGGAACAACTCGATCTCGTCCTTCGTCAACAACAGCGACCTCTACGTCGCGCTGGCCACGGAGGCGAACTACGAGGGCGAGCGCTACTACATCCACCCGCACAGCGGCCCCAACGACCTCACCGGCGGCACCATCGGCCGGGCGTGGGACAACAAGGTCAGCTCCCTCCGCATGGCGACCACCGACTACGAGGTCACCCAGGGCGTGCCGTGGATGGAATGGTTCGTCCAGGACGAGGAGAAGCGGCCCGCCGGGCTGCCGGCGGTCGCGCAGTTCGGTGACCTGAACAACGACGCCCGCCCCGACCTGCTGGAGCGGGCGGACGACGGGCGGCTGTGGTTCCTGTCGGGCGCCGGCGACGCCAACTGGGTGACCAAGGGCAGGCTCGTCGGCGGCGGCTGGAACGCGATGACCCAGCTGACGCGGCACGGCGACCACAACGGGGACGCCAAGGAGGACATCTACGCCCGCGACGGCTCGGGCACCCTGTGGTTCTACCCGGGCCGTGGCGACGGCGCCTTCGGCGACCGCGTGAAGGTCGGCGGCGGCTGGAACTCCATGCGCGAGATCAGCGCGGCGGGCGACCTCAACGGCGACGGCCGCCGGGACCTGCTGGCCCCGGGACACCTCCGGGGTGCTGTGGACCTACCCGGGCAACGGCCGGGGCACCTTCGGCGACCGTGTGAAGGTCGGCGGCGGCTGGAACTCCATGAACCAGCTCGCCTCGCCCGGTGACCTCAACGGCGACGGCAGGGCGGACCTGGTGGCCCGGGACGGGTCCCGGAACCTGTGGCTGTACCCGGGTAACGGCCGGGGCACCTTCGGCGACCGCGCCAAGCTCCCGTACGCCTGGCCCGCCGACGCCCCGGTGCTGGCCACCGGCGACGTCAACGGGGACGGGGTGTCCGACCTCATGCGGCCCATCAACTACCAGCTGTACGTCTACCACGGTGACGGGCACGGCGGCCTCGGCAGCCCGGCGGCGGACATGCTGTGGGACACCGCCCGTAACGTACGGGTCTTCTGACGGTACGTCAGGCCGCGGGCGGGGTGGGCGTTCTGCGGACCGCGCGCCCCGCCAGGACGTCCGTGCGCCGCCCGTCCTCGATGACGAACCGCCCGTCGATCAACACGTACGGGATGCCGGTGGGCAGCGTCCTGGGCCGCTCGAAGGTGGCGCCCGCCGCGACCGTGCGCGGGTCGAACAGCACGAGGTCCGCGCGGTAGCCCTCGCGGACCAGGCCCCGGTCGGTGAGCCGCAGCCGGGCCGCCGGGCGCGAGGTCAGATGGGCCACCATCTCCTCCAGGGAGAGGATGCCCAGGTCACGGGCGTAGTGCCCGAGGTAGTGCGGGAAGGTGCCGTAGGCGCGCGGATGCGGCTTGGCGCCCTGGAGGATGCCGTCGCTGCCGCCGGTGTGGACGCGGTGGCGCATGATCGCCCGCACGTTCTCCTCGTGGCCCACGTGCTGGAGGATCGTCGAACCGAGGCGGTCGTCGATCAGCAGCCGGCGGGCGGTCGTCCACGGCGTCTCGCCGCGCTCGCGCGCGGACCGGGCGACCGTCCTGCCCACGAAGGACGCGAGGGCCGGATCGCCCACCCCCGAGATCTCGATCGTCTCCCACTCGATGGGCACGCCGTGGCAGCCGTCCGCCCCGGCCACCTCCAGGTCGTGGCGGATCCGCTCGGCCGTCGCCTCGTCGCGCAGCCGCGCCAGCACCGCCCCGGGTCCGCCCGCGCCCGCCCAGCTCGGCAGCATCGCGGCGAGCGTCGTGCAGCCCGGGGTGTACGGATAGGTGTCCAGCGTGATGTCCGAGCCGGTGGCCAGCGCCCGGTCGAGCAGGGCCAGCAGCTCGGGGGCGCGGCCCTCGTTCACGCCGAAGTTCATCGTGGTGTGCGCCAGGTGCAGCGCGCAGCCCGCCGCCCGGGTCAGCTCCACCATCTCCTCGTACGCGCGCAGGGCGCCCGCCCCGTACGAGCGGTGGTGCGGGCAGTAGTAGCCGCCGTACCGCGCCACCACCTCGCACAGCGCGGTCAGTTCGGCGTCCAGGGCGTACATGCCGGGTGTGTAGGTGAGCCCGGAGGACAGGCCGACCGCGCCCTGCTCCAGGCCCTCGGCCACCAGCCGCCGCATCCGCTCCAGCTCCCGGGGCGTGGCCGCCCGGTCCTCCCAGCCCACCGCGTACATCCGGACCGTGCCCTGGGGGACCAGATAGGCGGCGTTGACGGCGATGCCCTCGCCGTCGAAGCCGTGGTCGAGGCGGTCCAGGTACTCGCCGACCGTGCGCCAGTCGAAGGCGAGGTCCGTGTCCCCGGGCGCGCCGCCGTTCCAGCCCGCGACGGCCGTGCGGACCTCGGCGAGGGTGCGGTCGTCGACGGGCGCGTAGGAGAGCCCGTCCTGGCCGAGGACTTCGAGCGTGACGCCCTGCGCGGCCTTGGCGCTGTGGTCCGGGTCGCGCAGCAGGGCCAGGTCGGAGTGGGCGTGCATGTCGATGAAGCCGGGGGCCAGGACCAGCCCGTCGGCGTCCAGGACGCGGGCGCCGGCCGGCCGGGGGCGGCCGTCGCCGTCGCGGCGCAGCACCGCGATCCGTCCGTCCCGGAGGCCGACGTCGGCGCGGAACGAGGGTCCGCCGCCGCCGTCGACCACCCGGGCGTCCCGTATGACGAGGTCCATCAGGGGCCTCAGAAGTAGGTACGGATGTAGTCGACGACCGTGCCGTCCGCCTCCACCAGCGGGATCAGCGGCCATTTGTCGAAACTGGTGCACGGGTGGGAGAGGCCGAGGCCCACCCAGTCGCCGACCTCCAGCTCCACGCCCGGGCCGGTGCGCAGCCAGGCGTGCTGGTCGGACAGGGCGGTGACCTCGATGCCGGTCGCCGGACGCTCGGTCCCGTCCGCCGCGCGCACCACCTGCGCCTCGGGCAGGTCGAGGTCGTGCGCCGCGTCCCGCTTGCCCGCGTTCACGAACGCCTGGCCGGGGCCGGGCCGCGAGACGACCTGCGCCCACAGGCGGAAGGCGGGGTGCAGGGCGCCCTCCTCGGGGATGCGGTTGAAGGGCGTGACGCGGCGGTACTGGCCGTCGTCGTGGCTGACGTACGCCCCCGAGCGCAGCAACTTCAGGACGGGCAGCGACAGTTCGGGGAGGTCGGCGAAGACCTCCGCCACCGCGTCGAACCAGGCGCTGCCGCCCGCGCTGACGACGATCTCGTCGAGGCCCGTCCCCGAGAAGCGGCCCGCCCGGTCGAACTCCGCCGCCAGCGCGGTCAGCCTGCGCAGCCATGCCGTGACGCGCTCGGGGGTGGCCCCCGGGACCTCGGCCTCGTACCCCGCCACGCCCACCAGGCGCAGGGTGCGGGTGGCGGCCACGGCGTCGGCGACTGCCGTGCAGTCGGCCTCGGTGCGGGCGCCGGTGCGCGCGCCCTCGCCCGCGCCCAGCTCGACCACCACGTCCACCGGGCGGGGCGCCCCGGTCAGCGCCGCGTCCATCAGCTCGACCCCGCGCACCGAGTCGACGTAGCAGATGAACCGGAAGGCGGCGTCGCGGGCCAGCTCGGCGGCGATCCACTTCAGGGCCGCCGCGTCCACCAGCTCGTTGCCGAGGAAGATCCGCTCGACGCCGAACGCGCGGGCCACGCGCACCTGGTGGGGCACGGCCAGGGTGATGCCCCAGGCGCCGTGGTCGAGCTGGCGGGCGAAGAGCGCGGGGGCCATCGTGGTCTTGCCGTGCGGGGCGAAGGCGAGGCCGTGCCGGGTCGCGTACGTCTCCATCAGCGCCAGGTTGTGCTCCAGGCGTTCGGCGGAGAGGGCCAGGACGGGGGTGGTGAAGCCGTCCGTGAACAGGTTCCGGCGCTGGGCCGCCAGCTCGCCCACGGTCAGTCCCTCGGCGTCCGGGGGCAGCCCCTTGAAGCGGTGGTCGACGCGCTCTTCGGCCAGTCCTGCCAGGAACCCCATGGAAGCCTCCGTGATCGCTGCTGCGCCGGGTGTTGCACTATGTGCAACACCCGTTGCGTATCTCGCTGACCGCTGTCTAACATCCGGGCCAACGCCGGGTCAATGGTGAGGGGCCGGGGTCCAGGGTGAAGGGAGCGCCGACGGGTGGACGTGGATGCCGTCTGTCTCGGGGAGTCCATGGTCGCGTTCCTGCCCGCCCGGCCGGGACGCCTCGCCGATGTGCCCTCCTTCGAACGGGGCGTCGGCGGCGCCGAGTCCAACGTGGCCTGCGCGCTCGCGGGCGCCGGGCACACGGTGAAGTGGGTCAGCCGGGTGGGCGCGGACGGCTTCGGGGACCACCTCGTCTCGGCGGTCGGCGCGTACGGCGTGGACACGTCCGGGGTGCGCCGGGACCCCGTACGGCCGACCGGCGTGTACTTCCGCACGGCCGACGACCGTTCGGACGGCGCTCACGAGGTCGCGTACTACCGGACCGGGTCGGCCGCCTCCGCGCTGTCCGTGGCGAACGTGCCCTGGGATTCCGTGTGGTCCGGGCGGGTGCTGCACCTCTCCGGCATCACCGCCGCGCTGTCGGACGACTGCCTGGAGCTGATGCGGGCGCTGCTGACGCGCCGCCCCGGGCGTCCGCTGGTGTCCTTCGACGTCAACCACCGGGCGGGGCTGTGGCGTCCGGGCTCCGACCCCCGGGTGTCGCTGGAGCTGGCGCGGGGCGCCGACGTGGTGTTCGTGGGGGAGGACGAGGCGGAGGAGGCGTGGGGGGTGCGGGGGGCGTCGGCGGTGCGGGCGGCTCTGCCGGAGGTGGGGGTGGTGGTGGTCAAGCGGGGCGCGCTGGGGGTGACCGTGTGTCAATCCCCCACCGCGCCCCTTCCCGAAGGCCTCCGGCGGCTGTCGGCCGGGCGCGGGCCGTCCGGGGCCGGTCGTGCGGTTCCCCGCGCCCCTGGCAGCCTGGGGGCGCGGGGAACCGCACGCTCGGCCCAGCACGGTCCGCGGCCCGACGTCACCGTCGTCCCCGCCCCCCGCGTGGACGTCGTCGCCCCCACCGGTGCCGGGGACGCCTTCGCCGCCGGGTTCCTCCACGGCACCTTGCGCGGACTGCCCGTACGGGAGCGGGCGCGGCACGGGCACCTCATGGCCGCGGCCGTGCTGACCGTGCCCGGCGACCACACCGCCCCACCCACCCGCACCCGCGCCGACCGGCTCGCCGCCCTGGACGACGACGCCTGGGGGAGACTTCGACTCGGCCCCGGCTGGACGGGGGAGGAAAGGGAGGTACGGAAGCCATGAGCCAGACCGTCGACCGGGCGCTGAGCATCCTGCCGCTGCTGGCGCAGGGCCCCGCCGACCTCGGCCGGGTAGCCGAGCGGCTCGGGGTGCACAAGTCGACCGCCCTGCGGCTGCTGCGCACCCTGCACGAGCACGGCCTCGTCTACCGGCAGGAGGACCAGCGCTACCGCCTCGGCGCGCGCCTGTTCGCGCTCGCCCAGGAGGCCGTCGAGAACCTCGACGTACGGGAGATCGCCCACCCCCACCTCGTCGCGCTCAATGAGCGCATCGGGCACACCGTCCACCTCGCGGTGTACGAGGACGGCGAGGTGCTCTACATCGACAAGGTGGAGAGCCGCTACCCCGTCCGCATGTACTCGCGGGTCGGCAAGCCCGTCGCCATCACCGTCGCCGCCGTCGCCAAGCTGCTCCTCGCCGACCTGCCCGAGGCCGAGCGCCGGACGGTGGCCGACCGGCTCGACTACCCGCTGTACACGTCCCGTTCGACGCCGAACGCCGCCGCGTTCCTGAAGGAACTCGCGGCCGTACGCGAACAGGGCTGGGCCACCGACCTCGGCGGCCACGAGGAGTCCATCAACTGCGTGGCCGCGCCCGTGACCGGCACCGACGGCCGCGTGGTCGCCGCGATGTCCGTCTCCGCGCCGAACGTCGTCGTCACCGCCGAGGAACTCCTCGCCCTGCTCCCGCTGGTGCGCCGCACCGCGGAGGCCATCAGCCGGGAGTACTCCGGCACCATCCCCCCAGAGGAAGGCAGTTCATGACCGGCACTAGCAAGGGGCCCGAGAAGACCGCCCTGGTCCCCGCCACCCACACCGCCCCGCCCGCGAAGTTCTCGCACGGCGTGCGCAAGGGCAACATCCTCCAGGTCGCCGGGCAGGTCGGGTTCCTGCCGGCGGCCGACGGCCGGGCCCCCGTCGTCGCCGGCCCCACCCTGCGCGAGCAGACCCTCCAGACCTTCGCCAACGTCAAGGCGGTCCTGGAGGAGGGCGGCGCCACCTGGGACGACGTGATGATGATGCGCGTCTACCTCACGGACGTCGCCCACTTCGCCGAGATGAACGAGATCTACAACGCCTACTTCGAGGAGCAGGGCCTGAAGGCCCCCGCCTCGGCGCGGACGACGGTCTACGTGGGCCTGCCCCCGGGCCTGCTCATCGAGATCGACGCGCTGGCGGTCCTGGACGACTGACCGCCGTATGCGCTTGGCACGACCACAGCACAGGCCGCACGGAGCGGCGCCCCGGACCGCCGGGGCGCCGCCCCGCGGTCCCCCACGCCCCGGAACAGCCCCGTCGAACACCGGAGTCGCCGTATGTCGTTCCCGCTCGCCACCACACCACCCCCGCCGCCCCCGCCGCACACCGGCGGCATCCTCCCGCTGATCGGCGGCACCACGGGCCTGCTGACGGTCGCGGTCCTGGGCATAGCGCTGCTGCTCCACCTCATCATCAAGATCAGACTCCAGCCGTTCGTGGCACTCCTCGCGGTCTCCATAGCCGTGGGCCTGGGCGCCGGCCTGTCGGTGACCGAGCTCTTCGGTACGGTCCAGAAGTCCGCCGCCGTCTCCACGGTCGAGGCGGGCATGGGCGGCATCCTCGGCCATGTCGCGATCATCATCGGGCTCGGCACGATGCTGGGCGCGATCCTCGAAGTCAGCGGCGGCGCCGAGGTGTTGAGCGCCCGGCTGCTGGCGCTGTCCGGAGAGGAACGCGCCCCGCTCGCCATGGGCCTGACCGGCCTGGTCTTCGGCATCCCGGTCTTCTTCGACGTGGGCATCTTCGTCCTCGCCCCGATCGTGTACGCGGCGGCGAAACGCTCCGGGAAGTCGATCCTCCTCTTCTGCATGCCGCTGCTGGCGGGCCTGTCGATGACCCACGCCTTCCTGCCCCCGCACCCCGGCCCGGTCGCGGCGGCCGGCCTCTTCCACGTCTCGCTCGGCTGGGTGATCCTCATGGGCGCGCTCGTGGGGCTGCCGGCGGTGCTGGCGGCCTGGGCGTACGCCGCGTGGATCGGGAAGCGGATCTTCGTGGAGGTGCCGCAGGACATGGTGGAGGCGGCGCGGGAGGCGCGGGCCGCGGTCGAGGCGGAACGGACGGCGGCGGGGCTGCCGCCCGCGTCCGGGGAGAAGCCGGTGCCGCTGACGACGGTCCTGGCCGTGATCGGCACGCCGCTGCTGCTGATCCTGGCGGCCACGTTCTCCTCGATCGCGCTGGACCCCTCCCGCATCCGCTCGGTGATCGAGTTCTTCGGCCACCCGTTCGTGGCGCTGACGATCGCGCTGGTGCTCGCGTACTACCTGCTGGGGATTCGGAGGGGATGGACCCGCACCTCCCTGGAGCGGGTCTCCACCGCCTCGCTGAAGCCGGTGGGGAACATTCTGCTGGTGGTGGGCGCGGGCGGGGTCTTCGGCGCGGTCCTGAAGGCGTCCGGCATCGCGGACGCCCTCGCCAGGACCTTCCACGACGTGGGCCTCCCGGTGATCGTGCTCGCCTGGCTGATCTCGGTGGCGCTGAGGGTGGCGCAGGGCTCGGCGACGGTGGCGATCGTGACGACGGCGGGGATCGTGGTGCCGCTGGTGGAGGGGTCCGGGTACTCCCAGGCGCATCTGGCGCTGGTGATCATGGCGATCTCGGCGGGGTCGATCTTCGCGTCGCATGTGAACGACGGGGGGTTCTGGATGGTGGCGAAGTACTTCGGGATCAGTGAGCGGGATACGTTGCGGTCGTGGACGGTGCTGGAGAGTGTGCTGTCGGTGACGGGGTTCGGGGCGGCGGCCCTCTTGAGCCTGCTGCTTTAGCCCCCACCCCGCCCGTTCCCTCAACCCCTCAGGCGGGCGGCCGGGGGGGGGCTCCGCCCCGGGGCCGGGGTTTCTGTCTGCGGGTGGTGGTGGGTTGCTCGCGCAGTTCCCCGCGCCCCTGTAGGGGTCCGGTGTTTGTCTGCGGGTGGTGGTGGGCTGGTCGCGCAGTTCCCCGCGCCCCTATAGGTACTTGCGGCCGCTCTATTTCGGATCCTCGGGCGGGGTGGTTCAGACCCTGCGGCGGCTGAGGAGCCGCGTCCGGGGCGGGCCGTAGGCCCGCCTTTCAGGGGCGCGGGGAACTGCGCGACCAGCCCCCCACCGGCCCGCAGGTTGACGCGCAGCGGGACGCGGGGGCCGCAGGCCCGGCTGTTAGGGGCGCGGGGAACTGCGCGACCAGCCCCCACCCGCCCGCAAGCTGACGCGCAGCGGGACGCGGGGGCCGCAGGCCCCGCCTGGTCCGGGGGGCCGGGGGCGGAGCCTCCTCCGCCCCCGCCCCGCCCCCGGAGGGTTTAGGGAAGGGGCGGGGTGGGGGCTCACCCCGGGGTCACGCACCCGCGCAGTACTGCGACTCCTTCCCGATCGACCGGTACATGCAGTCCGCGTTCTCCAGCAACTGCAACACCGCGTCCCGGTTCCGAGCGGTCTCCCGCTCGATCACCTCGTCGGGCGGATAGAACCCGCCCCCCGCCCCGGACTCCCCCGGATACATCTCGAAGGTGAAGTCGAAGATCTTCTGGGCGCCCCAGAGGTAGTCGTCGATCGTGCCGTCCGTGATGTACAGGTCACTGGACTGCTCCGGCGTGTACCCGTTGGACGCCGCCATCTTCCCCCCGACCGCCGCGAACGCGTCGTGGTCGTCCTTCGTCAGCCCGGTCGCCGTGTCGTTGTACGTGTAGCCGAACGGCCACAGCACCAGCTCGCTGTAGGTGTGGAAGTCGATCCCGGCCTTGATCTGCTGCTTGCCCCCCACCACCCGGCTGCGGGCGAAGTCGGCGACGACCTTCACCTCGGGCGCGGACTCGGCGGCCGAGCCGCGGTACGTCTCGGAGCCCTTGCTGCCCGAGGAGCCGCCGCAGCAGCCCCACTTGTAGTTCCAGTTGCGGTTCAGGTCCGTACCGACGTACGACGAACCGGAGTTGGGCTGGCGGTTCTTGCGCCAGCTGCGGTACGACCCGGTGGCGATGTCGTACTCGCCGCCGTCCGGGTTGAGGTCCGGCACGATCCAGATCTCGCGGTTGTTCACCATGTTGGTGATCCGCGAGTCCTGGCCGTACCCCGCGCCGAACTCCCGTAGCAGATACAGCGCCATCTCCACCGTGAGGTGCTCACGGGCGTGCTGGTGGAAGGTGAACAGGACCTCGGGCTCGTTCTCGTCGGTGGCCACATTGTCGCTCACCTTGATGGCGACGATGTCCCGGCCCTGGTACGACTTGCCGATCACGCGCCTGCTCATGATCGAGGGGTACTGGGCGAGGCGCTGGTCGATCTCCGCCGTCATCTCCGCGTAGTTGTGGTACTTCGCGTCCGCCGGCGGGAAGTCGAAGGGCACCGCCTTCAGGCCGCCGCTGCGGTCGGGCGGTCCGGGCAGCGCCTTGAGCGTGTAGCCGAGCGTGCGCAGGTTCCGTGCCTGGCGGGCGTCGGCGCTGACCACGACGGAGTGCTCGCGCACCTCGTCGATGGAGACCCCGGTGGCCGCGAGGGCGGTGCGCGCGGCGGGGGTGGCCGGGCCGTGGATCTCGTACTGGACGGTGGCCTCGTCGGCGGCCACGTCCGCGCGCTCGCGCGGGGAGGGCGCCGGGGACGCGGTGGCGTGGGAGGTCAGCGGGGCGGCCAGGGCCATCGCCAGGAGAGCCGCGAGGCCCGCCGAACGTCTGGCACCGCCGCGTGGCGCGTGGGTGGCGCGCGTACGCGTACGAAGTCGCATGAATGCTCCTGGGGATCCAGAGGTGGGGGTGTTCATGTCGACGTTGCTGGGGTGGTGCGTCGCACCCTGAGCTTCCGGGCATGGCATGTCAGCGTCAAGGTGCGCCGTTCCTCACCCGGTCCGGGTGGGCGATATCCCGTCAAGGTCGTTCCGGCGCGGCTCCATGGAGTGCATGGTGCTCGGCGGAGCCGCCGATCCGATCGTCCGACCGGTCCCGGTGGGCCGTACGGGCGTACGGGATGCCCCGTACCGCTCCCGTCTAAAGCCGCGCGCGTACGTGACCGGCGATCGGCGCGAGCGGCCCGACTGGCCCGAACCGGACGGTTGCCCCCGGGGGTTGGGGCGCCCAACAATGCTCATGACAACTTCAGGAACCCACTCCTGAAGCCCTTCAGAACCCTTCAGAGGGGAACCCCCACATGAAGAAGCCTCTCGTCGGCACGGTGCTGGCGCTGCTGCTCGTCGGAGCGGGCGCGGCGCCGGTCGTCGCGGCGCCGCACACCCACAGCGGCGCCAAGGCGACGGTCAAGGCGGTCGACTTCGCCGGAACGGTCGCGCTGAGCAACTGTTCCGGGTCGCTGATCCGCACCCCGAGCTCCCAGCCGACCGACCCCGCTCTCATCCTCTCGAACGGCCACTGCCTGGAGACCGGCTTCCCGGCCGCCGGCGAGGTCATCACCGACCAGCCCTCCTCGCGCAGCTTCTCGCTGCTCAACGGCTCGGGCAGCAAGGTCGGCACCCTGCGGGCCACCAAGGTCAGCTACGCGACGATGACCGACACCGACATCACGGTCTATCAGCTGGGCAAGACGTACGCGCAGATCCAGAGCCAGTACGGGATCGGCGCGCTCACCCTCAACGACCAGCACCCGGTCGCGGGCACCGCCATCAAGGTGGTCTCCGGCTACTGGAAGCGCACCTACAGCTGCGCCATCGACGGGTTCGCGTACCGCCTCAAGGAGGGCGACTGGACCTGGAAGGACTCCGTCCGCTACACCTCCGCCTGCCAGACCATCGGCGGCACCTCGGGCTCCCCGGTCATCGACACGGCCACCGGCAAGGTGGTGGCGGTGAACAACACCGGCAACGAGGACGGTCAGCGCTGCACGGAGAACAACCCGTGCGAGGTGGACCAGAACGGCAACGTCACCGTTCACTACAAGATCAACTACGCCCAGGAGACGTACATCATCGTCCCCTGCATAGGCGCCGGCAACCGGTTCGACCTGAGCCGCCCGGGCTGCACCCTGCCCAAGCCCTGACCCACGTCTCCCCGCGCCCCGGTCCGGGGCGCGGGGAGAGGTGCCGCTACGGCAGGGCGTGGACGTGCGGTCCCACCGCGTTCGACCAGGCGTTGCCCGCCTTCGCGTCCCAGTTGGTCGACCAGGTCATGGCGCCGCGCAGCCCCGGCCAGGTCCGCGGGGGCTTGAAGGAGCCGCAGTTGGTCCCGGCGGTCAGGCAGTCCAGGGCCGCGTTCACCACCGACGGGGAGACGTAGCCGCTGCCCGCGCCGCTGGGGGAGGCGGGCAGACCGAGGCCCACCTGGGACGGGTCGAGGCCGCCCTGGAGCTGGATGCAGGCGAGCGCGGTCAGGAAGTCGACCGTTCCCTGCGAGTAGACCTTGCCGTCGCAGCCCAGCATCGAACCGCTGTTGTAGTACTGCATGTTGACGACGGTCAGGATGTCCTTGATGTTGAGCGCCGTCCTGAAGTACTCGCCCGACGTCGACTGCATGTCGATGGTCTGCGGCGCCATCGTGATGACGAGCCTGCTGCCCGCCTTCGACGCCAGCGAGCGCAGGGCCTGCGTCATATAGGTCGAGTTGAGGCCGTTCTCCAGGTCGATGTCGACGCCGTCGAAGCCGTACGTCTGCATCAGCGCGTAGACGGAGTTGGCGAAGTTCGCCGCCGACGTCGCGTCGTTGACCGACACCGTGCCGTTCTGCCCGCCGATGGAGATGATCACCGACTTGCCGGCCGTGTGCTTGGCGGCGATGTCCGCCTTGAACTGGTCGACGGTGTATCCGCCGAGGCCGGCCGTGTCGAGGTTGAAGGTCACCCCGCCCGGCGTGCCGGTGGCGTCCGCGAAGGAGACCGCGATGATGTCGTAGGCCGCGGGCACGTCGCTGATCTTCTGGACGGTGGCGCCGTTGTTGAAGTTCTGCCAGTACCCGGTCACCGCGTGCTTGGGCACGGTCCCGCCGCCCGGGTTGCCGGTCGCGGAGGTCTTCGCGGTCACCGCCGCCGACCTGGCGGACTCCCCGGCGGCGTTGGTCGCGCTCACCTGGAACTGGTACGACGTCGACGCGCTCAGCCCCGTCACGGTCGCCGAGGCGCCGCTCACCGACTGCACCTTGGCGCCGTCGCGGTAGACGTTGTAGCCGGTCGCGCCCGAGACCGCGCCCCAGGACAGGTCCACGGAGGAGGAGCTCACCGCGCCGACCGCGAGGCCGCCCGGAGCCGCCGGGACCGTCGGGGCCGGGTCGCCGCCCCCGCCGCCGTCCGGGCCGAAGACGGAGACGTCGTCGGCGTAGTAGGCGCTCTGGCCGTACCAGCCGTGGGTGTAGATCTGCACGGAGGTGGTGGAGGCCCCGGTCCTGAACGTGGTCGACAGCTGGTTCCAGCCGCCGCCGGTGCCGGGCGTCCAGGTGGAGACGTCGCCGGTACCCGTCCCGGAGGCGCCGAGGTAGACGTAACTGCCCTGTACCCAGGAGCTCAGCGTGTACGTGGAGTTGGGCTTCACGGCGACGCTCTGGACGCACTGGCCCGTGTCGGAGCCGGACGGGCTCGCCTTGAGGGCGGCGGCTCCGCCGTGCACGGGCGAGGAGACGACGGATCCGCTACCGGCCGTACAGCTCCAGCCCGTCAGGCCCGACTCGAAGCCCGCGTTGCGGGCGTTGTTGACGTCCGCCGCGTGGGCGGTGCCGGTGAGCCCGGCTATGGACAGGGCGCCTGCGGCGGCAACGGCCAGGCCGACTCTGCCGCTTGCTCGTTTCACTTGCTGCCTCCGGTGGGGGAGTGGGGAGGGCGGTGGGGAGGGGAGCGCGCGCTGTGCGTACAAGTTGGTCCAGACCAATCCGGTTGTCAAGACCTCTGGCGCCCCTCGTGGCATCACAGAAACGAGAAGACTGTTCACGCGCAGCTATCTCGTGGATACAGTGCTGCTTCAGGGGGGAAGTGCGGTGGTCACGTACGGCTGAGGGGGCCCGTCTCGGGCCGAGGGAACGGGGACTTGATGTGCCAACCGCGATAGCCGTCACCAGCCCGGACCTGGTGTTGCCCGCGGCCGATCCACACACGCCGCCACCCGCGGTCCTCTCGTCCCCCGACATCCAGCCGCTCGACGACGCCCTCGCCCACGCGCACCGCCTGCTCGACCTGCACGGGCATCTCGTCGTCCTCCACCCGCGGTCGCTCGCGCCCGCCCACCAACGGCGGCTGCACACCGTCCGCTCGCTCCTGGAGAGCGACCGGATCGCGCTGGTCGCCTCGCCGCTGCCGCCGCTCGGCCTGGCCGTGCTCGCCCGCCAGCTGTGCCAGCTGTCGGTGTGCGACTTCAGCCCCGGCGTGCTCGCCTCCTCGGCCCGGCTGCTCGCGCACTACGTGCACGCCGGGGCCGTGCTGAACTCCGTCACCCGGCTCGACCACGTGCCGGTCGGCCTCAAGACCCACGCCAAGTCCTGGCTGCCCGGCAGCCAGTTCGCGGTCGTCGCCCACCCGGAGCCGCAGCTGGTCCGCGTCGGCGCGGGCGAACTGGAAGGCCCCGACTACGCCTGCCGGCTGCTGGTGGCGGGCGCCGCGGCGCCCGCCGAGTGGGTCACCGTCCACCTCGCCGCCGCCTGGCGGGTCGGCGCGGTGCTCGAAGCGCCGCTGCCGGGGTACTCGCCCTCGTGGTGGGGGACGTCCAAGCTCACCGAGTTCGCCGCGTACCTCTCCGATCTGTCCGTGCTCTACCAGCTCGTGGCATCCGTACGACGGGAGTCGTGCCGGTGGTGCGGCATGGAACTGATCGGCGACCGCTGCGGGTTCTGCGCCTCCCCCGTCCCCGCCCCCGAGCACCGGCTGCCCGCGGGAGGCACGTACAGCTAGCCGCCGCGCAGCCCGCCCGGTGGCCCGTCCGCCCAGTCCCACGTCATCGAACGAGGTCGTACGGTCAATGAACTCCCGTCAGCGCCGCGGCGTCATCCTTCTCCTGGTCTCGGTCCTGTGTGCCGCCGGGGCCTTCGCCGGGGTCCTCTCGGTGATCCACGACGCCGACTCCAAGGTCGGCCCCGAGGTGACGGCGTACCGGGTGAAGAGCGACATCAAGCCCAACACCGAACTGCGGCCCGGGCTCTTCACCCGGACGGCCATGCCGAAGCGGTGGCTCTCGCGCAACGCCGTCACCGACCTCTCCGCGATCCGCGGCAAGGTCGCCGTCGCCGCCCTGCGCTCCGGCTCGCTGCTCCAGACCGACATGATCGCCGAGCGGCCCGCACTGCGCCCCGGCGAGCAGGAGATCGCCATCATGATCGACGCGTCCACCGGCGTCGCGGGCAAGATCCAGCGCGGCTCCTCCGTCAACATCTTCGCCACCTTCGCCGCCGCCAAGCAGGGCGAGACCCCCCAGTCGAAGATCATCGTCTCGGGCGCCCGGGTCCTCGACGTCGGCACGCTCACCCCCCTCGACCCCGGCCGCGACGACCGCAACAAGACCACCGAGGCGGTCCCGATCACCTTCGCGCTCGGCACCCTCGACGCCCAGCGCGTCGCGTACGCGGAGTCCTTCGCCCAGCACGTCCGGCTCGCGCTCGTCGCGCCCGGCGGCGACTCCACGGTGCCGCCCGGCGACCGCACGTACCGCCTCGAAAAGGACCAGTGAGGTTCGGATGACCACCAGGATCCTCCCGGCCGTCCAGGACGCCGACGCCGCCCGGTCCGTCACCACCCTGCTCAGCCAGCTCCCCGACGCCGAACCCGCCGCGCCCGTCGCGGACTCCACCCAGCTCCTGGACACCCTGGCCAGGCTCGCCGGGGACTCCCTGGACGAGCTGCCCGAGGTCGTCCTCGTCCACGAGCGCATCGGGCCCGTCCCCGCCCTGGACCTGGTGCGCGAGGTGGCCCTGCGCTTCCCCGCCGTCGGCGTCGTCCTGATCACCTCGGACGCGGGCCCCGGCCTGTTCGCCGCCGCCATGGACTCCGGCGCGCGCGGCCTGGTCACCCTGCCGCTCCACTACGAGGAGCTGGTCAGCCGGGTCCAGGCCGCCGCCCAGTGGTCGGTCGGCGTCCGCCGCCACCTCGGCGGCGGGGGCGAGGCCACCGGCGGCCCCGGCGGCACGCTCGTCACGGTCACCGGCGCCAAGGGCGGCGTCGGCGCCACCGTCACCGCGATCCACCTCGCCCTCGCGGCCCGCGCCTCGGGCCGCACCACCGCCCTGGTCGACATGGACCTCCAGGCCGGTGACGTCGCCTCCTACCTCGACGTCCAGTTCCGCCGCTCCGTCGCCGACCTCGCCGCCATCACCGACATCTCGCCCCGGGTCCTCCAGGACGCCCTCTTCAGCCACTCCACCGGCGTCGGCCTGCTGCTCGCCCCGGGCGACGGCGAACGCGCCGAGGAGGTCACCGACCGCGCGGCCCGCCAGATCCTCTCCGCCCTGCGCCACCGCTACGAGGTGGTGATCGCCGACTGCGGCACCCAGATGAACGCCGCCAACGCCGCCGCCGTGGAGATGGCCGACACCGCCCTGCTGGTCACCACCCCGGACGTGGTGGCGGTCCGGGCCGCCAAGCGGATCGTCCGGATGTGGGACCGCCTGCAGATCCGCAAGGCCGAGGAGACGACGACCGTGGTCAACCGGCACACCCGCGCCACCGAGATCCAGCCCGCCCTGGTCCAGAAGGTCACCGGCACCCGGGCCGCCCGCACCTCCGTCCCGGCGGCCTTCAAGGAGCTCCAGGCCGTCGTCGACGCGGGCCGGCTGCACGACCTGGACGCCAAGTCCACCGTCAAGCAGGCGCTGTGGACGCTCGCGGGCGAACTGGGCCTGGTCAAGGGCGTCGGCCCCGCGCCGGAGAAGAGCGGCCGCGGCACCCTCGTCCTGCGGCGCCGGGGGCACGGATGAGAGGCGTGAGGGGCATACGGACAGCGGCCGACCGGGACCGCGGGCAGATCGTGGTCGAGTTCACCGGCATGGTCCCGATCATCCTGGTGACCCTCGCCGCGATCTGGCAACTGGTCCTGACCGGTTACGCGTTCACCGTCGCCGGGCACGCGGCGGACGAGGGCGCCCGCGCGGGCGCGGCCCGGGACGGCGGCGCGGCGGCGTGCGCGGCGGCCGTGCGGGCGGCGGCGCCGGACGGCTGGGAGGTGTCCGCGCAGGAGTGCGGCGGCGGCGGGAAGGACGTCTTCACCGCCACGGTCGGCGTACGGGTCCCGGTGCTCTTCCCCGGCGCGTTCACCGTCCCCCTCACCACCGTGCACGGGCACGCCGGGGCGGCCCGCGAGGACGAGCCGTGAGCCGCCCGGGGCGCGCGGCCCGGCGGTCCGCCCGGGGCCGCGACCGGGGCTCGGCCGCCGTCGAGTACCTGGGCTTCCTGCCCCTGCTGCTGCTCGTCGCGCTCGCGGGCGTCCAGCTGGGGCTCGCCGCGTACGCCGCCCAGCAGGCGGGCACGGCCGCCCGCGCCGCCGCCCGTACGGCCGCCCAGCAGGAGCGGGCGGACGGGGCCGAACAGGCCGCCGGGGCGGCGGTCAGCGCCTGGGTGGCCCAGCGCAGCACCATCGGGAAGACCGGCGGCTGCCCCGGGGACGCGGTGACCGTCACCGTCACCGTGACCATCCCCTCCGTCTTCCCCGGCGTCGACGCCTTCGGCCCGGTCCACAAAAGCGCCACCATGCCCTGCGACGAGAGCAACTGACCGAGGAGGCACGCCCCATGAGCCTGCGGGCCCGTATCACCGCCCCCGAGGAGAACCGGGGCGGCGAGGGAGACGCGCACCTCGTCGCCACCTACCGGGGCAAGCTCCTGGAGGAGATCGACCTCGCGGAGATGTCCTCGCTGGCCGCCGCCGAGCGCCGGGCGCGGCTCGAACGCGTCCTCGGCCACATCCTCAGCCGCGAGGGACCGGTCCTGTCCACCGGCGAGCGGGCCCAGCTGATCCGCCGCGTCGTCGACGAGGCGCTGGGCCTCGGCGTCCTGGAACCGCTCCTGGAGGACGCGTCCGTCACCGAGATCATGGTCAACGGCCCCGACCAGATCTACGTGGAGCGCTCCGGGCGGGTCGAGCGGCTGCCGATGCGGTTCGCCTCGCACGAGCAGCTGATGCAGACGATCGAGCGGATCGTGTCGACGGTCAACCGCCGGGTCGACGAGTCCAACCCGATGGTCGACGCCCGGCTGCCGTCCGGCGAACGCGTCAACGTGATCATCCCGCCGCTCTCGCTGACCGGCGCCACCCTCACCATCCGCCGCTTCCCGCGCTCCTTCACGCTCCCCGAGCTGATCGCCTTCGGCTCGCTCGACGAGCCCATGCTGATGCTGCTCGCCGGGCTGATCCAGGCCAAGTTCAACGTGATCGTCTCCGGCGCCACCGGCACCGGCAAGACGACCCTGCTCAACGCCCTGTCCGGGCTCATCCCCGAGCACGAGCGGATCATCACCATCGAGGACTCCGCCGAACTCCAGCTCCAGCAGAGCCATGTGATCCGTCTGGAGGCCCGCCCCGCCAACGTCGAGGGCAAGGGCCACGTCTCCATCCGCGATCTGGTCCGCAACTCGCTGCGCATGCGCCCCGACCGGATCGTCGTCGGCGAGGTGCGCGGCGGGGAGTCCCTCGACATGCTCCAGGCGATGTCCACCGGACACGACGGCTCGCTGGCCACCGTCCACGCCAACAGCGCCGAGGACGCCCTGATGCGTCTCCAGACGCTGGCCTCCATGTCCGAGATCAAGATCCCCTTCGAGGCCCTGCACGACCAGATCAACTCGGCCGTCGACGTCCTGGTCCAGCTCACCCGGCACGCCGACGGCTCCCGCCGGGTCACCGAGATCGCCCTGCTCGACAGCCACGGCCGCGACCCCTACCGGCTCGCCACCGTCGCCCGGTTCGACCCCCGCCCGATGGCCGCCGACGGGCGCGTCCACGGCGAGTTCCGCCACCTCCCGCTCCCGCGCCGCGTCGCCGAACGCCTCTATCTGGCGGGTCTGCCCGTCCCCCAGGCGTTCGGCATCGCCGCGTTCGACGAACAGCTCGCCACCCGAGAGGCCAGGTAGCACCGCCCATGACCGCACTCACCCAGCTGACGACCGGGGTCACCCTGCTCGCCTGCACGGCGGCGGTCGCCGGTGTGCACGTGTACGCCAGTGGCCGCGCCCAGCGCCGGGCCCTGGTCGAACGGCTCTCCACCGCCGGGGAGCCGGAGTCCGCCGGGCGCCGCCGGCCCTTCGCCGGGGTGGACCGCAGGCTGCGCCGCACCTCCGCCGGCCGGCGCGTCGCCCGCAAGCTGGCGGTGACCGGCCTCGACCTCAGCCCCGGCGAGTTCGCCGTCTACGTCCTGGCCGCCGTCGTCGGGCTGTGGGTGGTGGCGGCCTCGGTGCTCGCCTCGTTCTTCGGCCCGCTCGCCGCGCTCGCCGGGCTGTGGGCCGCCAACACCTTCCTGAACTGGCAGCGCACCCGGCGCACCGAGGCCTTCATCAACCAGCTCCCCGAGATCTCCCGGGTCATCGCCAACGCCACCCAGGCCGGGCTCGCCCTGCGGACCGCGATCGCCATGGCGGCGGACGAGCTGGAGGCCCCGGCGGGCGACGAGCTGAAGACCGTCGCCGACCAGCTCGCCGTCGGCCGCACCCTGGACGACGCGCTCGGCGAGCTCGCCAAGCGGCTCCCCTCGCGCGAACTGGTCGTCCTCGTCTCGACGTTGATCCTCTCCAACCGGGCGGGCGGCGCCGTCGTCCACTCGCTGCGCAACCTCACCACCACCCTGGAGGAGCGCAAGGAGACCCGCCGCGAGGTGCGCACCCAGCTGTCCCAGGTGAACACCACGGCGTACGCGGTCCCGGCGATCGGGGTCGGCGCGATGCTGCTCGTCAACCAGATCGCGCCGGGCTCGCTCGCCAAGATGACCGGCTCGTTCCTGGGCCAGGCGGCGGTCGTGGTGGCCCTCGCGCTCTACGCGCTGGGCTTCGTCGCGATCCGCCGCATCTCGAAGATCGACGTGTGAGGGGGCGGGCATGGAACTGATCCTGGGACTCATCGTCGCCCTCGGCGTCCTGGGCGCCTTCGAGGGCGTACGGATGTACCGCGCCGAGGTCAAGCTGCCCAGCGACCTCGTCCTCGCCCTGGAGGTCGGCGCCACCCGCACCACCCGCACCGGCGGCGCCATCGACCGCCTCGGCATCCGCTGGGCCCCGCTGGTCCTGCGGCTGATGGGCCCCCGGCGGGTCGCCGAGAAGCGGCGCAGGATCGACATGGCGGGCAACCCCGGCGGCCTGACCATCGACCGGTACGCGGCGCGGCGCGCGGTGTACGGGGCGCTGGGCGCGGTCGGCGCGGTGGTGATGGTCTCGGGCGGCAACTACCTGCTGGCCCTGCTGATGGTCGCGTTCGCGTACTACTGGGTCGAGGTCGGCATCTGGGCGGCCGTGCGCCGCCGCCGCGACGACATCGAGCGCACCCTGCCGGACTTCCTCGACGTGCTCGCCGTGGTGGTCTCCGCCGGACTGGGCTTCCGCCAGGCCCTGGAGCGGGTCGCGGAGAAGTACGAGGGCCCGTGGGCGGACGAGGTACGGATAGCGCTGCGCCAGATGGACATGGGCGTCAGCCGCCGCCAGGCCTTCGACGACCTGCGCCGGCGCAACGACTCCGAGCAGGTCGCCATGTTCGTCACCGCGCTCCAGCAGGGCGAGGAGCTGGGCGCGCCCATCGTGGACACCCTGATCGCCATCGCCACCGACATGCGCCGCACCGACGCCCAGAACGCCCGCCGCAAGGCCGCCAAGGCGGTGCCCAAGGCGACGCTGATGGTCACCACGTTCATGGTGCCCGCCACCATGATCCTGATGGCCTCCGCGATGCTGCTCGGCTCCGAGGCCGACATCGGCTCGCTCACGGGGAAGTGAGGGGTCCGCCATGCGGAAGCAGTCGCAGTCGCAGGCGCAGGCGTATTCGCCGGTGCCCGTGAAGGGCGGGCCGCCGTCCGGGCCCGGGCCCGAGCCCGAGGTGTCCCTCCAGCTCAACGCGCTCCAGGCGCTGTGCCGCCAGGTCTTCCTGTTCCGGCTCGCGATGATAGGGCTCGGCACCCCCTTCGCCCTGGCCAACTCGGCGCGCGGGGTGGCCACCTGGCTGGTCTCCGGGGCCGTCCTGATCACCTTCATGGGCTCGTACGCGCTCTACCGCGACTGGGAGCGCTTCGGCCCGCTCCTGCTGCTGCATCCGTGGCTGCTCGGCGTGGACACGGCGTTCGGCGCGCTGCTGGTCTTCACCGCGACCCCCGACTCCCCGCTCGGCTATGTGGTCGTCTGCACCCCGCTGCTCGCCGGCCTGGTGTACGGGTGGCGGGGCGCCGGCGTCTTCGCCGGGCTCCAGTGCGTGGTCCTGGCGCTGGCGTACATGGCCCAGCACCGCCACCACCAGCCGCTCGCCCCCGCCCTGCTGCTGCCCGGCTTCTGTGTGCTGGCGGGCGCGGCCGGGGTGGCGCTGCGGGGCCTGCTGCTGCGGTTCGGACTGGCCT
Organism: Streptomyces sp. NPDC005878; assembly: GCF_040629815.1. NCBI lineage: Bacteria > Bacillati > Actinomycetota > Actinomycetes > Kitasatosporales > Streptomycetaceae > Streptomyces > Streptomyces sp. NPDC005878. The sequence goes on from NZ_JBEXWK010000028.1 coordinate 72,632, forward strand.
CCCGGGCGCTCACCGAGGCGCGGGCCAGGCTGGCGGTGGAGGAGGAACGCGCGCGCCTCGCCCGCGAGCTGCACGACTCGGTCGCCAAGACCCTGCACGGGGTGGCGCTCGCCGCCGAGGGCCTGGCGGCCTCGGCCGACCGCACCGACCCGGTGACCGTCCGCCGGGGCGCGACGCTGGTGGCCCGCTCGGCGCGGCGGGCCGCCGCCGAGTCCCGCGAACTCCTCGCCGACCTGCGCCGCGAGCCGGGCCCGGACGGGGGAGTGGACGTCCTGGCGGAACTGGCCGCGCGCGTACGGGACTTCGCGGCGCGCGGCGAGAAGGTCGGCGTGAGCTACCGCTGCCTCTCCCTCCCCCTCGACGGCCCCGCGACCCGGGTCCCGTACCCCGTCGCCCGCCAGCTCCTGACGATCGCCTCCGAGGCCCTGGAGAACGCCCACCGCCACGCGGGCCCGGCGCGCGTGGACGTCTCGGCGGGCGTGGTGGGCGACGTGCTGCGCATCAGCGTGTACGACGACGGGCGCGGCCTGCCCCCCGGCACCACGCTCGACGGGCTGCGCCGGGCGGGCCACTTCGGCCTGGTCGGCATGGTCGAGCGCGCGGCGGACCTCGGCGCGCGCATCCGCATCGGCCGGGGCGAGGCGGCGCGCGGCACCGAGGTCCGCCTCGACGTGCCGCTGGCCGCGCTGGAGAGGAGCGGGGTGTGACCCGGGTGGTGGTGGCGGACGACAACCCGGTCGTACGGGCCGGGCTCACCGCGCTGCTGGAGAGCCACGGCGGCACGGAGGTCGTGGCGGAGGCGGCGGACGGCCGCCAGGCGTACGAGGCGGCCCTGCTGCACCGGCCGGACGTGGTCCTGCTCGATGTGCGGATGCCGGGCGTGGACGGCCTCACGGCCCTGCCCCGCCTGGTGCGGGTGGCGCCGGTGATGATGCTGACGTACAGCGCCGAGGCGGAGACCGTACGCGAGGCGCTGCGGCTGGGCGCGCGCGGCTATCTGGTGCACGGTGAGTTCACGGTGGAACAACTGGTCGGCGCGGTACGGGACATCGCCCGGGGCGGGCTGTCCGCCGTCGCCCCGCCGGGTGTCATGGGTGTCATGGCCCGGTCCATTTCATTAAATCCGAACGAAGAGGCTTCGCGGATGCAACCGGATGTGGGACAGTCGTCGACGGGACACCGGAGCCGAACTCCGCTCCGGCGCCCCGAACTTGGGGCACACCGGCTGAGCAGGAGGGAGGTGGAGGTGATGGAGCTGATCGCGGCGGGCATGAGCAATCAGCAGATCGCCGCCGCCTGCTTCATCAGCGAGAAGACGGTGAAGAACCACATCAACCGCATCTTCGCGAAGCTACACAGCAACAGCCGCGCCCAGGCGCTGGCGACCTGGCTGGGTACGCGGGCGGGGCGGGGGGCGGCGGGATGAGGCGCGCGAGCCGTAAGGTCACCGCCCGCCGCCGGAATTGGGCCCAGGGGCCCTGTGCCGGAACCGGAGGGCCCGGGTACGGTGCGGCTGTCGAGCGCGGCACCGCCGTAGACCCCGGAGGGGACCACCATGAACGACAAGCTCCTCAAGCCCGCGACCGCCACCAGGATCCGGGTCCACGGCTGGCTGAACACCACGGCGACGGCGCTGCGGCGGCGGGGGGACCGGGGGCAGGGCGCGGTCGAGTACATGGGGATCATCATCGTGGTGGTGGCGATCATTCTGGTGCTCACGCAGACGAATTTCGGCACGACGATCGCCGGGAAGATCACGGCGGCGATCAACAAGATCAATCCCTGATCCCACGCGCCACCCGCCGGCTCACCGGCGACCGCGGGCAGGCCTTCCCCGTCTACATCACGGCGGTGGCGGGCCTGCTCTTCCTCGCGTTCGCGTACTTCGCGGTCGGCCAGGCGGCGACGAAGCGCAACGAGGCCGAGACGGCGGCGGACGCGGCGGCCCTCGCGGCGGCCCAGGACTTCCGCGACCAGCTGAGAAAGGGTCTGCTCGGCGGCTTCGACCTCGTGCGCTGGCAGAAGCTGCTCGACGGTGACCGGGGCGGCCTGCTGCCGCACGACTCCTGCCCCGCGGCGCGTGAGCTCGCCGCGCGCAACGACGCCACGGCTGGCCTCTGCGAGCTCTCCTTCCAGCCCGAGCCCACCTACCGGGTGGCCGTGCAGACCAACAGGACGGCGGGCCACTCGGTCATCGCCGCGACCCAGGACCACAAGGGCGCGGCGAAGGCGGCCGCCGTGGTCGTGCCGCGCTGCCACATCCGGGACGCGTCCGGGACGGGGCCCACCACCCTGCCCGCGGAGCCGGGGCCGGCCCCCGAGCCCGGGGAGTCGCCCGGGCCCGACGGGCCGGGGGACGAGCCGAAGGGGGCGTATGTGCTCGTGTGCGAGAAGAAGAAGGACTTCGAGGTCGATCCCGCCCACCTGGAGCTCCTGCCGAAGGCGTCCGACCTGTTCTCCGTCCATCTGGCCGACAAGTAAGCGTATGAAGTGCGCAGCACGAAGGACCGAGGGGGCTTCACTCATGGACAACGCCACGATCAGGGCGCGGGCCAGAGACACGGCGGTCGCGGTGGCCGCCGCCGCCCTGGCGCTCGCGCTCACCGCCTGCGGGGGAGACGGCGGCGACAAGCCGAAGGCCGGGGACAAGGCCTCCACTCCCGCGGCGGCGTCCGGCGGGAACAGCTCCCCGTCCGGCGGCCCGTCCGCCCAGAGCACCGAGGTCCTCGCGACCATCACCGGCACCGGTGGTGTCGAGGTGGTGATCAACTCGGCCAGGCGGGACCCGGGAGGGTTCGTCACGGTCCAGGGCGTGGTGAAGAACGGGTCCAAGGACCTGTTCTCCGCACCCGGATGGCAGGGCAGCGAGCAGGAGTTGAGGAACAACGGCGCCTCCATGGCAGGCGCGGCGCTGGTCGACAAGGCGGGCAAGAAGCGGTACCTGATCCTGCGCGACACGGACGGACGCTGTCTGTGCTCGCAGTTCACGACCGGCATCCAGGCCGGGCAGGAGGCGCCCTTCTACACGCAGTTCCCCGCACCCCCCACCCCCGTCCAAGAAGTCGACTTCCAGCTCCCCACCATGCCCACCGCCACCATCAAGATCTCCGGCTGAGGCTGAGGCCCCCCATGCAGGCCACTCGGACAACCGCGAACCAGGCAGCCGCGACCGCGCCCCCGGCGACCGCACCCTCGGCCCCCTCGACCGCGCCCACGGCAAACGCGCCCCAGGCAGCCGCGACCGCGCCCCCGGCAACCCCCGCCCCCCGCCGCCACCGGCACCCCCGCCCCGCCGCCTTCGTCGTCGCCGCGCTGCTCCTCGTCGGGACGGGGGCGGGAGCGGGAACGGCCGGGGCCGATGAGCCGAATCCGACCGCCGTGCCCGCCGCCGCCCCGCCTGTGAAGGTCGACGCCAACGCGCCGGGGCTCAAGCTCTCCGACGGGGCGACGCTCGCCGCGCCGAGGGTGCTCGACATCAAGTCGGTCGTCGAGGACATGGGCGGCGAGGAGCGCCGCTCCGACACCAACGCCGACATCTCCTTCGCCCTCCAGGCCGAAGTCCTCTTCGGCAAGGACAGCGCCGCGCTCTCCGCCGAGGCCACCGGCCGCATCCAGGCCATCGCGGAAGAGATCAAGAAGCAGAAGGCCACGAACGTCCGTGTGTTCGGCTTCACGGACAACCTCGGCACGCACGAGCACGGCGTCGTCCTGTCCAAGCAGCGCGCGGACGCCGTCCAGGGCGCGCTCGCGCAGGCGGCGGGCGGGGCGGTCACCTTCGACATCCGGGGATACGCGGAGGACTACCCGATCGCGGACAACTCCTCCGAGGACGGCCGGCGCAAGAACCGCCGGGTCGAGGTGTCGTTCCCGCGCGGCGCGACCGGCTAGGCGCCGGGCGGCGGACGGGCCCGGCCGGCCGGGTGGAGGTGCGGTCGGCCGGGCCCCGTATGTGCGCGGGCCCCCGTCAACGTCCGTAGGAAGTGACGCTCCCGCGCACCACAGAGGCTGCCAGCCGCACCCCGCCCCGGACTTGGAAAAAAGCGCACGCCGGGACGGGACGGCCGGTTATCGACGCTCTGGCGCGATGAGGCCCACAAGGAGTGCGGGGGAGTGGGGGCGCGGGCGGGAGGGGCGGACAGGGGTGGGTGCGGTCTGGACAGATGATCTGCGCGCAGATAATCTGTGCACAGGTCAAAACGCGGCACGCGAACGCGGACGCGAACCCTGCGGAGGAGTCGACATGTGGGTGTACGAGCACGGTGTGGAGACCAGTGCGGCCCCCGAGGCCGTCTGGCGGCTGTGGGCCGACGTGGAGAACTGGGGCGACTGGAACGCGGACATCCAGAAGATCGAGATCCGGGGCCCGTTCGCGGCCGGGACCGAGATCACCATGGGGGCCGAGGGCCAGGACCCGATCGAGCTGCGGCTCACCGAAGTGGCCGAGAACGAGCTGTTCGTGGACGAGGCCCGCTTCGAGGGACTGGTCCTGCGGACCACGCACCGGCTGGACCGGCTCGGCCCGGACCGTACGCGGGTGGTGTACCGGATGGAGATCACCGGCCCGGCGGCCGACGACATGGGCCCGCGGATCGGCCCGGCCGTCACCGCCGACTGGCCGGAGACGACGGCCGCGCTCGTCCGGCTCGCGCAGACGCGCTGATGGCGCTCGCGCCCGGGGAGAGCCCCGGCTTCCTGCTCTGGCACGCCACGCTCCGCTGGCAGCGCGGGGTGACCGCCGCCCTGACGCCGCTGGGCCTGACGCATGTGCAGTTCGTGCTGCTCGCGTGCACCTGGTGGCTCAACGGGCAGGGCGAGCATCCCAACCAACTGGCGGTCGCCCGCCAGGCCGGCACCGACGTCAAGATGACGTCCCAGGTGGTGCGCACCCTGGAGGCGAAGGGCCTGCTCGTACGGGAGACCGACCCGGCGGACACCCGGGCCAAGCGGCTGCGGGTGACCGAGGCGGGCGCGGAGCTGGCGCCCCGGGCGGTCGCGGCGGTGGAGGCGGTGGACGCGGAGTTCTTCCGGCCGGTGCCGGTGGGCGATGCGGTGGCGCTGCTGGCGGCGCTGGCCCGGCCGGACGGCGAGTGAGCCGCGCGGCTACGCCGTACCGCCGCCGGCGCCCGTACCGCCGCTTCCGCTTCCGTACGGCCTGGTGATCATCTCCATGGCGTGGCCCGACGGGTCGAGGAAGTAGACGCCCCGGCCGCCGTCGTTGTGGTTGATCTCGTCGGGGCGCTTCATGTACGGATCGGCGAAGTAGCGGACGCCCCACTGCTTGATCTTCTCGAAACCGGCGTCGAACTCGTCCTCGGAGACGAGGAAGGCGTAGTGCTGCGGCACGATCCGGTCCGGGTCGCCGGTGGCGAAGTCCAGGGTGACGCCGTTGCCGGTCTCGACGGGGATGAACGGTCCCCACGCGTCGCCGACCCGCAGTCCCAGGATGTCCGCCAGGAACTCGGCGGAGGCCCGCTTGTCGCGGGAGTGGACGATGGTGTGGTTCAGCTCGACTGACACGGTGGAATGCCTCCAAAGTCAGCGGTCGTCGGACCCGCCGGGCTGGGCGCGGCCCCCGTCCGGATGTACGCGTACCCGTACGTGTACGCCGGGCCGCATCCCCCATCCCGCCATCGCGCCCGCCCCGGCCTCCAGGACGTGGCGGGAGCGGAGGCGGGGGGCGGTGAGGCGGTTCGGGGGGACGGTGTGGAGGGCGATCACGCGCAGGTGGCGGTCGAGGTAGGCGATGTCGAGGGGGAAGCGCATACGGAAGGTGTGGACGGAGGCGGCGGGGGTGAGGAGGAGCGCGCCCTCGACGCGGGTGCGGCCGAGGAGGCCGCGGGTGCGGGCGCGGTAGGAGGAGGCGATTTCGAGGGGAACGCGGACACCCCCCTCGACCGCCAACTCCCCGTGCCCGTCACCCCATGCGCGCATATCCCCACGGTACATACCCCCGCCCCCGGAACCACCCCCCAAACCCGCCGACGACACGACCCCACCCACACAATTCCCGCCACCCCGCTACCCAGGGGCGCGGGGAACGGCGCGAGCAACCCCCCACGACCGGCGGACGACCACCGGCCCCGATAGGGGGCGCGGGAAACGGCGCGAGCAACCCACCCCAACCGGCAGCCAACCACCGGCCCCGACAGGGGCGCGGGGAACGGCGCGAGCAACCCACCCCAACCGGCGGAAGACCACCGGCCCCGATAGGGGGCGCGGGGAACGTCGCGAGCAACCGACCCCAACCGGCAGCCAACCACCGGCCCCGACAGGGGCACGGGGAACGTCGCGAGCAACCCCCCACGACCGGCAGATGACCACCGGCCCCGATAGGGGCACGGGGAACGGCGCGAGCAACCCGCCACGACCCGCAGCCAACCACCGGCCCCCAAAGGGGCGCGGGGAACTGCGCGCTCGGCCCCCACGGACCCGCAGCCGAACACCCGCCCCGGCCCGCCCCGCCCCCGCCCCCCCGGAGGGCCACCCCGCCCCCGCCAGGGCCCACCCCCGGAGGGTTACGGGAAGGGGCGGGGTGGGGAAAGGAACCCCGACGGCCCTAGGGTTCCCCCGTGCCCCCACTGACCCTCCTGGCCGCCACCACCGCCGCCCTCTGGGGCGCCACCCTCGGCCGGCTGGTCCCCCGCGCCGCCTACCGGCTCGCCGTCGAGCCCGGTGCGCCGCCCCGGGACGTCTGCCCCAGGGGGCACCCCCTGACCCGCTGGCCCGGCGGACCGGTGTGCGCGACGCGCGGCACGGGGTGGGCCGCCGTCTGCGCCGCCGCCGCGGCCGGGCTCGCCGCCACCACCGGCCCCCGCCCCGAACTCGCCGTCTGGCTGCTCCTGCTGCCCCCTGCCGCCCTCCTCGCCGCCGTCGACGCCCGGGTGAACCGCCTGCCGGACGTCCTCACCCTCCCCCTCGCCGCCGCGGCCGCCCTCCTCCTCGGCGCCGCCGCCCTCGCCCCGCACCCGGCGGGATCCTGGCGACACGCCCTGCTCGGCGGACTCGCCCTGGGCGGCGGGTACTTCGTGCTCTTCCTCCTCCACCCCGCCGGCCTCGGCTTCGGTGACGTCAAGCTCGCCGTGGGCCTCGGCGTGGTGCTCGGCTGGTACGGCTGGGGCATCCTCCTCACCGGCGCCTTCGCGGGATTCGCGGCCGGCGGCACGTACGGTCTGGGGCTGATCCTGGCGCGCCGCGCCGACCGCGGCACGGCCATCCCGTTCGGCCCCTTCATGATCGGCGGGACCTATCTCGGCCTGCTGCTCGGCGGCCTCGGCACGTAGCGGACGCGCGGACCTTCGGCCCCTCGGCCGCACAAGACGCGTAGGGTCCGGAATATGGCGCAAACCATCCGCAACCACAACACCCGCACTTTCGAAGACCTGATCGACGAGGCGGCGTCCGCCCCGGTGGACGGCTGGGACTTCTCCTGGCTGGACGGACGGGCCACCGAGGAGCGCCCGTCCTGGGGGTACGCCCGTGCCATGGCGGCGCGCTGGGCCCGGGCCACGGCCGCCCTCGACGTGCAGACCGGCGGCGGCGAGGTCCTGGCCGCCGTCCCGCAGCTGCCGCCGCTCGCCGTCGCGACCGAGGGGTGGCCGCCGAACGTCGCGCGGGCCACCTCCCTGCTCCATCCGCGCGGCGTCGCGGTGGTCGCCGACGCCGACGAGCCGCCGCTGCCGTTCGGCGACGGCGCCTTCGACCTGGTGACCAGCCGTCACCCCGTCCAGACCTGGTGGCCGGAGATCGCCCGGGTCCTCACCCCCGGCGGCACGTACTTCTCCCAACAGGTCGGACCCGCCAGTGTGTTCGAGCTGGTGGAGTACTTCCTGGGTCCGCAGTCCGCCGACGTCCGGGGCAGGCGCGACCCGGGCAGGGCGCGCGCCGAGGCCGAGGCCGCCGGGCTCCAGGTCTCCGACCTGCGCCAGGAGAAGCTGCGCGCCGAGTTCCACGACATCGGCGCCGTCGTGTACTTCCTGCGCAAGGTGGTCTGGATGGTGCCGGGTTTCACGGTCGAGGAGTACCGCGACCGGCTGGCGGAGCTGGACGAGCAGATCCGTACGGACGGGCCCTTCGTCGCCCATGCGACACGGTTCCTCATCGAGGCCAGGAAGCCGCTCCGCTCCTCCTGAGCCGCCTAGCATCCGGCCCTATGGAACGGATGCGGACAGTGCGGACAAGACGGACAGTCGGGGTGGCCAGGGCGGCCAGGGCGATCAGATCCGCGGGCACCATCCGGGTCGTCAGCCGTGATCCGGCGCCCCGCCGGTCCCTCGCCGCCGCCCTCGCCGACTGGCGGAACACCCACACGCGGCGGCCCGCCCTCCTGTGGTGGGGGTGGGCCGCCGCGCTCTTCGCGCTGTACGCGACGGTCGGCGCCCGCCGCCAGGCGCTGATCCGCACCACCGGCTACGACCTCGGCATCTTCGAGCAGGCCGTGAAGGCGTACGCCCAACTGCGCGCCCCCGTCTCCCCGTTGCGCGGCGAGGGGTTCAACCTGCTCGGGGACCACTTCCACCCCGTGCTCGTCGTCCTCGCGCCGCTCTACCGCCTCGCCCCCTCCCCGTACACCCTGCTCTTCGCGCAGGCCGCGCTGCTCGCCGTCGCCGTCGTGCCGCTCGCCCGCCGCGCCCGGCAGGCGCTGGGGCGGCGCGCGGCCCACGTCGTGGCCTTCGCGTACGGGCTGAGCTGGGGCATCGCCTCGGCCGTCGCCTTCGACTTCCACGAGGTGTGCTTCGCGGTGCCGCTCGTCTCCTTCGCCCTGGAGGCGCTGGCGCTGCGGCGCTGGGGGGCGGCGGTGGCCTGGGCGGCGCCGCTGCTGCTCGTCAAGGAGGACCTGGGGCTCACGCTCGCCGCGATCGGCGGGTACATCGCCTGGAAGGGGCGGCGCCGGCTGGGGCTGACGACCGCCGCCGCGGGGCTGCTCGGCAGCGCGCTGGAGTTCAAGGTGCTGATGCCGTTCTTCAGCCCGGCCGGCACCTACGCCCACGCCGCCAACCTGGAGCCCGCCCACGGCTCCCTGCTCGCCACCCTGGCCTTCGCCCCGCTGGACGCCGTGCGCCCCGAGGTGAAGGCCACCACCCTGGTCCTCGTCTTCGCCCCGGCGGCCCTGATCGCCCTGCGCTCGCCGCTCGCCTGGATCGCGGTGCCCACCCTCGGCTGGCGGATGCTCTCGCAGAACCCGTTCCACTGGGGCACCTCGTTCCACTACACGGCCGTGCTCATGCCGGTCGTGCTGGCCGCCATGACGGATGCCCTCGCCCCCTACCGGCGCGCCGGCGACGCCCTGGGCCGCCGCCATGTGCGCGCCTCGCTCGCCACCACCGCCGCCGTCACCCTCGTCCTGATCCCGTCCTTCCCGCTCGCCCAGGTCGTCCACCGCTCCACCTGGCGCTCCACCGAGCACGTCGCCGCCGCCCGCGCGCTCCTGGACCGCATCCCCGACGGCGCCACCGTCGCCGCCTCCAACCGGCTGGCCCCGCAGCTCACCTCCCGTACCGACGTGGTGCTCTTCCCGACCTACCCGGTCCACTGGCGGCTGTACGACACGGGCCGGCAGGTGCCGCCGCCGAGCGCCGAGTGGATCGTGTACGACCGGGTGCCGCCGGAGTCCTGGCCCTATCCGCCGGGCTACTGGCCGTACCCGAGGGAACGTCAGGAGGCCGAGCTGGTCAAGGCCGAACAGGCCTACGGCTACCGGGTCGTCGCCCAGCGCGACGGCATCACCCTGCTCCGGCGCTGAGGCTCCCCGGGCCGGCCCCGGCCCCGCTCACCCACCCGGGTGAGTGGGGTGTCGCACACGCGGAGGCGGTTTCGGCCCCGCGGCGGGGGGCGCGCGGTCCGGCCGGAGCCGGTTGGTACCGCTCTGACCTGCACGGTCAAGGAAGCGCGCGGCCCCCGGACCCCCCGTGCGGGGGTACCCCCGGCGGTGCCCGCGCGGTGCCCGGCCGATTTCGGAGCGTAGTTCCGGCACGCCGTGGCACCCACCATCACTTACGAAGGGTTATGGTGGAAACCCCCCCTCGGGCCGGTCCGTATCCCCCCCACGGACCGGCCCGTTTTTTTGGGGCGCGTCGGCCGCGGCGGTTCCTGTGGACCCGCTGTGCGCCGGCGGTCGGGCCTTGATCAGCCGCGCCCGGCCCAGATGTTGGTGCCCGCGGTGTCCACCGCGAAGGTGTCGATCTCCTTCAGCTCCTCGGCCGTCAGCGGCGCCCCGGCGAGGGCCGCCACGTTCTCCTCCAGCTGCTTCACGCTCGACGCGCCGATCAGCGCCGACGTCATCCGCGGGTCGCGCAGCACCCACGAGATCGCCAGCTGGGCGAGCGACTGGCCGCGCCGGGCCGCGATGTCGTTCAGCCCGTTCAGCCGCCGCACCACCTCCTCGCTGAGCAGACCCGGGTCGAGCGACTTGCCCTGGGTGGCCCGCGAGCCCTCCGGGATGCCCTTGAGGTACTTGTCGGTGAGCAGCCCCTGCGCCAGCGGCACGAAGGAGATGCAGCCCATCCCGGCCTCTTCCAGGGTGTCGAGCAGGCCGTCGTCCTCGGTCCAGCGGTTGATCATCGAGTAGGACGGCTGGTGGATGAGGGCCGGGACGCCCATCTCCCTGAGGATCCGCGCCGCCTCGGCGGTCTGCTCGCTGGTGTACGAGGACACGCCCACGTACAGCGCCTTGCCCTGCTGGACGGCGGACGCCAGCGCGCCCATCGTCTCCTCCAGCGGGGTCTCCGGGTCGAAGCGGTGCGAGTAGAAGATGTCGACGTACTCCAGGCCCATGCGGGCGAGCGAGGCGTCCAGCGAGGAGAGCAGGTACTTGCGCGAGCCCCACTCCCCGTACGGCCCCGGGTGCATCTGGTAGCCGGCCTTGGTGGAGATGATCAGCTCGTCCCGGTACGGCCGGAAGTCCTGGGCGAAGATCTTCCCGAAGTTGAGCTCGGCCGAGCCGGGCGGCGGCCCGTAGTTGTTGGCCAGGTCGAAGTGGGTGACGCCCAGGTCGAAGGCGCGGCGCAGGATCGCGCGCTGGGAGCCCAGGGAGCGGTCGTCACCGAAGTTGTGCCACAGGCCCAGGGAGAGCGCGGGGAGCTTCAGACCGCTGCGGCCGGTTCGCCGGTACTCCATGGAGTCGTAGCGGTCGTCGGCGGCGATGTGGTGGAGGGGGAGGGATTCAGTCACGTTTCCCTGCTTATCACGGACTTGTGACAGGCCGAGTTGGGCCCCTGTGACCCGTCCGCAGTACTGTGCCTTCCTTGGGGGTGCCCTCAGGCCGTACAGGTACTGGGGGAGGGCCGTATGCGGTGCTGCGGCGGCTCCCGGAAGCAACGAGAGGGTGGAATCGGTGAACTTGCGCGACCTGGTGTACGGGCTCTACGCACGCCGGGTGGAAGGTCGCCTCGACCACGACCAGGCGCCCAAGCACATCGGCGTCATCCTGGACGGGAACAGGCGCTGGGCCAAGGCCTCCGGCGGCAGCCCCGAACAGGGGCACCAGGCGGGCGCCAGCAAGATCCACGAACTGCTCGGCTGGTGCGCGGAGACGGACGTCGAGGTCGTGACGTTGTGGATGCTCTCCACGGACAACCTCGACCGGCCCGACAACGAGCTGGTCCCGCTGCTCGGCATCATCGAGGGCGTGGTGCGCGACCTGGCGGCGGACGGGCGGTGGCGCGTCCACCACGTGGGCCAGATGGACCTGCTGCCCGCGCGCACCCAGTCGGTGCTCAAGGAGGCCGAGCAGGCCACGCACGACGTCGGCGGCATACTCGTCAACGTCGCCGTGGGCTACGGCGGCCGCCAGGAGATCGCGGACGCGGTCCGCTCGCTGCTGCTCGACGCGGCGGCCAAGGGCACCAGCTTCGAGGAGCTGGCCGAGACCGTCTCCATCGACAGCATCTCCGAACACCTCTACACCCGCGGCCAGCCCGACCCGGACCTGGTCATCCGCACCAGCGGCGAGCAGCGCCTGTCCGGATTCATGCTGTGGCAGTCGGCCCATTCCGAGTACTACTTCTGCGAAGTGTTCTGGCCCGCCTTCCGCAAGGTGGACTTCCTGCGCGCCCTGCGCGACTACGCGGCGCGCCACCGGCGCTACGGGACCTGACCCGTCCCGTCCGTCCCCTCATGTCATGACCTGTCCGGCGGGTCCTGACCGGGAGTCAATCCCTTTGGTCCCCACCAAGCGCATATGCCTGTGCATGGCCGCGCTTGTTCGAGGGAATACCCCCTCCAGTTGAACGGCCAGAAGTGGCCGCTCACCCGGGAGGCCCTTTGCACCAGGACGCGCGTGCACTGTGCACGTACGGAGCGGAGGGCCGGTGCTCGGCCCGCGCAGCGTGGCCACAGCCCGGCCCCCACCCCCGCGACGCCGTCGCACCCCGACCTCTTCCGAGGGGGTACGTCCTTCCGTGGTGACCAGCACAAAGCGCCGCATGCCCGACCGGCGCACCTACGTCCTCGACACCAGCGTCCTGCTGGCCGACCCCAACGCCATGGCCCGGTTCGACGAGCACGAGGTGGTGCTCCCGATCGTCGTGGTCACGGAACTGGAGGCGAAGAGGCACCATCCGGAACTCGGCTACTTCGCGCGCCAGGCCCTGCGCCTGCTCGACGACTTCCGGGTCCGGTACGGACGCCTCGACGCACCCATCCCGCTGGGCGATCTCGGCGGCACGCTCCGCGTCGAACTCAACCATTCCGATCCCGGCGTCCTGCCCGCCGGCTACAGGCTGGGGGACAACGACTCACGGATCCTCGCCGTCGCCCGCAACCTCCAGGCCGAGGGGTACGACGTCACCGTCGTCTCCAAGGACCTGCCGCTGCGGATCAAGGCGTCGTCGGTCGGCCTGCTCGCCGAGGAGTACCGGGCGGAACTGGCCATCACCGACTCGGGTTTCACCGGGATGTCCGACCTGTCGCTCTCGGGCGAGCAGGTGGACCTTCTCTACGAGGAGGAGACGCTCTTCGTGCCGGAGGCCGCGGGCCTGCCGGTCCACAACGGCCTGGTGCTCCAGTCCGAGCGCGGCAAGGCCCTCGGCCGCGTCACGGCCGACGGCAACGTGAAGCTGGTGCGCGGGGACCGGGAGGCGTTCGGTCTGCGCGGCCGCAGCGCCGAGCAGCGCATCGCGCTGGACCTGCTGCTCGACCCGGACATCGGCATCGTGTCGATGGGCGGCCGGGCCGGCACCGGCAAGTCCGCGCTGGCCCTCTGCGCGGGCCTGGAGGCGGTCCTGGAGCGCCGCCAGCACAAGAAGGTGATGGTCTTCCGCCCGCTGTACGCGGTGGGCGGGCAGGAGCTCGGCTATCTGCCCGGCTCCGAGGCCGAGAAGATGGGCCCCTGGGCGCAGGCGGTCTTCGACACGCTCTCGGCGGTCACCACGCGGGAGGTGATCGAGGAGGTGACGTCGCGCGGCATGCTGGAGGTCCTGCCGCTCACCCACATCCGCGGCCGCTCGCTGCACGACGCGTTCGTGATCGTGGACGAGGCCCAGTCGCTCGAACGGAACGTTCTGCTGACCGTGTTGTCCCGTATTGGGGCGAACTCACGTGTGGTGCTCACCCATGACGTGGCGCAGCGGGACAACCTGCGGGTCGGCCGGTACGACGGAGTGGTCGCCGTCGTCGAGAAGCTGAAGGGCCATCCGCTCTTCGCGCACGTCACCCTCACCCGCTCCGAGCGGTCGCAGATCGCCGCACTGGTGACCGAAATGCTGGAGGACGGCCAGATCTGATACCGAACGCCCGAATCGGCGCCGCCCGCGAAGCCGTTGAGCTTAGCCGGGCGGCGCCTTTTCGTGGGCCGGATACGCCAAAACACGTGGGGCTGAAGGGGTGTGAGGTTTCACACGCGGTGGGGAATTGCCTTGCGGCGCCGCTCTCGGGCAAAGTCTTGCATCCGTCAGGCCCCGCATACGGCACACCTGTACCTCGTAACTCCATAGCGTCGCCGTATGCCGCCCGAGCACCACGCGGCGCTCCCGCAAGGGAGTTGCCCACCGGGTCAGTTCCTCCCGTGACCTGAGCAGTTGGGAGGAGAGAGCCAGGGGCACGATTGCGTCCGCTCAGGTCACCAGTGCGGGCGCTGCTGGAAGGAAACCGTGTGAGCCGGATCTCGGTCCGGGGATTCGCGGTGGCGTCAGCCACCGCGGTCACCACCGTCGGTGCCGTCGTGGGCGTCGCCTCGGGCGCGCCCCAGTCCGCTTCGAACGACAACGTCGAGGCGACCGCCGCCGACACGACGCTTCTCGCGGACATCCCCGCGGGCCAGCAGGCCCAGGTGCAGACCGCGTCCCTGACACAGCAGGCGGACGCCCAGTCGGCCCAGGCGAGCGCCGCGGCGAAGAAGTCCGCCGAGGAGGCCGCCCGCCTCCAGGCCGCCAAGGACGCCAAGTCCAAGAAGGAGTCGGCTGAGGAGAAGGCGAAGGAGCGCGAGAAGGAGCAGGTCGCCAGCCGCTCCGCGACCCGCGACCCCGCGTCGTTCCCCGTCCAGGGCTCGTACACGGTCGCGCAGGTCCAGGCCATCGCCCGGCAGATCGTGCCGGCGGACCAGTTCCAGTGCTTCAGCAACATCGTGAACCACGAGTCGACCTGGAACTACCAGGCGGTCAACTCCGGGTCCGGCGCGTACGGCCTGGTCCAGGCGCTTCCCGGCTCCAAGATGTCCTCGGCGGGCGCCGACTGGCGGACCAACCCCGCCACCCAGATCAAGTGGGGCCTGAACTACATGAACTCCCGGTACCACAGCCCCTGTGGCGCCTGGTCGTTCTGGCAGGCCAACACCTGGTACTAGGGGCCGGCAGTCTTCGCTCCGGGCACTCAACCTTTCGAAGCCCCTTACCGTCCTTCGGTGAGGGGCTTTGCCCGTGTACGGTCGGAGGCGACGACTCCGGTGTGGGGGGAGTGGTGGGGACACACAGCGGGGGAAAGGGAAACGGCAGCATCATGTCGAAGGTTCCGGGGCTGCTCGGGGCGCTGGGCGCCGGTCTGACCCGTATGGGAGAACGTCTGGACGAGCGCCGGGCGGAGGCCGAGGCGCGGGCCGACGCGGACGTGGGCCTGGACGGCTCCGCCGCGCTCGGCAGTGACGATTCACCGGCCCCGGCCGAGGAACCGCCCGCGCCCGAACACGTGCCCGCCCCGCCCGCCTACGCCCCCGCGGTCGCCGCGCGGCCCGACCCCGTGGACGCCGTGCCGTGGGGGATGCGGGTGGCCGCCGAGATCGGCTGGCGGCTGCTGGTCCTCGCGGGGACGCTGTGGGTGCTGATGCGGGTCATCAGCGCCGTACGGCTGGTGGTCCTCGCGTTCGTGGCCGCGCTGTTCATCACCGCGCTGCTCCAGCCGACCGTCTCGCGCCTCAAGCGGATGGGACTGCCCCGGGGCCTCGCCACCGCCGTGACCGCGATCTCGGGCTTCATCGTGATGGGCCTGATCGGCTGGTTCGTGGTCTGGCAGGTCATGGACAACCTGGACACCCTCTCCGAGAAGGTGCAGCGGGGCATCGACGAGCTCAAACGCTGGCTCCTCAACAGCCCCTTCCACGTCACCGAGGACCAGATCAACCAGGTCGCCAAGAACCTCAGCGACACCATCGGCCACAACACCAACGAGATCACCTCGGCGGGCCTCCAGGGCGTGACCGTCCTCGTCGAGGTCCTCACCGGCATCCTGCTGGCGATGTTCTCGACGCTGTTCCTGCTCTACGACGGCCCGCGCATCTGGAAGTGGGTCCTGCACCTGGTCCCCGCCCAGGCCCGGCCGGGCGTCGCCGGAGCGGGGCCGCGCGCCTGGCGCACGCTCACCGCGTACGTACGGGGCACGGTGATAGTGGCGCTGATCGACGCGATCTTCATCGGCCTCGGCATCTACTTCCTGCACGTCCCGATGGCCGTGCCGCTCTCCGTCTTCATCTTCCTGTTCGCCTTCGTCCCGCTGGTCGGCGCGGTGGTCTCGGGCGCGCTGGCGGTGGTGGTCGCGCTGGTCACCGAGGGCGTGTTCACCGCGGTGATGGTGCTGCTCGTGGTGCTGCTGGTCCAGCAGATCGAGGGCCATGTGCTCCAGCCCTTCATCCTGGGCCGGGCGGTACGGGTCCACCCGCTCGCGGTGGTCCTCTCGGTCGCCGCGGGCGGCCTGATCGGCGGCATCGGCGGCTCGGTGGTGGCGGTCCCGCTGGTGGCGGTGACGAACACGGTGGTCGGCTATCTGCGGGCGCACGCGAAGGAGAACGCGCTGCGCAGCGCGCGGCAGGCGGCGCAGCCGCCGCCGGACGAGGAGCCGGAGCCCGGCCCGGACCTGGCGCCGGCCCCGGCGGAGAAGTGACGAAGGCCCCCGCCGACGATGTCGGCGGGGGCCTTCGCACGTACCGGTACGGACCTACTCGGCCAGGACGGCTTCCGCGTCCAGCGTGACGCCGACCGCCTGGATCACCGAGGCGACCTTGAAGGCCTCCTGGATGGTCTCGCGGGAGACGCCGGCCTTGCGCAGCACCTGCTCGTGCGAGTCGAGGCACTGGCCGCAGCCGTTGACCGCGGAGACGGCCAGCGACCACAGCTCGAAGTCGACCTTCTCCACGCCCGGGTTGCCGATGACGTTCATCCGCAGACCGGCCCGCAGCGTCCCGTACTCCGGGTCGGAGAGCAGGTGGCGGGTGCGGTAGAAGACGTTGTTCATCGCCATGATCGCCGCGGCGGACTTGGCGGCGGTGTACGCCTCGGGGGAGAGGTTGGCCTTGGCCTCGGGCTCCAGCTCACGCAGCACCTTCGGCGAGCGCGAGGCGATCGCGCAGGCGAGGACCGTGCCCCACAGCTGCTGGGCCGGGAGCTCGCTGTTGCCGATGACCGAGCCGAGGTTCAGCTTGAGGTCCTTGGCGTAGTCCGGCAGGGCGGACTTCAGTTCGTCGAGAGCCATGTCGTACTCCCGTTCACTCGCCCGAGAGGAGCGCGACCGGGTCCAGGGTCTCGTCGCCCTTGGACCAGTTGCACGGGCACAGCTCGTCGGTCTGGAGGGCGTCCAGGACCCGCAGGACCTCCTTGGGGTTACGGCCGACGGAGCCGGCGGTCACCATGGAGAACTGGATCTCGTTGTTCTGGTCGACGATGAAGACGGCGCGCTTGGCGTAGCCGTCCTCGCCCTCGATGCCGAGGTCACGCATGAGCTCGTGCTTCGGGTCGGCCATCATCGGGAAGGGCAGGTCGGTCAGGTCCGGGTGGTCCTTGCGCCAGGCGTGGTGGACGAACTCGGAGTCGCCGGAGAAGCCGAGGACCTGAGCGTCACGGTCGGCGAACTCCTCGTTCAGCTTGCCGAAGGCGGCGATCTCGGTCGGGCACACGAAGGTGAAGTCCTTGGGCCACGCGAAGACGATCTTCCACTTGCCCTCGTAGGTCTTGTGGTCGATCTGCTGGAACTCCTTGCCGCTCTCCAGCGACACGCAGGCGGTCAGGTCGAACTCGGGGAACTTGTCACCAACAGTGAGCACGCGCTCTCCTTGCGTTCGGGAAGGGTCCTTTTTGGGGGCTTCCCTCGGGGTTGGACGGATTAGCGATGGTGTCACAGGAGGCATTGATCAGGGAAATAGCTAGACTCGGTCATCGTGATCGGAGGTGCTTATCAGTGACAGGAGATAGAGGAGTGCCGGGGAGGCCGGGGATGCCGGGGACGGCGCCCGGGACGCCGGGCGGCCGGGGGAAGCGGGCGCAGCCGCCGGTGAAGCCGGTAAAGCTGGTGAAACCCGCCAAACCGCTCAAGCAGCCGAGCCTGGCGCAGCTGCGGGCGTTCGCGGCGGTGGCCGAGCACCTGCACTTCCGGGACGCGGCGGCGGCGATCGGGATGAGCCAGCCCGCGCTGTCCGGGGCGGTCTCGGCGCTGGAGGAGGCGCTGGGGGTGCAGCTCCTGGAGCGCACCACGCGCCGGGTGCTCCTGTCGCCCGCCGGCGAGCGGCTCGCGGTGCGGGCGAAGGCGGTGCTGGACGCGGTGGGGGTGCTCCTGGAGGAGGCCGAGGCGGTACGGGCGCCGTTCACCGGGGTGCTGCGGCTCGGGGTGATCCCGACGGTGGCGCCGTATCTGCTGCCGACGGTGCTGCGGCTGGTCCACGAGCGGTATCCGGAGCTGGACCTCCAGGTCCACGAGGAGCAGACGTCCTCGCTGCTGGACGGGCTGGCGGCGGGGCGGCTCGACGTGCTGCTCCTCGCCGTTCCGCTGGGCGTTCCCGGGGTGACCGAACTCCCGCTCTTCGACGAGGACTTCGTCCTGGTGATGCCGAGCGAGCATTGGCTGGGCGGGCGGGAGGACGTGCCGCGCGAGGCCCTGCGGGAGCTGGACCTCCTGCTCCTCGACGAGGGCCACTGCCTGCGCGACCAGGCGCTGGACATCTGCCGGGAGGCGGGCCGGGACGAGGGGGCCGCGGTGACGACGACGGCGGCGGGGCTGTCCACGCTGGTGCAGTTGGTGGCGGGCGGGCTGGGGGTGACGTTGCTGCCGCGAACGGCTGTACGGGTGGAGACGGACCGGAACGAGCGGTTGGTGACGGGGTACTTCGCGGAGCCCGCGCCCTCGCGGAGGGTGGCGCTGGCGATCCGGTCCGGCGCGGCGCGCCAGGCGGAGTTCGAGGAGTTCGCGGGGGCGTTGCGGGGGGCGATGGGGGGTTTGCCCGTACGCCTGTGCCCCGCCCCACCGGCTCCGTGACGCCCGGGGGCGGGGGCTCCGCCGGATCGGGGAGCGCCTACCCCGGGGCTGCACCCCAACCCCCCTTCCACCCGCGGACCGTACGGGGTCGCCCGCGCAGTTCCCCGCGCCCCTGAAGGGGGGGGCTGCGCCCCCAGGGCTGGTTTCGTCTGCGGGCCGGTGGGGGGCTGGTCGCGCAGTTCCCCGCGCCCCTCAAAGGGGCTGCGCCCCCGAGGGCTCATGTCGTCTGCGGGCCGGTGGGGGCCGGTCGCGCAGTTCCCCGCGCCCCTGGGCGGCCCGGCCCCTGGTACGCCGGAGGAGCCGAACCCGCTAGGGGCGCGGGGAACTGCGCGCTCGGCCCTCCACCGGCGGATGGATGACGGGCTGCCTCTCAGGGGCGCGGGGAACTGCGCGCTCGGCCCTCCACCGGCCGGTGGTTGACCGACCGCCTCTCAGGGGCGCGGGGAACTGCGCAACCAGCCACCCACCCACCCCCCGGCGCAGCCGTAACCCGCCGCCCGGCAGAGGGCTTACGGGGAGGGGCGGGGTGGGGGAAACACCCCGCCCCCCACCACCCCTACTCCGTACGCAACCCATCCGCCCGCATCAACCTCCACAGCGGCGGCAGCGACAACACCGTCACCAGCACCACCACACCACCCCCGATCCCCACCATCCCCAGCACCGACGTCCAGTCGACGAGGATCGGGTGGCCCACCATGCGGAGCAGGACCGCCCCCAGGCCCAGGCCCACCCCCGTCGCCAGGGTGAGCCCCAGCGCCACCGGGACCGCCGTCTGCCACAGGACCGACCAGCTCAGGGTCGTGCGGCGGGTGCCGAAGGCGACCAGGGACGACAGCAGGCGCTTGCGTTCGCGCAGTTGCTCCAGCATCGACACCAGCAGGCTCGTGCCGATCAGCAGCAGGACCGCCGCCGCCCCGATGTACAGCCCCCGCCGCACCCCGGCGAACTTCGCCGCCGTCTTGACGTCGTCGAGCGCCCGCGCCTGCGTGAACGGGTCCGCCGCCCAGGCCGCGTTCAGGACCCGGTCGGCCACCAGCGGGTCGCCGGGGCGCGTGGTCACGTACGTCGTGGAGAAGACGCGCACCTTCGTGAGGCCGCGCAGCGCCCCCGGCGTCGCCAGCAGGCCGCCCCGCCTGGTGCCCATGGGGTCCACCCGCGCCGGGACGACCCGGGCGTCACGCGGCACCGTGTACGGGATCCGCGTGCCCGGGCGGCCGCCCTGCGACGGGGTCTCGAAGAACAGCTTCGCTCCCGGCGCCGCGCCGTCCCCGCCGAAGTCGCCCCCGGACGTGACGAACACGTCCCCGTCCCGGCACGAGGGCAGCTCGCCCACCTCGCGCAGCGCGCGGCAGTCCCCGACCGCCATCTCGACGTACTTCTGCGACTCCGGGTCCTTGGACTCGGTGTGCAGGCCCACGTTGCCCAGCGTCGTCGTGCCGGTCACCCCGGGCACCGCCTTCAGGTTCGCCTCGCGGCGCTCCTGCTCGGCCTTGGACAGGTTCGCCGACATCGGTACGACCAGCTGCGCCCGCGCCGTGTCCTCGCCGCTGGAGGTCACGTAGTCGCCCTCGATGCCGCTGAAGAGCATCTGGAGCGCGATCGCCCCGGCCACCGCCACGGCGATGCCGTTGACCAGGCGGGCCGCGGCGCCCGAGTTCATCTGGAGGCGGCGGACCGCCAGTTGCCAGCCGACCCCGCCGCCGCCGAGCCGCCGCACCACCGTCTCGATCACCCACGGCAGCAGCGCCGTGACCCCGATGAGGAGCAGGACCGTACCGCCGATCACCTGGCCCTGGTTGTAGAAGCCGGTGTCACGGCCCTTGTCGAACATCGGGACGAGCAGGCCGAGTCCGACCACCGGCAGCAGCAGCCGCCACCACAGGCGCCGCGGGCGCGGCACCGACGTCCGTACGACGCCCAGCGGCTCGATCACCACCCCGCGCAGCGCGAACAGCGTCACCGCGACGGCCGCAGCCGGCACCGCCGCGCCCACCAGGAGCGCCAGGCCCAGGCTGGGGTCGAGGTCGGAGGGGAAGATGTTGAGCCGGGCGACGGTGACCTCACCCACGTACTGGCGGGCGATGAGGAAGAACACCGTGCCGAGGGCGAGTCCGAGGACCGAGCCCGCCAGCGCCTCGCCCGCCGCGATCCAGCGGGTCATCCGGCTGTCCGCGCCCACCAGGCGCAGCGCCGCGAGCCGCTTGTCGCGCCGGTCGCCGCCGAACCGTACGGCCGCCGCGATGAACACCGCGACCGGCAGCAGCAGCACCACGAAGATGATCACGATGAGCAGGGCCAGGATCGGGTCGATCGGCTCGGACAGCGGCTTGTCGGGGAAGGACTTGATCCGCTCGACGTCGATCCGGTCCGCGTCGAGCGCCTCGTGGCCCTTGAGCGTGTCGCTGCCCGCGTAGTAGGCCAGTTCGTGCGGGCCGAGGAGACCGGCGTCCTTGATGGTGCCGGTGATCCTGTACGGGACGCGCTCGCGCAGCAGCTTCCCGCCGGGCGATTCCAGCAGCGCGCGCAGGTCGGGCGAGACCACCATGGTGCCGGGCGCGGGATGCGCGGAGAGCCCCGGCGGCACGGGCGCGCGGTCGCCCTCGGGCTGGAGCAGCCGGCCGCGGATGTCCTTGCCGCCGAAGACCG
The DNA here is from genome assembly GCF_040629815.1 of Streptomyces sp. NPDC005878. Taxonomy (NCBI): domain Bacteria; kingdom Bacillati; phylum Actinomycetota; class Actinomycetes; order Kitasatosporales; family Streptomycetaceae; genus Streptomyces; species Streptomyces sp. NPDC005878. The sequence goes on from NZ_JBEXWK010000028.1 coordinate 93,944, forward strand.
TGTCGGTACGGGCGAGCAGCATGGTGTCGGCGCCCGCGGACACCTGCTGGGCGCCGTAGTCGTTGCGGGCGTTGTCGCGCGCGTCCCGGGCCGCGAGCGCGCCCGGCAGGGCGGTGGTGGCGAGCAGCAGCGCCACGCCGAGGCCGACACCGACCGCCGTCATCAGGGTGCGCGTCCACCCCTCGCGGCCGCCCGTGAGCGCGAACCTGGCGCCCAGCGCGAGTTCGCGGGCCCGGTTCGCCGCGTGTGCGGCCCTTCCCGCGCGTGCCTGGGTCATACGGAGTGCTCCAGCATCATGTCGCGGGACCGGCCGTCGCGTACGACGATCTCGCGGTCGGAGTAGGCGGCGACCCGGGCCTCGTGGGTGACCAGGACGACCGCCGCGTTGGTGGACCGGGCGGCCTCGGTGAGCAGGTGCATCACGCGTTCGCCGTTGAGCGAGTCGAGGGCGCCGGTGGGCTCGTCGGCGAAGACCACCCGCGGCGAGGTGACCAGCGAGCGGGCCACCGCGACGCGCTGGCCCTGGCCGCCGGAGACCTCGCCGGGCCGCTTGCGGGCCAGGTCGTCGACCTCCAGGCGCTCCATCCAGGCGAGCGCCGTGCGCTCGGCCTCCTTGCGCCGCGTCCCGGTCAGCCGCAGCGGCAGGGCCACGTTCTCCACGCAGGTCAGCTCGGGGACGAGCTGGCCGAACTGGAAGACGAAGCCGAACTCGCCGCGGCGCAGGGCGCTGCGCTCGGCGTCCTTCATCGACGACAGTTCGCGGCCGTCGTAGAGGATCGACCCCGAGTCGGGCGTGACGATCCCGGCGAGGCAGTGCAGCAGCGTCGACTTGCCCGAGCCGGAGGGGCCCATGACGGCGACGACCTCGCCGGGGTGGATGGAGAACTCGGCGCCGTCGAGCGCGGGCGTGGGCCCGTACGACTTGCGCAGGTCCTTGGCGAGGAGCAGGGAGCCGGCGGGCGTCATGCGCGTACCTCCGTGGCGAGCTGGTCGAGACGGGCCGCGGTGAGTTCGAGCCAGCGCAGGTCCGCCTCCAGGTGGAAGAGCGCGTGGTCGCAGATCAGCTGGTCGGAGAGGTCACCGCGGCGCTTGCGGTCGGTGAGGATGCGCATCAGGCGCAGATGCTCGGCGCGCTGGGTGTCGAGCAGGTCCCCGGCGCTGCGGCCGGTGAGCAGGGCGAGGACGACCTTGGTGTAGAGCGTCGACTGGAGGTACGGCTCGGGCTTCTCCGGCTGCCTGAGCCACGCCTCGACATCGGTGACGCCGGCCTCGGTGATCGCGTACCGCTTGCGCTCGGGGCCGCCGCCGGCCTCCACGCCGTCGACCTCCACGAGACCGTTCTTCAGCAGGCGCGACATGGTCGAGTAGACCTGCCCGTAGTGCAGCGGGCGGTCGTGCCCGAACTTCTCGTCGAAGGCGCGCTTGAGGTCGTACCCATGGCGCGGGCCCGACTCCAGGAGTCCGAGGAGGGTGTGGCCGATGGACATGCTCAGATGCCTTTCTGCTGGTACGGCTGCTGGTACGGCTGCGGACGGGAGGGGCGGGCGGGCGTGGGACCGAACGCCTTGCACAGCCCGCTCGCGCCGAGCAGGGGCGTGTACGCGGCGGGACCGGGGGACGGGCCGAGTGACATGGGGAGGACTATACGCACCAGGTATACGCGGAGTGTATACCCCCGGTGTATAGCCCATGAGGAACATGACATTCCGTGGCAAAAAAGGGCAGGATCCTGGGTTCTGGCAACCCTCGGGGCCGTTTGTCAGTCGGTTCCCATGGGCCGGGTGCTGATTGTCACGTACGGAAAAGACGTGATGGGCTCCTCTTTGTCCACAGGTGCGGTGTTAGTTTTCTGAGCTGATCTGGCGAGTCAAGAAGGCGAGCGACTGAGGTTATGGGCCGAGCGGAAGAGCGGCGGGCCCGGCAGCGCGGGGCGCGCCGGACCCAGCAGACGAAGGGCGGCCGAATACGCAGGCTCTTCACCTGGAAGAAGATGCTCGGCACCTTCTTCGGGCTCGTCCTGCTCGGCATGGGCGGCTTCTACATCATCTACACGATGACGCCGATCCCGGAGCCCAACGACCAGGCCAAGATGGAGAGCAACGTCTACAAGCTCCCCAACGGCAAGATCATCGCCCGGACCGGGCAGCTCAACCGCGAGGTCGTCGGGCTCGACAAGATCCCCGAGAAGGTCCAGCTCGACTTTGTCGCCGCCGAGAACATGTCCTTCTACAAGGACTCCGGCGTCGACCTCAAGGGCACCGCCCGAGGCCTGCTGAACACCGTCTCCGGCAAGGGCAAGCAGGGTGGTTCGACCATCACCCAGCAGTACGTCAAGAACTTCTACCTGAGCCAGGACCAGACGGTCACCCGCAAGCTCAAGGAGCTGGTGATCTCCCTCAAGGTCGACCGGAAGTACTCCAAGAAGGAGATCCTGGCCGGCTACATCAACACCAGCTTCTACGGCCGCAACTCCTACGGCATCCAGGCCGCGGCGCAGGCGTACTACGGCGTGGACTCCTCCAAGCTGACCATCGAGCAGGGCGCCTATCTGGCGGCCCTGCTCCAGGCGCCCAGCCAGTACGACTGGGCGGTGGCCTCGGAGACCGGCAAGAAGCTGGTGACGGCCCGCTGGAACTACGTCCTCGACAACATGGTCAAGATGAAGGAGCTGGACGAGGGCCAGCGGGCCGGGATGAAGTTCCCGGTGCCCGTCGAGCCCAAGCCCGACCCCGGCATGGACGGCCAGACCGGCTACATGGTCAGGGCCGCCAAGGATGAGATGGAACGCAACGGCATCAGCCCCGCGGACCTCGCCAAGGGCGGCTGGACCATCACCCTCAACATCGACCCCAAGAAGCAGAAGCTCCTTGAGGACGCTGTGAAGCAGGAGCTGACCAGCAAGCTGGACAAGAAGAAGAGGAAGGTCGACCAGGACATCCAGGCGGGTGCCGTCTCGGTGGACCCCAAGACCGGTTCGGTGGTCGCGCTGTACGGCGGCCAGGACTACATGAAGCACCAGATCAGCAACGCCACCACGGCCACCTACCAGCCCGCCTCCACCTTCAAGCCGCTGATCCTCGCCACCGCGCTCAACGACAAGGCCGAGACGCAGGACGGCAAGGAGATCCGCGCCAACACCATCTACAACGGCGACAACAAGCGGCCGGTGAAGGGCGAGGGCGGCAAGGGCTACGCGCCGCCCAACGAGGACGGCGACAGCTACGGTCCCATCACCGTCCAGACGGCGATGAACAAGTCCGTCAACAGCGTCTTCGCGCAGATGGGCGTGGACGTGGGGCTTCCCAAGCTGCGGGACACGGCCGTCGCGCTGGGGCTCAACCACATGAAGGGCGTCAGCGCCGAGCCCGCCATGACCCTGGGCTCCTACGGCGCGAGCCCGATGGAGATGGCCGGCGCGTACGCCACGCTGGACAACCACGGCAAGAAGATCACGCCGTCCATCGTCAAGTCGGCCCAGCACAAGGTGGCCAAGTACAACAAGCCGGACCCCGTCGGCGACCAGGTGATCAGCCGGGACGCGGCGGACGCCGTCACCTCGGTGCTCACCGGTGTGGTCGACGACGGTACGGCCAAGAGGTCGGTGCGGGACGCCGAGAACCGCGACGGGCAGCCGGTCGCGGGCAAGACCGGTACCTCCGACGACAACAAGTCGGCCTGGTTCACCGGGTACACGCCCTCGCTGGTGACCTCGGTCGGCCTGTGGGGCGAGGCGGCCGAGGCGCGCCAGGTGGACGGGCACACGGTGCCCAAGGGCGGCCAGGTGAGCATCGCGGGCGCCACCGGAAACGAGGGACCCGCCAACGGCCGTATCAACGGTGGTGCCATCCCGGCGAAGATCTGGGCCGCGTACACCTTCGACGCCGTAGGCAGCGACGACTCCAAGTTCGACCTGGAGACCGACCAGGGCGCGGCCGTGGAGCCCGATGTGACGCCGGTGACGACGCCGTCCGGGACCCCGTCCAACACGCCCTCGCGCACCCCGTCGCACACCCCGTCCAAGACGCCTTCCTCGCACCCGCCGACGCACAAGCCGACGAAGACGCCGACGACGGGCGGTCAGACGACCGGGGGCCAGACCACCGGCGGTCCGACGACGGGCGGTCAGACGACCGGGGGCCAGACCACCGGCGGTCCGACGACGGGCGGTCAGACGACCGGGGGCCAGACCAACGGCGGCCAGACCACCGGAGGCCAGACCACCGGGGGCACCACCACCGGCACGACCGACGGCGGAGCCACCCAGGGCACCATCGAGGGCGCCGGCAGCACGCCGTAGCCCCGGCCCGTGACGTACGGCGGCCCCCCACCCGCACGGGTGGGGGGCCGAACCGTCTGCCGGGGCGGCCTCGCCGCCCGTCCGCCTCTCAGGGGCGGGTCGGCAGCTCGAACCAGACCACCTTGCCGCCGGAGAGCCGGGTCGCGCCCCACCGCCTGGCCAGCCGGTTCACCAGGAACAGCCCGCGCCCGCCCTCGTCGGTGTCGCGCGCCCGCCGCTGGCGGGGCAGCTGCGGGGAGTCGTCGCCGACCTCGCAGCGCAGTACGTCCGTCTTGAGCAGCCGCAGGGTCACCGGGCGCTCCGCGTACCGCACGGCGTTGGTGACCACCTCGCTGACCAGCAGCTCCACCGAGTCCGTCAGCTCCTCAAGGCCCCAGCGGTCCAGGGCGCGCCGGGCCAGGCGCCGGGCCCGGCCGGGGGCGGAGTCCTCCGGGTCCAGGAACCAGTACGCCACGTCGCTCGGCGCGATCCCGTCGAAGCGGGCCGCGAGCAGCGCGATGTCGTCGTCCCGGTCGCCGGGGCCCAGCATGTCCAGGACGTCGTCGCAGAGCGCCTCCAGGGGCGGCGGATGGTCCGGGCCGGTCAGCTGCGCGGTGGCGGCCAGGCGCTCCCGCAGCTGCTCGATGCCGGTCCACACGTCCCGCAGCCGGGACTCGACCAGGCCGTCGGTGTACAGGAGCAGGGTGGCGCCCGCCGGGGCGTCCAGTTCGACCGCCTCGAAGTCGACCCCGCCCACGCCGATCGGGGCGCCCGGCGGCACCCGCAGCACCTCGGCGCGCCCGCCCAGATGCAGCAGCACCGGCGGCGGGTGCCCGGCGTTGGCGATGGTGATGCGGTGGGCGACCGGGTCGTACACCGCGTAGAGGCAGGTCGCCATCCGGTCGGTGCCCAGGCGCTGGGCCTGCTCGTCGAGGTGGTGCAGCACCTCCTGCGGCGGCAGGTCGAGCCCGGCCAGCGTCTGCGCGGTGGTGCGCAGCTGGCCCATGATCGCGGCCGAGGTCATGGAGTGGCCCATCACGTCGCCGACGACCAGCGCCACCCGGCTGCCGGGCAGCGGGATCGCGTCGTACCAGTCGCCGCCGACCCGGGCGGTCTCGGCGGCGGGCAGATAGCGCGAGGCCAGCCGTACCCCGGTGGGCTGGGGCAGCGAGTCCGGCAGCATGGTCCGCTGGAGCTCGTCCGCGATGTACGCCTCGCGCCCGTACAGCACGGCCTTGTCGATGCCGAGCGCGGTGTGGGTGGCGAGCTGGGCCGCCACCAGCAGGTCGTTCGCCTCGAACGCGGGCCGCTCCAGGCCGCGGACGAACACGGCGGCGCCGATCACCCGGCGCCGGCCCCGGAGCGGGGCAAGTATGGTCCGGTGCCCGCCGGGGACCGGGCGGTCGGGGCCGAGCAGCTCGGCCAGGGCGAGACGGGCGGGCACGGAGTCCCCGAAGACCGGCCGCACCCCGCGCAGCACCTCGGCGAGGGCGCCGCCGGTGCGGACCTCGCAGAGCTCGGCGGTCGGGGTCAGATCGGTCTGGGAGTTCAGCGGGGACAGGGCGTCGGCCGCCTCCGGCTCCTGGAGCGACTCGTCGACTAAACGCAGCCGGTCGGTTCGGCGCAGCCGCAGCACGAAGGGGCTGGCGGGCCGCTCGTCCCCGACCGGCAGCGGGTCGCGCAGATGCACGAGGATCGCGTCCGAGAAGGTGGGGACGGTGGCCCGGCACAGCCCCAGCACGATCTCGTCGAGGTCTATGCCGCGCGCGATCCGGCGGGTGGCCGCGCCCACGAACCGCAGCCGGTCGCCCTCGCGCCGGGCCACCGCGGCGCCGTCCCCGCCGGGCACCTCGCCGCCGCTCCCGGCCCCGGTCGCGCCGGAGGCCGGGCCGCCGGGCACACCCCCGCCCGGGGACGGCGAGGGACTCCGTCCGGGCGGCGCCCCCATCGCTCCGGCGGCCGCCGCGGCGCCGAGGTCCCGGGCGAGGTCGCGCGAGCCGGGTTCGGGCTGGCCGGGCACGGACGCGGTGACCGGGCGGGCCTGCCGTCGGGCGGCCGGGGAGGCGACCTGGCCGGCGGGCGCGCCGGAGTGCGCGGCGGAGGCCGCGCCCGGCTCGTCCGGGCGCGGCCGGGCCGCCTCAGGAGGCCGGGCCAACTGCTCCTGGTGCCGGCTCTCGTGCGAAGTGGGCTGATGCTCCGTCACGCGTCGGGTTCCGTCCGTCCGGAGTGAGACATCCACCGTGCTGGGGGCAGGACAGGGATGCGCGAGGCAGTCGCTTCGTGCGGTATACCCGCTCCACGGGCGGCCGCGACACCCCTCACGTCCCGACCCCCCTCGAGGTGACATACGGTCAATGTGCGCCCTGGGTTCCCTCGTTGTCGATGCGCAGCCTTGCGGAGGACGATCCTACGTTTGAACCCCGGGGGCGCATCAAGGGTCTCACGACGGCATATGCGCCGGGGTGCGATCCCAGTCCGCCGGGAGCGCGGGAACCGGCCACCGCGGATCGGGCCGCCACTCCTCCCATCCGTCCGAGAAGGGCCTGCCCCAGGCGCGGATCACCTCCACCGCCGCCGCCCCGGCCGCCCGCACCCGCCGGGCGCGGGCCGCGTCCATCAGCCCCACCCGCTGGGCCTGCGCGAACTCGTCCTCGTCCCGCCACTGCCAGGTGCGGTCCGGGTAGACGGAGATGTCGAGGAAGTGGTCCTCGGAGTCGACCCCGCCCGACCACCGGGCGCGCGGCTCCTCCAGGTTCACGTACCAGCTCCGGAAGCGCCAGCCCCGCTCCCAGAACAGCCAGACCGACCAGGGCTCGCCGGGACGCGCCAGCTTGAGCACCCCCGTGCCGAACCACCGGGCGCGCTCGGTGGTGCGCGGGGCGGTGTAGCGGGTCGCCAGCGGTTCCTCGTGCACGGGGGTGCCGTCCGCGAGCACCGGCTTGACGCACTCGGTGCCGGGCGCCATCCAGACCGCGAGCAGGTCGTCGGTGTCCTGGACGACGGTGACCGGGCGGCAGATGTGGACACGGCTCCTCAGGTCCGGGCCGTTGCCGCGGTAGCGCCAGAGGATCTGGTCCCCCGGCGCCCAGTGGTGCATGCCTGAGGTACCTGTCATGCGCAGATCTTAGGAGCACGGTCAAGTGCGCGCTGCGACCCGCGTCACGGCCGCGGTCACCGCCCGGTCATCGCCCCCGGTGGGGCCCGCCTGTCACGGCCGGGTCATCCGCAGCACGTCCAGCGCCTCGTCCAGCTGCGCCTCGGTGAGGTCGCCGCGCTCCACGTAACCGCCCTCCAGGACCACCTCGCGGATGGTCTTCCGCTCGGCCAGCGACTTCTTGGCGACCTTCGCGGCTTCCTCGTACCCGATGTACTTGTTGAGCGGGGTGACCACCGAGGGCGAGGACTCCGCGTACTCGCGCGCCCGCTCGCGGTGGGCGGTGATCCCGTCGATGGTCCGGTCGGCCAGCAGCCGGGAGACGTTCGCGAGCAGCCGCACCGACTCCAGCAGGTTCTTGGCGATGACCGGGAGCATCACGTTCAGCTCGAAGTTGCCGGCCGCGCCCGCCGCCGCCACCGTGGCGTCGTTGCCGGTCACCTGGGCCGCGACCATGAGCACGGCCTCGGGGATGACCGGGTTGACCTTGCCGGGCATGATCGAGGAGCCCGGCTGGAGGTCGGGCAGGCTGATCTCGGCCAGGCCGGTGCGCGGCCCCGAAGCCATCCAGCGCAGATCGTTGGAGATCTTGGTGAGCGAGACGCCGATGGTGCGGAGCTGGCCGGACGTCTCCACCAGGCCGTCCCGCGCGCCCTGCGCCTCGAAGTGGTCGCGGGCCTCGGTCAGCGGCAGCCCGGTCGTCCGCGCAACCTCCGCGATGACGGCCGCCGAGAATCCGGGCGGGGTGTTGATGCCGGTGCCGACGGCGGTGCCGCCGAGGGGGAGCTCCGCGAGCCGGGGCAGCGAGGCCCGCAGCCGCTCCACGCCGTAGCGCACGGCCGCCGCGTAGCCGCCGAACTCCTGGCCGAGGGTGACGGGAGTGGCGTCCATCAGATGCGTACGCCCGGACTTGACCACGTCCGCGAACTCGGCGGCCTTGCGCTCCAGCGCCTCGGCGAGGTGGTCGAGGGCCGGGATCAGATCGCCGGTGACGGCGGCCGTGGCGGCGATGTGGATGGAGGAGGGGAAGACGTCGTTGGACGACTGCGAGGCGTTGACGTGGTCGTTGGGGTGGACGTCCCGGCCGAGACGCTCGCTCGCCAAGGTGGCGACGACCTCGTTCATGTTCATGTTGGACGAGGTGCCCGAGCCGGTCTGGAAGACGTCGACCGGGAAGTGCTCGTCCCAGCGCCCCTCGGCGACCTCCGAGGCCGCCTGCTGGACCGCCTTCGCGATGTCCCCGTCCAGCACGCCGAGTTCGGCGTTCACCTTGGCCGCGGCCGCCTTGATCCTGGCCAGCGCCTCGATGTGGGCGCGCTCCAGGCGCTGTCCCGAGACGGGGAAGTTCTCCACCGCCCGCTGGGTCTGGGCCCGCCACTTGGCGTGCGCGGGGACCCGCACCTCGCCCATGGAGTCGTGCTCGACGCGGTACTCACTGTCGTTCATGTGCTTGAACCTCCTGGTAAAGATGAGCACTTGTCTTGTTCCAGCTATTCCCCAGCGCCCCTACCGGCCGGTAAATACCGGGGGTAACTCATCACCGGGGAGGCGCAATGACGCGCACCAGGCACAGACTCCGCCGTACGTTCGCCGCCGCCGCGGTCACGGCGGCCGCGTTCGGCGGCATGACGGCGACGGCCGCGGCGGCACCCGCCGCGACGGTACAGTCCACCCCCCTTCCGCCCGAGCTGGAGAAGATCCGCGCCGCCGAGGCGCTGAAGCTGTACGGGGATTCCGCCGAGCGGCCCAGGGAACGGCGCAGAACGGCGCTGATCTCGCTCGGCGACAGCGAGATCTCCGGCGAGGGCGTCGGCACCTACGAGGCCGGCACCAACGGCCCCGACAACTGGTGCCACCGGGCGCCCGACGCCGCGATCCACCGCACGGGGATCCCCGCCGACGAGACGTACAACGTGGCCTGTTCCGGCGCGTACACCGGCAACATCCGGATAGGCGGCTCCAAGCAGTACGCCGACGAGCTGGTCCAGAGCGACAGCCTCGCCATCAAGGCCCGCAACACCCGGATCAAGATGGTGCTGCTGGTCGCCGGGGCCAACGACGACCTCCAGTTCGGCCCGGTGATGACCGACTGCGTGGAGCGGTACCTGCTGCTCCAGGGCCCCTGCGCGGCCAAGTACGCGCCGGGCTGGCAGGCGCGGGTCGACGCGCTCGTGCCCAAGGTCGAGCAGACGGTCACCGACCTGAAGACCGTGATGCGCGACGCCGGGTACGCCGACGGCGACTACAAGCTGGTCGTGATGGGCTACCCGAGCCCCATCGGCCCCGACTTCCACGACAACCCCGGCTTCCCCGGCAAGCTCGTCTGCGGCGGCCTCGGCTACGACTCCGACACCGTCTGGGGCCGCGACACCGCGGTACCCGCCTTCGAACGCGGGATGCGCAGGGCGGCCGCCGACACCGGCGCCGTCTACCTCGACAACTCGCGCCTCTTCCACGGCCACGAGGTGTGCATGGAGGACACCTGGGCGCGCGGCCTCTACATCGACCTCTCCAAGCCCGGCCTGCCGGACTCCAACTCCGTCCGCCAGTCCTTCCACCCCAACTACCGCGGCCACGGCGCCTTCGCCTCCTGCCTCACCCAGCTCTACGACTCGGGCCTGCGCGAGGCCGGCTGCGCCGACCCGGCCTCCACCGGCTCGCCGGTCCTCTCCCCGCTCGCCTGGGACGACGCCTACCGGCCGCTGACGAACGCGGCGACCGGCAGCTGCCTGGACGTGAGCGGCGCGAGCAGCGCCGACAACACGGCCGTGCTCGGCTGGGACTGCCACGGCGGCCGCAACCAGGGCTGGTGGTACGACGGCGCGCGCAGGTCGCTGCACACCCAGCTCACCCAGGACCGCTGCCTGGACGTGCCGGGCGCGGCCTACACGGCCGGGGCCAGGCTGATCATCTGGAACTGCCACGGCGGCGCCAACCAGGAGTTCGTCCGGGACGGCTCCACCCTGCGCCCGGCGGCGGCCACCGGGCTGTGCGCCACGCTGGCGGCGGCCAAGGACCCGCTGACGCTGCGGCCGTGCGACGGCTCCCCGGCGCAGCGCTTCGCGTAACGGCTGCCGGGGCACGACCGCCCTCCACATCGCCGCCCCCTCCCTTTAGGTTAGGCTGTCCTAACTTACAGGGAGGGGATCGGGCGTGAACGCCGAGGTCTATCGCGACAGCTGGGGCGTCCCGCATCTACGGGCGGACGACCCCCGCGCGCTGGCGTACGCCCAGGGCCGGGTCACCGCCGTCGACCGGGCCTGGCAGCTGGAGGTCGAACGGCACCGGGTGCAGGGCACCACGGCCGCCTTCCTCGGCCCCGACGCGGCCGGCTGGGACGTCTTCGCCCGCCGCGCCCGCCTGGCCGACACCGCCCGGCGCTGCTTCGCGGCGCTGGACGCGGAGACGGCCGACTGGGTCACCGCCTACACGGAGGGCGTCAACGACGGACTCGCCGAGGGCGCCGCCGCGCAGCCCGGCTTCGCCACGACGGGCCTGACCCCCGGCCGCTGGGAGCCGTGGACCCCGCTCGGCGTCTGGCTCTCCACCCACATCCTCTTCGCGGGCTTCCCCACCAAGCTCTGGCGCGAGCGGGCCGTCGCCGCGCTCGGCCCCGGCGCGGTGGAGCTGTTCGCCACCGACGGCCCCGGCACCGCCGGCTCCAACGGCTGGCTGATCACCGGCGAGCACACCGCGTCCGGTGCCGCGATCCTCGCCGGCGACCCGCACCGCTTCATCGAGGACCCCGGCGTCTACCAGCAGATCCGCCTCGCCTGCCCCGAGTTCGACGTCGTGGGCCTCGCCGTCCCCGGTGTCCCCGGCATCGCCCACTTCGGCCACACCGGCTCGGTCGCCTGGGCCATCACCAACGCCATGGCCGACTACCAGGACCTCTACCGCGAACGCCTGCGGCGCGACGGTACGGGCGTGGCCGCGTTCGGCCCCGACGGCTGGGCCCCCGCCGCCGTCCACACCGAGACGGTGGAGGTGGCGGGCGCGGCCCCGGTGACGGTCGAGGTCATCGAGACGGACCGGGGGCCGGTGATCATCGGCGGCCCCGACGCGCCCGACGCCATCAGCCTGCGCCACCCGCCCCGCGTCACCGCCGCCCTCGGCTTCGCCGCGCTCCCGGCGCTGCTGCGCGCCCGGACCGCCGACGACGTCGACCGCGCCTTCGACGACTGGGTCGAGCCCGTCAACGTGGTCCAGGCCGCCGACACCGCGGGCGGCCGGCTGCACCGGGTGGCGGGCCGCGTACCGCTGCGGCACGCGACCAACCGCGTACGGGTCGTACCGGCCTGGGAGGCGGACCACGCCTGGACGGGCTGGGCCCCCCTGCCGCGCGCGGAGGTGCGCGGGACGGCGGTGATGGCCAACGAGCGGGGCCTGGCGGCGCCGCTGGGCGTGGAGTTCGCGCCCCCGTACCGCGCGGAGCGCATCGCGGAACTGCTCGCCGGCTCCCGCTCCTGGACGCCCGCGGACATGTCCTCCCTCCACATGGACACCCACCTGGCGTCGACGCGCCCGCTGCTGAAGCTCCTCGCGTCCCTGGAGGACCTCACCCCCGGGGCGGCGGCGCTCCGGGACCGCCTGGGCGCCTGGAACCGCCGGATGGACGCGGACTCGACGGACGCGACGGCGTACGCGGCGGTACGGGACCGGCTGGCACGGGCGCTGGCCGCCCACCCCTGCTTCGCGGACCTCGCCGACCTCCCGCCGCTGCCCGACCTGTTCCTGCCCTGGCTGGCGCTGACGCCGAGGATCGCCTTCGCACTGGAGACGATCCTGACCACACCGATGCTGCCGGAGCTGGACAGGCCGCACCTCGTCAGGGTGGCGCTGGAGGAAGTGGCGGCCGGGGGCGCGGAGTTCGGCCCCTGGGCCGAGGCGCACCGGCTGGCGCCGTGGCAGGCGGTGCCGACTCGCGAGGAGTGGCCGGGTCTGGCGGGCGACCACGACTGCGTCCTGTCGACGAGCAGCGTCCCGGGCGTGACCCACCACAGCGCCCGCGGCCCGGCGGCGCGATACGTCTGGGACCTGGCCGATCGTCAGAACAGCCTGTGGGTCGTCCCGTTCGGCGCCTCGGGCACCCCCGGCAGCCCGCACCACCGCGACCAGACGCGGCTGTGGACGGCGGGAGAGTCGGCGCGGGTGGAGACGCGTTGGAGCGAGCTGAGAAGAGAACGGACGGTGACGGAGCGTATGGACGAGCGGATACCCGGGCGGACGGCGGAGGACGCTGAGGTCTACGAGGAGAAGATCCCGGACTTCGGAACGGTCCGGCTGCGCCGGCTGGACCCCTCCGGCGACGCGGAGTTGATCCACTCCTGGGTCACCGAGGAGCGGGCACGCTTCTGGGGGATGCTGGACGCGGACCGCGCGTACGTGGAGGAGACCTACGCGTACGTGGACTCCCTCCCCACCCACCACGCCTTCCTCCTCCTCCTGGACGACGAGCCGGTGGGGCTGTTCCAGACGTACGAGCCCGGGGCGGACCCACTGGGGGAGTGCTACGAGGTGCGCCCCGGCGACGTGGGCGTCCACATCCTGCTGGCCCCCGCGCCGGGCCCCAAGCGCCCCGGCTTCACGGGCACGCTGATGGGCTCCCTGATCCGCTACGTCCTCTCCGACCCGTCCCACCGGCGGATCGTGGTGGAACCGGACGTCCGGAACGAGAAGTCGATCGCCCGGATGGTGCGGGCGGGGTTCGTGCTGGGGGAGGAAGTGCAAAAACCGGAGAAGAGGGCCCGCCTGGCGTTCTTGGAAAGACCCCCCACCCCGCCCCTCCCCTGAAGCCCTCTGGCGGGCGGCCCTACCGGCCGGGGCGACTGGGGGCCGGGGGTTCGCCTGCGGGCCGGTGATGGCTGGTCGCGCAGTTCCCTGCGCCCCTTTTGGGCCGGTGGTTCGTCTGCGGGTAGACCATGGCTGATCGCGCAGTTCCCCGCGCCCCTATAGGGCGCCCCGAAGGGGCGCTTCAAGGGGCGCGGGG
>NZ_JBEXWK010000029.1:0-104516 GCF_040629815.1 Streptomyces sp. NPDC005878
CGTCGGGTACGGGGCCGCGTAGTCGTCCGATTGCCGGGATCCGAGGAACCTGCTGGACGACGTGCAACTGCTGTTCGTGTACAGGCGGGCATCCGTGTCGGTGTCGTTGGTCGCCTGGCGGGCACCGCCCGGGATGGAAAGGCACGGGCCGTTCGGCGTCGAGCCGAGGAAGGTCTCGCTTCCCGTATCGGCGCGTGTGTAAAAGAACGTCCCTTCCGCTGCCTGGGCGGACATGGCCATACCCGTCACCACCATCAGCACCGCCGCACCAGTGACGGCCGCGATCCTTGCCGAACGCCTCAATACACGCATGATCAGTCCTACTTTTCTCTCGAAGGGACCGCTGATCCGGAGAAGCCCGCCCCCGGCTGACCAAGCGTCTCTCACCCACCCCTAAGGGAAAATCCCCCACAAGAGGGGCGTTACCCCACACAGCGGAACCCGAGCCCACAACACGATCACGCGACCCGTCCGACACCCATAGTGGGCCTCCTTCGGTGTTCACACACGAAGTTGTGCCGAAATCGCCCACCCCGCGGCGGGGGCATGAGTCCCCACTGCACCCCCAGGGCGGGGTGGCCCCCGTTCCGGCGGAAGGACCTCACACCATGCACCAGAACGGGGGCTCTTGCCTCACTCTCTGGCCGGGACGGAGCACGCACCCCTGCGGCGTGACCAGACCAGGAAGCGGGAGCCGGGGCGCGGACCGTACAGCGTCACTGTCGGGCCCGGCCGTGCTCCGCCTCGATGTCGTCCCTCCGCTCCTGCGCGGCCTGCTCCAAACCGTTCGCCTCCACCCGGCGGGCCTGCTCCTCACGCTTCGCCAGGACGACTACCGCCATGTCCTCGACCCTGCGCGAGAAGATGCCGTGGCCCGTCGCGGCGGTGTGCTCCAGGATCTCGACACCCGCAGCATCCAGGTCCGTGGTCGCGGCAAGCTCCCACCAGCAGCCGTCGCCGGACATGCAGCGGGCCGTCATGGTCACCTCGCTGCCCGGGTGGCGCAGCAACCGGTAGACCACCCCCGCACCGTGCTCCTGACACTCACCGCAACGCCTGCTCTCGTGGCCACGTGTGGTGGTCGGGGTGGCGGGTGAGCTCGGCGGTCGCCTCCCGGATCTCCTGGTGGGCGCGGTCCTCCCGGGCTGCCTCGCGGGTCGCCATCCACGCGTCGCACAGAGCGCACCCGGGCGCGCCGACCGGCTCCAGGCCGTATGCCGGGTCCAGCGCGCACGTGACCGCTGGGCCGTACTCCGGCACCGGCACCGGCCTCGGTCCGGGCCTCGGCACCGGGGGCACTCCCACCGGCGGTGCCCACATCAGCGCCACCCCCGCACGGGGGCCACAGGGGTGTTCAGGACCCGGGCCCGCACCAGCTCCTCCGGGCGCGCGGGGCGCAGGGCATCCGGCGCCGTCGCCCACTGCCTCCCGCCACCAGGCGGCCGCAAGTACACACTCCCCTCGAAGCGTCCCTCCAACACCCCGATCCGATCATTGTTCGCGGTGTCCACTGCGTACTCCACGCCCTCACGCCGTCCCTTCGCAGGCGCAGCGTGCGCCCTCGTTGGCCGTGCGCCTTTGTTGGTGGCCGCGACCGTGGTGACGTTCGGTCGCGGGTGTCTGTCTGGTGCGGCCTCTTGCCGCCTGCCGGGGCTACGGGGCGGGGGGTGCGCAGGTCCGGCCGGGCGTCGGCGGCTGCGTGCACGATCTCCGCGAGACGGGTCGCGGTGCCGGCCGCTGTGCCGCCGAGTTCTACGAATGCCGTACCGGCAACGGGGGTGCTCCCGCGTACGGATGGGAGCGTGATCCCGACGCGCGCCAGGGCCTCCCGCAGCGCTGCGGCGGCAGCCATCCCGGCTGCCGTGGCCGTGTGCTCCTCAGCGTCGTGTACCTGGCGCTCCGTGGGTGTCATGGGCGGCGTCCTCGTCCTCATCGGCATACGCCGACCGTAGGACGCCCTACTCGCCCGAGCGGGGACAGCCTGTCCCCGGTGCCCAGGGGGGACAGCCTGTCCCCCCTGCTGTCCCCCGCAAGGGGTCACCCGGTGTTCAGGCGGCGACGCCCGTGATGTCGTCGGCCAGGCGGTGCGCGGTGTAGGAGAGAGCGCCCGTCGCGGTACGCGCCAGGTCGGCCGCGAGCGCGCGGCCGGAGGGGACGTAGCGCACCGCCTCGGGTGACGTGTCGTAGGCCAGGCGCAGGTAGGTCAGCGCCCCTGACGGCTCGCGCCGCTGGTGCTCGGCCTTGGCGGCGTTCAGGAACAGTCGGCTGCGCCGCTCCAGGGACGGGATCGTCTCCGGGTGGGTGTCCGCGAGGGGCTGCACCGCAGTACCGGGGGTGTGCAGGTCCGCGGAGATGCTGACGGCGTGAACGGCCACGTTGCCAGTACCGAACATCGTCCACGGGTGCACGTAGGTGCCGAGTCTCTTGGCGGTGCGGTCGGCGTCGTCGTGCCAGGGCCAGGCATCGCCCGTGCGGCGCTCCCTTGCCCGCCGAGCGGGCCTGTTCGAGAGCCGGTCGAGCCGGGGAAGGTGCCCGGTTTGCGGACCAGGACCTCCAGGTAGTGGTCCAGTTCGAGACGGACGGCGCCTTTGGCGATCAGCCACTCGTGCCGCGCCACTTCCACGTTATGGTCGTAAACCACGAGGTGAGAGGCGTGAAGGATGACCCTGACCCGCTTGCCGATCAGCCGGATGGGGACCGAGTAGCGGTTCGTGCGGGTCGGGATCTGCTCGTTGCGATCGACCCGAGGGGTGAACAGCCTTCCGGTCTCGCACGGCTCCTCTGGCAGAGGCATCAGCAGCGGCCGTTCGAGCGCGAAGTCCTCGGCGATGGTCCGGGACCTGGAGCCGATCCGGCGGGCGTCGTCCTGCCGGTCCCCACGCTCGACCCTTCTCGTTCAGCTCAGCGCGCGAGGAGGCGTCGGGGACCGGAACGAAGTGATTGCAGCGGAAGTAGCCGAACTGCCCCTCGACGCCGTTCTTCTCGTGGGCGCCTTCGATGCCTGGGCGGCAGTAGAAGCTCTTGACGCCGTAGTGCGACTGGAATGCAATCCACCGGCCCGCTCAGCCCAAGCACGCGGGCGACGGCCGCCTTGAGGTTGTCGTAGCGGACCTTGGTTCGCGGAACTCTGCCCAGCGTCCGCAGTGCGTGGACGTGGTCTTCGAGTCAGGCAGTGGCGCGGGAGGTGGGCAAACGCTGGTCGCAGCGCTGAGCGGCCGCTCCTCACGCCCTTGAGATCACCTTCAAGGGCCGGTCCGCCGGCGCCCGCCGCCGGACCTCTGACAAGCCGGAACCACCGTTGGCTCTGCGGACCCCGGCGCCCAGCCCCGGCCGTTTCACGGCCTCGGCCGAAGGCGTAGTGTCCGGGCATGATCGAACTGCACTTTCCATCGGGGAGCCGGAGACACCCGGCAAAGTTGGCCGTGGTACTGGGACTTGTCCTCCTGGGGGTCGAGGGGGCGGCCGCGTTCGTCACGCTCCCCCGGGTGGGGTTTTGGTGGCTGACGGGCGGGACCATCGCCCTCCTCGCCCCGTTCGTCCTGCTGTCGTCCCGGAGCTGGAGCAGAGTCACGCCCGAGGGGATAACCATCTGCTGGGGCCTTGGGCACGGCCGCACCTACCCCTGGCGCGAGATCCAGTGGATTGATGTGCGCGAGACCCAGAGCCAGGGTTCGCCGACGTACGCGGTCCGCATGTTCCTGTTGAGCGGCCGGCGCCGTTCGTTGCCCGGGCTCTCTCGCAGCGACACGCATCCCGCTCCCGATTTCGACGAGCAGTTCCAACGGGTCATCGACTGGTGGGAGCTGAGTACGGACCCGGCCGCACGGACCCGGCCCTCGAAGCGGTTCCGGGACCGGCTGACTCCTACCGTGGCCGGTCTCGTCCTCGGGCCCCTCGCCCTTGCCGTCGTGGCAGGCGTCGCTGTCTTGATCTCCCTCTACAGACCACACTAGGCAGCGCCCGAAATCGATCCTCGCTGCCCGGCCAGCCGGAGTCACTCACGACTACGCGATCACGGAAATGGAGCCAGAGCCGGGCCCGGTTCTGGCAGAGCTTCCGTGCTTGATGACGCTCCGTGGCCCTTATTCGTCGGCGGAGCGACCACCCTGCGGTAAGCGCGGCATGATGCGATCATGCGGAATCAGCCTGTACTCGTTTTTGATGGCGATTGCGGCTTTTGCTCTACGTCAGTGCGGTTCGCTGAGCGACGTCTGCAGCCTCGTTGCGAGACCATTCCTTGGCAGTTCGCGGACTTGCAGGCTCTTGGTGTCGCCTCAACGCGAGCCGAGCATGAAGTTCTGTGGGTAACCCCCCTAGGCGTGGTGTATGGAGGCGCCCAGGCTGTTGCGAAGGCACTGATGAGCGCGGGCGGAGGGTGGTCGCTGGCGGGTGCGTTGCTCATGCTGCCCCCCATGCGGTGGGCTGCCCACAGTGCGTATCGACTCGTCGCAAACAATCGTCATCGCATGCCAGGAGGCACCGCAGCATGCGCTCTGCCCACGCATCGCGTGATTGGCCTGTAGCCGAACCTCCCAGCACACTCAGGACAGCAGGACACGTTTGCGGAGCAGGGCAAAACCTGCACGGCCGAACATCTGGCGCTTGAGTATCTTGATCCGGTTGACATGGCCTTCGACAGGACCCGAGTTCCAGGGCAGGTGAAGCGGCGATGACGGCATCACGGCCGCGGTCGATGCCTGCGGCGAGGGTATGGAGGCTGAGCAGATCGTCCTGTCGGACGGCGTCGAGCCAGCCCGGCAGCCGCTCGCCCTGTCGGCCGGTGAGCATGGTCGCGGAGGACCGGGCATGGCAGGTGAGGGCGTCGATCTCCGGGCAGTCGGTCCGGACCGTCTTGAGCTGGATCTGTTCGGACTCGGCGAGGGCGTCGGGGGGTGCCGGAGGATCCATCCGGCGACGGCGCGGGGTGAGGGCGGCCGGGCGGTCACCGGTCGTGGTCACGTGGGCTTTTCCCTCAGGTAGGCACGGACGCGCTGATAGCTGCCCTTGTAGCCGAGCGGCACGACCTCTTCCCACAGCTTCCACGCGTTGGCGGAGCCTTCGTTCCAGCGGTCGTCCATCTCGGCCCAGCCGCCTTGTTCCACGGACCATTTTCGGGCGACTTTGCGTACGGCACGAAAGGGCCCGACTGTTGCTCAGCGCGACCGCGTCACAGGAGTTGAGCCAGAGCCGCTTGAAGTGAACGAAGCCAGTCCGCCGGCTCACCGAGTACGCGGAGGCGATCCGTTCCCCGTTCACGATGGTGCTTGTGGCTCTCGCGGAGGATCCGGTGCTGCCGTCGCCGGGCCGGCCGCGGGCGGCCGACGCGGTGGCGGCGGTCGGTGCGGCAGCTCGGGCAGCTCGGCCGCGATGGGACCTGAAGGGGCTGTCGACCTGTGTGGTTCCCCTGCCGGGTCAGCCGCAGGCCACTCCTGGCACCACGGACGCTGCCCGCATAAGCGGTGCCCGAGCCCGTCTGAACGGGGATAACTCACTTGCCGAGCCGTCATGGACCGGACAAGTTCGACTCCGTGATCTCTCAACTCTGCAGCTGCCGTCAGAACACCGCCACTCTTGCAGAGGATCATGACCTTGAGCTACACCGTCCGTGACTACACGCCCGCTGACGAGCCCTGGTGGCTGCGCTGCCGGGTGCTGTCCTTCCTGAGCACCGCCTACTTCGATGACGTAGACCGCGCCAAGCCGGCCATCGAACCGCCGGGCCTGGAACTGATCGCGGTGGACGACCACGGCACCGTGGTCGGGATCACGGACACCATCATCGAAGGCGAGCTGGCGACCATCGACACCGGCGCCGTTCACCCCGATCTCCAGCACCGGGGCCTGGGACGCCGCCTGCTTGAGCAGACCCGCGAGCGGGCCCGAGCTGCCGGAGCCGTCACACTGAACGCCTGGACGCGGGACGACCCGGACACACTGGCCTGGTATCGGGCGATGGGCTTCACCGAGAGCGACCACTACCTGCACGTCCACGCCAACTACCGCGCCGACCCGCACGAACCTGGCCGCACGATCATCGAGCCCCGTCCCGACCTGCGGCCCGTCATGGCCTTCCTGCACGCCAGCCTTGCCGACGAGGAGCAACTCCGCGACCAGTTCGCCCGCGTCCACGTCTGCCGACGCTTCGCGATGCCGATCTGACCGGTGACCCCCGTGTTCTCATCCAATCGAGGCGTTTACTCAGCGAACCCAAACGAGAGCAGTCGTTTGGCTTCTGTCTCAGTGGCGCCGTACGGGATATACGCGCTGGGGGTGCTGGCGGGAGCAATGGTCAATTTTTGTGGATGGGACGGTTCAGGTGGCTACTGCTCCGCGATGAGTATCGGCAGTTTGCGCATGTCAGAGAAGACGGTGGTGTTGGGGCCTTCAAGTCTTTCAGCCGGGGTGAGCCCGCCTGCATAGCAGAAAGATCGCATGCCGGCGGCGCGGGCAGCGCGGACTCCGGGCTGGCTGTCCTCGATCACCACGCAGCTTGCGGGATCGACGCCCATCTGTCGGGCTGCGTGCAGGAACAGGTCCGGGGCGGGCTTGCCGCGAGAGACCTCAGTTGCGCTGAAGATGCGACCCGCGAAGCGTTCGTAGAGTCCGGTACGGCCGAGGGTGTGCCGCATCTTGTCGTGGGAGCCGCTGGAGGCGACGCAGGTCGGCAGGGTAAGTGCGTCAAGGGCCTCTGGCAGGCCCTCGACCGGGGAGAGCTCGGCGTCCACGGCCTCGCGGTGAAGCTGCTCAAACCTCTCCGACCAGGTCGCGGCTGTGTCCTCACCGAGCTGAGCTGCGACCTGGTTGCGGATGGCAGCGTGTGAGCGCCCGATGAACCGGTCCACGACCTCGTCCTCGGTCAGCGGCCAGCCCAACTCGGCTCCCAGGGCGACCTGCACGCGTGCGGCGATGCGTTCACTGTCGACCAGCACGCCGTCGCAGTCGAATATGACGAGTTCAATGGGCTTGATCATCCCCGCAGCATAGGACCTCACCAGTCAGGCAGCCGTGCAGCCATCGAGCGTTCGACCAAGACGCCGTCGGCGGACTTGGCGCCGGAGCGGACCAGGGCGACGAGGTGGGGCACATCTGGAGGTCACGTCCGGGGCGAAGACCCAGCCCGCCGTCACCCCCAGCAGCACCCACATGGCCTTCTCGACGACATTCACATCGGCCGGGTGATGGCACTCATTGAATCTGGTTCTGGCCGCAGTTCCGTGAAGCTCATGGCCGGGTGAGGATGCGGATCCGGAGGAGTCGGAAGGATGCCCGGTTGTACATGCTCCGCTTGATAGTTTTCACTCTGCTCACATTGCCTTCGACGACGCCGGAGCTCCATTCCGGGGTGAGGCCGGCGGTGACGGCGTCGAGGTCCTGGCGGAGGAAGCCGCCGAAGCCGCGAACCGGTACGGGAGCGTCCTGTTCGGCCTGGCGGATCCAGTCCATCAGCAGGTGCCCGCGGCGGTATGTGACCAGGTCGTGGAAGGTGCGGGCCAGGTCGCAGACCCGGATGATGTCCGGGCAGGCGAGCCGGACTTGGAGGGGTCGTTCGGCGTCTTTCGTGCTGAGGTCTTCCCGACGGCACATGATCCACGAGGTGATCTTCCGCGGGCTGGGGATGTCGGCTCGGACCGGCTCGGCCTTGCCGTATATCGAGGTCGGTGTCGCGGAAGCGGCGTACGGTCTTGCGGTCCAGGTGGAGGCGGCGGGCGATGGCGCTGATGGTCCAGCCGGCGTTCACGAGCCGGCAGATGTCAGCGTGACGCTGTCGGGTCCGCTCCATGATCTGGGTGCGGGGCAGTTCGGCGGGCGGCAACTCGGTGATCGTGATGGTCGCCGCCAGGGGCGCCGCCGTCTCCTCCTCGGCGTGTTTCCGCAGGCAGGAGCGGTGTTGATGGCAAGTCTTCTCCACGGCCGGTTGCCGAGGTTCTGCGGCAGGTGCCGGCGGTCTGCGACCTCCAGGGCGTCCGGTGCGGCTTCCTTGATCGCTTTGCTGTAAGCGGTGGCACGGTCTCTGCAAATGATCTCGGCGCCGCGATGCGCGGTGCGCCAGGCGGCGAAGGTGTCGCCCTCGCGGTCGGACAGGACGTCGACGACGCGGCCGGTTTCGACGTCGGCCAGCACGGTGCCGTACCGCTTCCCCTTGCGGAAGACGAAGTCCTCGACACCGAGCACGCGCGGCGCCTGCTCGGGCACGGCCGGCTCCGTGAGCAGGCCCAGCAACCGCGTCCGGCCCGCCTTCAACCGCAGCCGTCGGCAAAGCCGTTGACCGGCACGACCACCCAGCTCGACCGCAACCGCATGCTGCCACTGCTTCAGTCCGAGGCTGGAGCGGCGGTACCGCTCGCTGAGCTGGGCGACCTGCTCAACGAACGTCCGCGCTCGCAGTCCGCCAGGGTCCGTTCGTACAGCGCGGTCGCCCGGCCCAAGTCCCCCGCTGACCCGTACGCGTACGCGAGGCTGTTGCGCGAGGACAACGTGTCGGGGTGGTCCCCGCCCAGCAGTTGCTCGCGGACGGTGAGGGCGCGTTGGAAGGCACGGATCGCGGCAGCAAGTGCGCCCTGTCCGGCTCGGTAGATGGCGGCGCGGTGGAGGGCTCGGGCGGTGGGCCTACGGTGAAACAAACGCTGCACCGGCACTCCATTGAGGGCCACGCGCCGTAACGCCCGCGACTACGGCAGTCCCCCGGCAACCTTCTGGTACTCCCCCGCCTGCGCTGGGGTGAGGAGGTGGCTGACACGGATGACGCTGGCGCCGTGGACGTAGTCGTACTCGGCCAGTGCCGGCATGCCCTTAATGACGGTCTGGATGTACTTGGTCCGGGCTTGGGCTTCGTCGGGCGTGGTGAAGGTCTCGATGGCGCCGCCGCGGCTGACGTCGCCGGCGTCAAGGCCTTCGGTATCGGCCTTCTTGATTCTCGTGTCCGTGAACGTGATCTTTGACGTGTACTGGCCGGGCCTGCCGAGGAGGTGGTTCGGGTCGTTCTCGGCCGTGACGGTAGCGCCGCGCTTGGCAGTCGGGATCTTCGCGGCAAGGCTGGTGAAGACCACGCCAGCGTCTCTGGCCTTAGCGGGGCTGGACGCGGTCGACGTGGCGGCATTCGGCTCGCTATCGGGCTTGTCGTCGCTGCTGCTGCATCCGGTGGCGGCGAGCAGGACTGCGATGGCGAGGATGGTGGTGCGCTGCATGGCGTGCCCCTTGGTGTGGAGGCCGCTTAGTCCAGTACCGAACGGCTGCCAGTGGGGCTGGTGTTGCCGATTCGTAACGCGATGTCGCCCGCGCGAGTGACCGGCCCCGGACACAGCGAAGCGCCCCCGACCCGCGGTCGGAGGCGCTGTTGCACGTCTGCAGCAACAGGCGCGCGGCTGGAGCCATCAGCCAGGGGCGAGCGCGATGCCGGTGCCCGGGTCACGGTAGCGGGCCGGGGCGTGGTCGTGGCGCTCTGTCGGGGTTCTGGGGCGCGGGTGCATCCATTCACGGCCGCCCGTGGGGAGGACGTTGGCCATGAGGCTGTGTCCTGTTCCGGTCAATTGTCGCCGGTGATCCCGAGGGTGAGGAGTCGGTAGCCCATCACCATTTCGCTGACGTTGAGCTGGCGGGCAAAGGTGGCGGCGAGCTGGGTGGCCGTCTCGAACTGGGTCTCGGCGGGCGCACGGCGGTCTCCGGGATCAGGAGCGCGCCGGGGAACCGATTGGTCTCGGCCTCTTCACGGTCGGTGGGCAGGCAGGCGAGGGGGCCGTGGGCGGTGCGGTCGGCGATGCCGAGGATCAGATTGCGGCTGCGGTGGAGGTGGGCGTGGCCGATGAGGTGGGCGAGCGCGAACCGCTGGCTGGCGGACATACATTGCGGGTTGAGGCCGATGGCGAGTTGTCCGTCGCGGCGTAGGAGTATCCCGGAGAGTTCCAGGTCCCCGGGCTGACGGGCAATCATGATTCCGAGGGTCGTGGCGGCTTTCTCCAGGTCGCTGGGGAGTTCCGTGAGGCCTACCTCGCTGGCGAGGTCCTGGGCTGCCAGGTCAGCTCGGGACAACGCTCACCTGCCTCGGCCAGCGCCGAGACGGGGTGGACCTGGCGTAGATTCGGCTGGGTGGGATCCTGCGCAACGCGCGAGCGATGCTTGAAGGCGCGTCGCCGAGCCCCGTGGGGGGATCCCCCCAATATCGGCTTTCCCCCCACCAACCCCGCTGACGGCGATCCGACTCCCAGCAGGCGGCAGACGGCCACTTCGGGGGATACAGGGCACTGGCCCGGTGAGCACGCCCGCGTCGCAATCGGCGTTGATGTGCTCGAAATCGTGGGCGTCGGCGAGCGCGATCTGGCGGGAGAAGACCTCCAGTGGCCGCTCGGACAGCTCCATCCACGGAAGATGTCAGTCCGCGTCAACGCGGTGAAAACACCCCTAGCAGGATCAGCGCTTGCCGCCAGTGCTTCACTGCTACCGTGGGGCATGTCATCCTAAAGACGACACGTACAATGTCATCGATGAGATGACAGCCCGAGGGAGGTGCCCATGACCGCAGCCGACCAGCCGTCCACGACCGGCTCCGACGCCCAGAGCCCGGCGTCCTTTCTCGCCGCCGCCGTTGCCCTGGCCGCCATAGACGCCGCCCTGCGCGACGCCCGTCATGAGTCCCCCGACCCTGCCGGGCCGGAGCCCGAGCAGGCGCTGGCCTCCCTGATGCTGCTGCGGCAGGTGCGCGAGCAGCTCGCCGGATGGGAGACCGGCCTGATCGAAACCGCCCGCGACGCGGGCGCCAGCTGGGCCGACCTCGCCCCGCCTCTCGGCGTCGCCAGCCGCCAGGCAGCCGAGCGCCGCTACCTGCGCGGCCGTCCCGGCCCGGCCGGGACCACCGGCGAACAGCGTGTGACAGCCACCCGCCAGGCCCGTGCCGCCGACCGCACCACCGCCGCCTGGGCCCGCCGCAACGCCGCCGACCTGCGCCGCCTCGCCGGACAGATCTCCTCCCTCACTCACCTCGCACCCGAAGCACGCTCGGCCCAGGCCGCCCTGGACACCGCCCTCGGCGCCACCGACGCGGCCGAGCTCATCGCGCCGTTGATCGCCATGCGCCCGCACCTCGACACCCGCCACACCGACCTCGTCACCCGTCTGGCCCGTCTGGATGACCGGCTGACCCATGGCGACGGGAGGTGACGATGCCTCCCGCACTGTCCACGACCACATGAATCGGCGGCGGGCCGGTCCGACCCGACCGTGCCCAGGCGACCACGGTCCCCCTCGGCCCAGCCCGACCGCTCACACCGTCCGTACCGTTCATGACCTTCACGACCGTCATGACGTTCACACAGAAAGAGACCCGCATGGGCAGCAGCGCCGAGACACGGGAATTCCAGGCCGAGACACGCCAGTTGCTCCGACTGGTGATCCACTCGATCTACTCGAACAAGGACATCTTCCTGCGCGAGCTGATCTCGAACGCCTCCGACGCGCTGGACAAACTCCGGCTGGAATCGCTGACGGACTCCAGCCTCGGCGAGATCGACACCACCGACCTGCACATCTCGTTGGAGGTCGACCGGGACGCCCGTACGCTGACCGTCCGTGACAACGGCATCGGCATGAGCCGGGACGATCTCGTGGAGCTGATCGGCACCATCGCCAAGTCCGGCACCGCCGAGCTGCTGGAGAAGATCAAGGAGTCCAAGGACGCCGCCACCGCCGAGAACCTGATCGGCCAGTTCGGCGTCGGGTTCTACTCGGCGTTCATGGTCGCCGACGAAGTCACCGTGCACACCCGGCGGGCCGGCACCGACTCGGGCACCCAGTGGCGGTCCAGCGGTGAGGGCGTCTACACCATCGAGGAAGTCGACGGCCTGCCGGTGGGTACCGCCGTCACCCTGCACCTCAAGCCCGCCGACAGCGAGGACGGGCTGGCCGACTACCTGTCCGAGTCGAAGATCCGTCAGATCGTCAAGCAGTACTCCGACTTCATCCGCTGGCCGATCCGGATGGCCACCGAGCGCACCGGCACCGACGGCGCGTCCTCCCGCGAAGTCGACACGCTCAACTCGATGAAGGCGCTGTGGGCCCGGTCGCGCAGCGAGGTGACCGAGGACGAGTACAACGAGTTCTACCAGCAGATCAGCCACGACTGGCTGCCCCCGGCCGAGACGATCCACATGCGCGCCGAGGGCACCTTCGAGTACGAGGCGCTGCTGTTCATCCCCTCGCAGGCGCCCTTCGACCTGTTCTCGCGCGAGACCAAGCGCGGCGTGCAGCTGTACGTCAAGCGGGTGTTCATCATGGACGACTGCGAAGCGCTCATGCCCCACTACCTCCGCTTCGTCAAGGGTGTCGTCGACGCCCACGACCTGTCCCTGAACGTCTCCCGCGAGATCCTCCAGCACGACCGCCAGATCCGCGGCGTGCGCCGACGCCTGGTCAAGAAGGTCCTCGGCGCCATCAAGACCATGCAGACCAAGGACGCCGAGCGCTACGCCAAGGTGTGGTCGCAGTTCGGCCGTGCCCTGAAGGAGGGTCTGCTGGAGGACACGGACAACACCGAGGCCCTCCTGGAGCTGGTCTCGGCCGCCTCCACCCACGACCCGGAGAAGCCCACCACACTGCGCCAGTACGTCGAGCGCATGAAGGACGGCCAGGAGACCATCTACTACCTCACTGGTGAGACCCGCGCCATGGTGGAGAACTCCCCGCACATGGAGGCCTTCACCGCCAAGGGGTACGAGGTCCTGATCCTCACCGACCCCGTCGACGAGGTCTGGGTCGACCAGGTCCGGTCCTTCGACGGCCACCCGCTCCAGTCCATCGCCAAGGGCCAGGTCGACCTCGAAGGATCCGCCGAGGACAGCCAGGAGGCCGATGCCGACAAGGCCCAGCGCGAGCAGGACTTCGCCGCCCTGCTGCCGTGGCTGACCACCACCCTGTCCGAGCAGGTCAAGCAGGTCCGCCTGTCGTCACGTCTGACGACCTCGGCAGCGTGCATCGTCGGCGACGCCCACGACGTCACGCCGACCCTGGAGAAGATGTACCGGGCGATGGGACAGGAACTGCCGACCGTCAAGCGGATCCTGGAACTCAACCCCACGCATCCGCTGATCACCGCACTGCGCACGGCACACGCCGCGAACGCCGACGACCCCAAGCTGGCGGACACCGCCGAGCTGATCTACGGCAGCGCGCTGCTCGCCGAAGGCGGCGACCTGCCCGATCCGGCCCGCTTCACCCGCCTGCTCACCGACCGCCTGACCGGCACCCTGTAAACAGGGGCGCGGCCCGGCACCACCATCACCCAGTCGCCCCCGCCCGGCTCGCCTCTGCCCGCACCCGCACGATACGGGCAGAGGCGAGGACGCACCCAGCAGGGAGACGGGGCGGGCGTACGACAGCCCTCAGAGATCCGCCCCGGCTTGATCGTCTCGATCATGAGGACCGGGTCGAGAGGAGGAACGAGGGCTCTGGTGTCGACGGCAACGAGATCATCTGGCGCGGGACCGGTCTGCAAGGCAGTGCAAGGCAGTTACGTACTCGATGACTTCGGCGTGAGCCAGGCCTGGGACGCGCTGCCGCAGCAGGTGCATCGCGATGATCCGACCTTGTTCTTCCGCTGCTCGGCGGACTTCTTCGCGCAGGTCGTCGACGGCCGTGCGTACGGACATCTTCCGGATGCGCCGGCGGTAGTCGGCCTCCCCTCGCCGGTGACGTAAGAGGCCGGACCGATCCGGCGGAGACCGCCGTCGATACGGTGCGCCAGTCGGCCCGGCCCCCTGCGATCGCTGCCCCCACTACCCTTCCCCTGACGCCTCTTGTTCGAATCTCCTCAGCGTGGCAGCGGCTCGACCCTGGTAGGTGCGGTACCGGCGCAGATAGGACCGGGCCATCGGGCCGGGAGGCACGCCCCGGGCGAAGGCACGCATATTGCGTTCGCCCGCGTTGTAGCCGAGGGCGAGGAGCTCGTCGCGGGTGTAGCGGCGCGCGTGCCGTGCGGGCAGGCACGCGTCGAGGTCGCTCAGATGCAGGGCAGCCGCGCGGATGGCGAAGGCGGGGTCGTCGCGCAGATCCTGCCATCGCTGCGCCAGGCCGTGCGCGCGGCGCACCGCCTCGAAGGTGGCGTTGTGCATGTTGGCCACCCCGAAGGACGCGCCCGGCTTCCACCACTGCCACAGCCGTTCCCACAGCGGGTGGTGCGGCTTGTACGCCTCGTTGCACAGCACTGTCATGACCAGCAGGGGCGACACCCGCGCCTCGGCGGCGCCGCGCACCACGCATTCCACGTAGTCGGCGGGATCGTAGGCCGCGGGCCGCAGCGGAGGCGTGGACGCGGTCTCGGACGGGGCGGACGGCACCGGCGCGCCGTCGGGTCGAGGTGATGCGGGCGCGCCGCCGGGCCGAGGTGGGGTCGCGGGCACGCGGCCGTCTCCCGCCGGTCGTGGCTGTCGCTCCGGCGACGACAGCTCAGCCATCGTGGGCCTCCTTTCCCTGCGGCCGTCCGCAGGACAGATCATCCACCGCGTCGGAGCCCGCATGCCCCGGCACAGTGACCCCAATCGCGGCCGAACGGCGCAAAGGCCCCGCCTGTCAGCCGCCGCCCGGCGGGCGACGCGCGGCCGAGCCCCGCAGTGACCCGCGCTGTCGGCACCTCGGGCCGTGGTCCGGTCCGCGCTGGATGCGTGCAGATCAGCCACGCACCCGGTGCTCACAGTTCGACGTCACCAGCGCCAGGTCCCGGGCTGCAACCCGCTGAACAGGTCCGGGGCACCGTCGAAAGCCGCATAGTCCCCGGTACGGACGTCTCATCCTCCAACTCGTGCAATCCGGCAAGGCACTGGTGCGGATCCTGGTTCGATGCACCCTGCGCGAAGGTCTCCATCAGCCGGGTCCGTAGCGCAGTGCGGTACACCTCATCGCGGTCCAGCCCATACGTTGCGCCCAGGTTCACCCGGCCAGGCGCTGATTGTTCACGGCATCGATCAACGTGCGACGTGGTGCTGGCCGGCGGCAGCGAGTCGGGCCGCTCGCGGATGACCGCCACCTGCTTCAGCCGGATGCGGGCGCTGTCCCGCCGCCGGGACCCCCCGGAGCTGGCCAGCCGCCCAGGGGGCGTTCGCCGGGGGGGGGTGATCCCGTACGCGTTCGGGAACGCTTCGTCAGCTTTCGACCCGTTCCGTTGCGTGTATCAGAGCGCCGAGATGGAAGCCGGTGCGCGTTCGCTGCGGCTCAGTGCGCGCAGGACGTTGGTGGCGCCGTGCCGGCGTAGGGCGATCCGTGACAGCAAGTCCACGACGGTCTCGACGGCAGGGGCCGGCAACTGTGGGGTCGGCAGCCCGACGCTGTGCGCAAGGTCGTCGCAGTGAACAGCAAGCTCCAGCATACGGCTGGCGACGAAGTCGTCGAGACTGATCGATCAGGTCCCCCAGGTGGGCCGACGTACCAGGCGATCCGGCGCGTTGGGCAGGATGCCGCGCAGTTCCTCGACGCATGCGGTGACTCGCGCGGCCAGTGCGCCCGGGCCGTCGGCCGCCTCTTCCTCGCCGCCTGATCGAATGGCCTGGTTGAACGGTGTGTCAAGGTCCGAGCCGATCCAGCTGACTCGCGCGTAGTACTCGTGGATAGAGATGGCGGGCTCGGTCGGTACCGGCTCTGCCAGCACCGTAGGGATGAAGAAGACCTGCCCGGCCAGGTGGCCCGCCAGCCCCTGGACGCTGAGCTTCGCCAGTGCGGAGGGCTGGTGCCAGCCGTCGGCCACCTCCGGTGCGGCCAACAGCTTCGCCGCTGTGTCCGCCACACTCAGGTAAAGCTCCCTCACCTGTGTCACCTTGCTGTCCTCTGTCGCCGTCGGTGGGTGTCTGCCCCGGTCAACCTCGCGGAAAGGCCGATGCATTCCCGGCGAGACGGCCGTTGATGCGGCGGGGGTGCATCACGGGGGTGGCGGACTACCGGCGCGGGATCCTGCGGCGCGTGTGGGGGTAGTGCGTGTTTATTCGAAATCCCGGACAGCGTACGGAGCTTAGGTGCCAATTATTGTCACGGGCGTTGACTTCCGCACTGGGCCCCCCTTACGTTCGGCGCCACTACGTCCGACACTTCGATAGCCGTTCGATATATCGGACCTCCCGGACGCAACATGCCCATGACTCCAGCGCCTCGACGTCGGCAGCTCCAACCAGCGAGGGACGTTCCAGCGCGCCCCCGGCTAGCCCCTGCGGCTCGGGGGCCATCTCGACCACCGCGCCCCGGCGCCGCAACGACCGAACAAAGCACTCTCTCGTCATCGAAAGGTGCACGATGTCGTCCATAGTCAGCAGACGGAGACTTCTGCAAATAGCCGGGGCTGCCGCTGCGGCCTCTGCCGAGGGGTTCGTCATCGGCAGTTCTCCCGCCCGAGCCGCGATCCCCTCCACGCGGGCCGCCACCGGAGTCTTGGCACGGCCCTTCGCACTTGGCCAAGTCCGGCTCACCGCAAGCCGCTGGCTGGACAACCAGAACCGTACAGGGAACTATCTCCGGTTCGTCGATGTCGACCGCCTGTTGTACAACTTCCGCGCCAACCACAGGCTGTCCACCGGCGGAGCAGCCCCCACGGGCGGTTGGGACGCACCGACGTTCCCCTTCCGCACCCACGTCCAAGGGCACTTCCTCACCGCGTGGGCGCAGCTGTACGCCGTGACCGGGGACACGGTCTGCCGCGACAAGGCGACGTACATGGTCGCGGAGCTGGCCAAGTGCCAGGCCAACAACAGCGCCGCCGGCTTCAACCCCGGATACCTCTCCGGTTACCCCGAGTCCGACTTCACCGCCCTCGAGCAGCGGACCCTGACCAACGGCAACGTGCCGTACTACACCGTCCACAAGACCCTCGCCGGACTCCTCGACGTATGGCGCCATATCGGCAGTACGCAGGCCAGGGACGTGCTGCTCGCCCTGGCGGTATGGGTCGACCGGCGCACCAGCAGGCTGAGCAGCCAGCAGATGCAGGCCATGCTGGAGACCGAGTTCGGCGGCATGAACGCCGTGCTGACCGATCTCTCTTCGGAGACCGGTGACGCGCGGTGGCTCGCCGTCGCCCAGCGGTTCGACCACGCCGCGGTGTTCGACCCTCTCACGGCCGGCCAGGACAAGCTCAACGGGCTGCACGCCAACACCCAGGTGCCCAAGTGGATAGGCGCCGCGCGGGAGTTCAAGGCCACCGGCACGGCCCGCTACCGGGACATCGCCACCAACGCCTGGGACATCTGTGTCGGCTCGCACACCTACGCCATTGGCGGCAACAGTCAGGCGGAGCACTTCCGCGCACCGAACGCCATCGCCGGATACCTGAACAAGGACACGTGCGAGAGCTGCAACACCGTCAACATGCTCACCCTCACCCGGGAACTCTTCGAACTGGACCCCAACCGGACCGCGCTGTTCGACTATTACGAGCGGGCATGGCTCAACCAGATGATCGGCCAGCAGAACCCGGCCGACGACCACGGCCACGTCACGTACTTCACCCCGCTCAGTCCCGGAAGCCGACGCGGCGTCGGGCCGGCCTGGGGCGGGGGCACATGGAGCACCGACTACGGGACGTTCTGGTGCTGCCAGGGCACGGGCCTGGAGATGCACACCCGGCTGATGGACTCCATCTACTTCCACCGTGACAACACGCTGATCGTGAACCTGTTCGTGCCCTCGGTACTCACCTGGACAGAACGTGGAATCACCCTCACCCAGACCACCTCGTACCCGGCCAGTGACACCACGACCCTGCAGGTCACCGGTAACGCCGGCGGAACCTGGGCGATGTGCATCCGCATCCCGAGCTGGACGAGCGGCGCCACCGTCAGCGTCAACGGTGTCGCGCAACCCCTCACCGCCACCCCCGGCAGCTACGCCACCCTGAGCCGCTCGTGGGCCTCCGGCGACACCGTCACCGTCCGCCTGCCCATGCGGATCATCATGCGGGCGGCCGACGACAACCCCAACGTCGCGGCGATCACGTACGGCCCGGTCGTCCTGTCCGGCAACTACGGCGACTCGGCCCTGAGCGCTCTGCCCTCCCTGACCACTTCCTCCATCAGACGGACCAGCAGCAGTTCGCTCGCCTTCACCGCCACCGCCAACGGATCCACCGTCAGCCTGGGCCCGTTCCACGACGCGCACGGGCACAACTACGCCGTCTACTGGAACACCGACGCCACCGTACGGCTCGCCAACGCGGGCAGCGCTCTGGTCCTTGGCATCCAGAACATGTCGACGGCCGACGGCGGCCGCGCGCTGCAGTGGCATGACTCGGGCACGGCCGACCACGACTGGGAGATGGTCGCTGACGGAAGCGCGGTCCGCTTCCGCAACGCCCACAGCGGCAAGGTGCTCGGCGTCCTGAACATGTCCAGGGACGACGGCGCGACGGTCCTGCAGTGGTCGGACAACGGCACCGCCGACCACCGGTGGACGCTGCTCGACCAGGGGGACGGGACCTACAAGATCCGCAACGTGCACAGCGGCAAGTTGCTCGCCCTCGCGGACAACTCCACCGCTGTGGGCGCGTTCGCCGTGCAGGCCCCGGACGACGGCACGACGGACAACCGGTGGCGCATCGTGCGCAGCTAAGGACCGCACAGCTCCACCTGCGCACCCGCATGCCCCGTGCAGAACCAAGGAGTTGCTCATGTCCGCGGCGCAATACCTCATTCCAGGTCCGTGCCCGGGCGTAATTTGCCGACCGTGCGGCGGTCCAGGCCGAGCTCGCGGGCCATGGAACGGTGGCTCCGGCCGGTGCGGGTCACGGCCTGAACGGCCTCGAACAGCCTGCGGGCATGGCCTGCTGCCCGATTGTCTTCCGCGGTACTCCTGGCGGTCTCCCCGGCCGGTGCGGGATCGTTCTCGCCGGCCGGGGGGCAGGGCTGCGGGCAGGCAGCCGCCGTGGGCGGAAGCGATGTCCTGGACGCGGCGGGAGAGGCCCTGCCAGAGATGGGGAGGGTCGCTGACCTGCCCCGCAGCGGGGGCTGCGCCCGCGGTGCCCTGCCGGTAGGGCAGGCAGCCATCAGCGGATCGACGGCCGGCAGTACGTCACGACACGTCGGTGGTGGCATCCGCCTCTCCCGAGCCGTCCGGCGACCGCGGGAGCCACCGGGGTGCGCGAGGCTCTGGAGTTGTCCGTCCGTCTCCATCTGGCCGGCCGCACGACGGTGAGCACCGAACTCTCCGGCGGCTTCGACTCGACCGCGGCGCGCCCTCTCACGGGATGAGTCGGCCGACCAGCTGGTCGGCCTTGAACTTGCCGAACCCGGCGGTGGCGGCGGCGAACGCACCGCGTGCCGTGAGCTTCGGAGCCGGGTAAGGCTTCTTCATGGCAATCACCCCCTCTGCATGCTCGGGCCATTGGCGGCGACATCCATCCTGCTCAAATATTCCAGCTCCGCCCGCTGTCGTCTGCGACAGTCCTTGGGCGTACGCCGCAGCCGCGAGGCAGACCTTCAGGCGAGTGCGCAACCCGAGCTTGGCTTGAATGCTCATGATGTGCGCACGCACCGTTCGCTCTGTGACAAAGATTTCCCTGGCGATTTCCATGTTGGTCGGCCCCTCCGCCAATAGTGCGAATACTTCTCGCTCTCGCCCGGTGAGTCGTCCCACGCGCCGAAGGGCGGTCATCCACTGAGGCGCGTCCGTCGAATCCCAAGAACTCATCGTTCCCCCTTGAGTTGCAGATCGAACGGTATTCCGATCACCACAGAGGGATCCGGAGTGCCGGGTTCCTGGGTAAAGTTCCGCCAAGCGCGAGGCAGGCGATTTTTCGCCATGCGGGAGCAGTACAGGGCGGGAGCAGCACGGATGCAGGTGTGGGAAGTCGTCTGAGATCTCACACTGTGGGCACCTAGGCTGCGAAAGGAAAATGGCGTGGCCGGTCCCCTGTTGGTCGTTGTTTCACAGGAGACCGGCCGGCGCCCGATCAGGAGCTGTCGTCTTCGTGCGAGCGCGATCGGGCTACCCAGTACGCGCCCTGGCTGATCATCAGGATCCCGATGAGCTGCGGTCCGTGCCGCACCAGCGAGTTTTCGCCGAAGGGCAGCCAGCCCAGAGTCGCGACTGCCACCAGCGCGATCCCCAGTAGCGCGAGTGCCACCCCCCGTACCAATAACTGGCGCGCCGCTCGTGGATCTGTGGACTTACTCCCGCCGTCGATGCCGTCGGGCAGGTCAGGATTTTGCGCGGTCATGCCGCGATTCTAGTTTTCGGTTGGTGATCGACCTTCGTTATCGGCCACCGAATCGTCGTCCAGGTAGCCGGCAGCCTGGAGCGTGAAGAGCCGCGCGTACGCTCCGTTCAGCCGCATCAGCTCCCGGTGGCTACCGCGCGAAGATCTCAGCCTCAGCCTCGGCGTCGATCGACGCGGTCGGCTCGTCGAGCACCACCAGTGGCGCCCTGCGCATGAAGGCGCGAGCCAGGGCTACCTTTTGCCACTGCCCGATCGACAGCTGTCTACCACCCTCGAACATCTTTCCCAGAACGGGGTCGTAGTCGTCCGGCAGGCGGCTGAGGAAGGCGTCGGCGCTACTGTCGCGGCCGGCCCGGCGTATCCGTTCCCTGTCCGCCAGCTTCGTGATCGACCCGAAGCCGATGTTCTCCGCGGCGGGATACTCGAAGACGTTGCCGACGAACAGCACATTCCGGTACAGCTCACCGATACCGAACAGCACACTGTGCGCGGACGTCTGGACCAAGTTGATCGCCTGGGTGTACGCGGCGAGCCGGCCCACCGCCGCGGCCGTCGCCGTGGTCGCCATCGCGTACACCAGCGCGCCGGAGGAGACCAGGACGCTGACGAGGCCGAGCGGAAAGGCCGCAAACGCCTGCTTCCTGACCAGCACCCGGTCGGTCCCGTAGAACTCCTCGCTCAGCGAACGGTAACGGCTGACCAGTTCGTCGCCGTAATTGCCTGATCCCTCCACCCCGGCACAGCCGCACAACACCCAACCGGGCTGCCCACTCGATGAGTTGATCATATCCGACCGCGGTAGCCGGGAAGGTCTGCACCGCAAGAGTCTTCCCCATTGCCGAAATCACAGCGGCTACATGAGTATCCCGGTGCGTGTCGACACCGAGAATCACCTCCTCAGCACCCTCAGCCAAATTGAGGGGAACAGTGCTCGCCACAATAGTTCGCCCACCGCCTTCAGTAGTGGCACGCCAGCGTCGCCACTGGCCCGGAGGAGCGGCCATCAATGAGACGGTGCATATCCCGCATGCAAGGCAGTCCTCTAGACACACGCCCTCGAGACAGGTCCTGCGCGCACTGCCCTGCACCGGTGATCGACGCAAGATCGTTAAGGCACTTCGGCCCCAAATTACAAGAGCCAGATACCGATCCGACGGCAGCAGCACTGCGATTCTTCCCAGTCGCCCAACGCCGGCACACCGCTACCCCTGCACGAACACTTCCCCGCGAAGCACCACCCCGCCCCACGCGACCCGAGAGCCGTAGCAGCGCGCAACTACGCGCCCGCGCACACGCCCAACCGGGCACGCGTCCTCAACCTCGCTCGTCCTGGCCGGCCTCAGGGCCGCCACCCGAGCGCAGAGGCCCCGCCGACACCTCTGCCGGGGGCCTCATCTATCACCAAGTCTCACAAGCGTCTCACCAACACCGTCGCGCACCTGGAGTACAGGGTCCCGACCTGCGCAAACGGCTGCAAACTGGACCACGTGGACGCCAGAAGACAGGCTGGCCTACCTGTGTCAGGTGGGACCACGGGGAAACCTCCCCCACTCACAGGTGCGCCGGCCAGGATCCGGACCGGGGATGGACCAACCCGCTGCCGCATCAGACGAATTCGCCCGCCGCCGCAGGTCAGAGACACGTTCAGTCGTGTACCCCCAGCAGACGAAGAACCTGCTGGGCGCTCTGCGGATGTGGCTGAGCCTGACTGTTTTGACACCAGAAATCTCCGGCTCCCTGCCTCGCGGACTTCCCCATCAGGCCAGCTGACCAGCGGCGCAACACACCTGACAGCCCATCAGAACGAGCGACAAAATGAGCGTCACGAGCGTCATTTCAGCGTCAAGATATCGCCCGTAACGCACACACCGCACATAATACGCACGGACGAAACCGCAGGTCAGAAGCCCTTTGCGGCCGGTTCGAGGATGGCGACACACTCCACATGGTGGGTCATGAGGATCACGCTAACGCCCGACCGACCCCGCGCGGGCCAGGCTGCACACGACGTGGATCAGCACACGACGGAACGCGCGACGCGGAACCCCACGTCGTCGACCTGGAAAGTCGGGTGGCTGCGGCGCGGCTCGGAGGCCCGGCAACGCCAGTGCTTATCGAACCCAATCTTCCAAGGTGCGCAGGCGCAGCCCAGGCCGGTCGGGGACGGCGATGCCGCGGGCGGCCAGCAGCGGGCGGGACCTCGCGATTCGCGTTGGAGAGGGTGGAGCGGTCCGCCTGTGCGCGGGAGATACCGGACAAGGCAGGACGGGAGCAGGCCGCACGGGCGCAGATGCGCTTGCGACACTGCTCTCCGTGGTCTTCTGGCCAGCCGCCCGCATCGGCCGTGGTCCCGGCGACTATTTTCTTGATCAGGTGACCGTGATGCGCAGGACGTATTGGAGTAATCGTCAGGACTTGTGGATGGTGTCTTCTGGGGTTGATGCGGTGATCTCGGCTGCGACGAGGCGTGCCTCCTAGCGCGCGACCTGGCGGGGGGGGTGGTTGAAAGGGCTCCATCGCCGGGAGGACCTTGGGGTCGTGCGTGACCCCGAGGGTCTAGATTGCGTGCCTGAGAAGTTCGGGTTCCATCGACGGCATGGCGACCTCCAGCGCTTCGACGAGGCGAAGGGGCAGGCTGTGGTGGTTGAACGCCTCACTGACCGCGTTCAGATATGACAGCGATGCCTTGACCTGGCTACCCGCTGCCGGTCAGATGGCGGAGCCGACGGCCCGCAGCTCCCTCACCAGAGCGCGCACGACGGCGGAGCCGGCGAGCTCCGGGGTGGTCACATAGCCGACACGGCGCGTCGGGCGCTCCGGACCGAGATCGGTGATCTCGATCGAGTCCGTTGCTCCGACCAGGGAGAGGGCGGGCATAATCGCCATTCCGTGCCCCCCGCTCACGAGCGAGAGCACCGCTCCGTCGTCCTCGGCCTCGATCGTGGCCCTCGGGATCCAATCCTGCGCGCCCCACCAGGCGCGGGTGTACGAGCCGCAGTTCTCGACCCAGTCGACCAGCGGCAGCGAGCGCGGAGCCGGGTGTCCGGCCGGATACACCAGGCAGTAGCTCTCTTCGAAGAGTCCGCTCGCCACCAGCCCCGCCGGCAGATGCGCTCCGTCCAAGGTGGCAATGGCGAGATCCGACCGTCCGTCGGCCACCTCGCCCGCCGTGCCGCGCCCGAGCTCGCGGACGATCCGCACCTGCGGCTCGATGCCGGGATACTGCGTGCGCAGCCGCTGCAGGACCGGCGGCAGCAGGTGCAGCGCGGTGCTGCGGAAGGCCGCGATCCGCAGCGGGCCCTCCGGCCCTTGCGTCGCCTCGGACCGGGCGGCTCCCCGCGCCTCGGCGACGAGCACGTCCAGCAGCCGCAGGGTACGGCGCGCATGCGCCACAGCCGTCTCCCCCGCCGGAGTGGGTCTCGCACCGCTGCGGCCGCGTTCGAACAAAACGGCGCCGATCTTGCGCTCGCTGCCGCGCACCGAGTGAGAGACCGCGGACTGTGTCAGGCCGAGTGCCTCGGCCCCGGCCGAGAAGCCGCCGGCGTCCGCAACCGCCACCAGGATGCGCAGTTCGTGCGGAGCGAGATCGGTGTCGGTCGTGCGGGCCACAGGGCGCTCACCTCTAGGTATGAGAACTGCTCATGGAACGGGGCGTCACATGAGCCCAACCGCCTGCCCGAGGGCTCCATTCCCGTCCTACGGTCCCGTCATGACCGAGAACGCGATCACCGTCCAGCAGACCGCCCGCCCCCACGGCTTCCCCACCACCGAGGATTTCACCTTCGTCGAGTCCGCCATTCCCGATCCTGCGGTCGGCACCGCGCTCGTGGAGAACCTCTACTGGTCCGTCGACCCGTACCACCGCGAGATGATGGACGACGTGCCAGGCGGCTTCGCGCTCCACACACCGCTCGAGGGCAGGACCCTTGGGCGCGTCGTCGCCTCGCGGACGCCGGAGCTGCCCGAGGGCGAGATAGTGTTCCACCGGCAGGGCTGGCGCACGCACTCCGTGGTCCGACCCGAGGAGATCCGCAAACTCCCCCGCTTCGACGGGGTCCCCCTGACGGCGTACCTGAGCGTCCTCGGCGGCACCGGACTGACCGCCTACGTGGGCCTGACCCGGATCGCCCGGCTCCGCGAGGGCGACGACCTCTTCGTCTCCGCCGCAGCCGGCGGCGTCGGCACGGCCACTGGCCGGTTCGCCCGGCTGCTGGGCGCCGGCCGACTCGTGGGCAGCGCGGGCTCGGCGGCCAAGGTCGACCACCTGACCCGGGAGGTGGGCTACGACGCGGTGTTCGACTACCACGACGGCCTCGCCGCTGAACTGCTCGCCAAGGCTGCACCGGACGGCATCGACGTCTTCGTCGACAACGTCGGCGGCGAGCAACTGGCTGCCGCAATAGGCGCACTGCGCGAGTTCGGGCGCATCGTCCGGATCGGCACCATCAGCCGCTACAACACCCCGGACGCGCCCCCGTCGCACTTCAACTACTCGGACATGGTGGAGAAGAGCCTCCGCATGGAGGGCTTCCTGGTCAGCAACTACCGCGACCTGCAGGACGAGCTGTACGAGTTCGCGGTCCCCCATCTGCAGAGCGGCCAGCTCGCGCTGGACCAGACGGTGGTGGACGGGTTCGAGCACATCGTGGACGCATTCCTCGGCATGCTGCACGGCAAGAACACCGGAAAGATCATCGTGCGGGACCACGCGTAGGCCTGGTCCGGCCGTCGCTGCGTGTGCCACGTCACTTCGGCGGCCGCGCACAGAAGCCAGGCCTCCGGTCTCCGGTCTCCGGTCTCCGGTCTCCGGTCTCCGGTCTCCGGTCTCCCAGACGGATACCACCCGGACCGGTCAACTCTGGGGGCCGTGATTCTGGGGTCGTGATGTCCGCGGACAATCCATTGTCCGCCCCGTCCTCGCCCTGACCTGCTTCCCAACTAATGGGCGGTTGCGGACAACTTGCCTCGCTGCGACGGTGCGTGAGCTGTGTGGGCGAGGGGCCCCGGAGTCCGGCGTCTTGTACCGGCGATGTGCCCCTGACATCAGCACGTCGAGGGTCCCCTGCGCCCCGTCCGTCTCAACGACGAAGGAGTCCGTCGGTGCGATTAGCCAGAATTTCAGCAGTTTTAGCCGCCGTGCTGTTCCTGGGCGGTACGGTCACGGCCCAGGCGGAGGCTTCACCAGCTCCCTCTCCCGCCTCCGCTGTCCATGCGGCGGCGAAGGCAGCGCCCCCGCCGATGCCGCAGCGGGACACCGTCCCCGTGTCCGCTCCCGGGCCGATCCGCCGCGACACCTGCCAGTCCCTGGGCGCTCTGCGTGCCCAGGCCGAGAGGGCCGGTGCGAAAGTGGTCAGCTGCACGCGGCCCGGACGCGCGGATGCGGCCGGCACGGCTGCCGCGCGGCGAGCCCTGGTCTCGCTGTCCCAGCCCGCGCGCCACACGGTGGGCACTGTGGCCCCGCAGCCCGTGCCCCGCTGGTGCGCCGACCACTTGGACGGGCAATGGTGGTTCATGCGTCGTGACGCCTGCGCGGCCACGTCCGGCAGGGTTGACGTCAGGAACGCCCAGACCGGTGCCTGGCTGGGCAGCGTGGACTACTTCACCATCGAGTACGCCTACGCCCTCCCCGGGAGCGGTCTACGTTCGGTCTACCAGGTTTCCGTCACGCCGTGGCGTTACGAGGGCACCGGTTGGGCGGGCATGACCGTGCTGGAAACCGGATCGTGCCGCAGCAACTGCACCTTGGCGGCCTCGCCCCCGGTACGGCACACCCTGGTCAAGGACGTCATCATCACCGAGGAATTCGCCATGGATGCCACCACGAGCGCCCCCGGCGCCCGCGGTGACGTCTGGGCGAACGTCAACCTGGCCTTTGATGTCCCTGGCCCGGACGTGCACGGCGTCAGGGACGTCCAGTCCCTGCCGATCCGCTGCGACAACGCACTCCCCGGCAACAACACGGCCAAGGGCTGCGTATTCGCAGGTTACTGGCCCACCTTCGCTCTCCACTACAACGACCCGAACCTCGGCTGGAACGCAATGAACGTCGGTTGGGCCATCTACACCGGCCTGCCCAGCACCTTGACGCGTCTCGCCAACCCAGACGATTCCAAGGGCAATGGGGACCGCGCTTGCCCCCGCGGCGACAGCTATCCCCGGCCAGTCGGCTATGAGTGCGACGAGTATCCCTTCCGTTCCACTCAGGAAGGCGCCAAGACCAGCGGCACGCCCTTCGCTCCGCGCACCTTCAGTTTCTGTCCGCTCACCGATCAGTGGCCCCAGACCCCTGTCGTCAACACCGATATTGGCTCTCAGGGGTGGGCGCGCTGCAACATTCCCGGAGACCACAACAACGCGGGCGGCCAGGCGCTCAAGGCCTTCTATCTGAACGAACGGGTCCTGCCTAGCGACCAGTTCTACGTCGTCGTGAGCTGAAGGATCCCAAAAATGACCGTCACAGTCCACGGGCAGGTCCGCACCCACCATCATGGCTTCTCCCTTGCATCCCGCCCGGACCTGCCCACGCGCCTGTGGCGTCACTCACCGACCACCGGGCTGGTCTCGACCCGCGAGGGAGAAGTCAGAGTCGAGACCGGCCTGCACACAGCGTCTCTGCCCCTCACCGTGGAAATCCATGACCTGGAACCCCCCTTATGCGCCGGCTGGGACGACGTCGCCGAAGTCTCGGTGCCCGTTCCGGCCGGCATTCTCCTCGTCACGGACACCCCTGTCCCCAACGTCTTTCCCAACTTGACCCCGCACGGCCCCGGAACCTACCGCATTCGCGCCCACGCCAACGGACGCGAAGCATCACACCAGGGCAGCGACACCGCCGAGCACCACCTTCTGCAGATCTGGCCCGCACCCCACGCCCCCGACCTGCTGCTCCACCTCACCCCACAGGCCAGGCGCCGCCTCCAGGCAGCCGCACACCCCACCCCAGACCCCGCCCTGGTACCCCGGCCGCCCGGTCCAAGCAGCCAGCCGCCCACCGGGCCGACCACCGCCCGCCAGAAGAAGCCCCGCTGCGAAGAAGCCAGCCAGCACCACCTCCGAGACTGAGCCGCTCCAGTCGCTGACGGAGACCGACCTGTACGACAGGGCAGCCAAGGCCGGAGTCAAGGGACGCTCCGCGGCTGTCGCCGACGCACCACCTGTCAGCCACAGCCGAGGGCGGGCCCCGACACGTTAGCCGTCCAGCCAGGGGCGGCGGCCCGGCCCCGTCGGGTGCGTGCCGGTGACGGCCATGACTACCGAGTACAGGGTGGTCTCCGCCGCGATGAAGAGGCGGTTGCGCTTGGCCCCGCCCCAGGAGATGTTGGCGACCGCCCCGGGAACGACGAGCCGTCCGATGAGGGTGCCGTCCGGGTCGTAGCAGTGCACCCCGTCGGCCATCGCCGCGGCCCACAGCCGACCGCCGTCGTCGAAGCGGAGGTTGTCGAAACGCGCGTTCTCCCGGGCCCCCGCCTCGGCGAACACCTTGCCGTCGGAGAGGGTGCCGTCGTCGCGTACGTCGAAGACCCGGATGCGGCCCGCGCGGGTGTCGGAGACGAACAGCTGCCGTTCGTCGTGCGAGAAGACCAGCCCGTTCGGCGCTCCGAAGCCGTCTGCTACCAGCCGAACTTCGCCGCTGGCGGGGTCGATGCGGTAGACGTTGTTGGCGCCGATCTCGCTCTGGGCGCGGTAGCCCTCGTAGTCGCTGGTGATGCCGAAGTCGGGGTCAGAGAACCAGATCGAGCCGTCGGACTTGACCGTCGCGTCGTTCGGGCTGTTCAGACGCTTGCCCTGCCACCGGTCCGCCAGCACGGTGAGGGTGCCGTCGTGTTCGGTGCGGGTCACCCGGCGGTTGCCCTGCTCACAGGTGATCAGCCGGCCCTCGCGGTCGAGGGTGTTGCCGTTGGTGTGTCCTGCCGAACGGCGGAAGACACTGACGGCGCCGGTCTCCTCGTCCCAGCGCAGCATCCGGTCGTTGGGGATGTCGCTCCAGACGACCTGCCGCCAGGAGGGTACGTAGACGGGTCCCTCGGCCCAGCGGCATCCGGTGTACAGGACCTCCAGGGCGTCGTCGCCGTTCATACAGCGCCCGGTGCGGAACCGCTCGTCGAACATCTCGTACAACTCAGGTCGCTCGTCAGCCATGAGGCTCTTCCTCTCCTACGAGTGCCGCCTTTGCCGAACTGTGTTCAGCCTGCGGTGCACATTGCAGTATGCGCTATGGTCAGTACAAGAAGATTCCGAATGGAGAGTTGTGGATCACATAGACCGAACTCTGCTGGCGCAGCTCCAGCAGGACGCCACCCAGCCCTATGCCGCACTCGGTAAGGCCGTAGGCCTCTCCGCCGGTGCCGCGCACGAGCGCGTGCGCAAGCTGCGCGAGCGCGGCGTCATCCGACGCACCACGGTGGAGGTGGATCCGGCCGCGGTGGGCAGCGTCGTCCTGGCTTACGTGATGGTCGAATCGACCTCGTGGATGGGTGATTCGGCGCTGGACTTCGCCGCGCTGCCCGAGGTGCTGGAGGCGCACGTCATCGCCGGCAACGCCTCCGTACTGCTCAAGGTGAGGACCGCGACCACCGAGCAGCTCCAGGACGTGCTGCGCCGGATCTACGCCATCGACGGCGTCAGCGGGACGCAGGCCACGGTGGTTCTGGAGACGTTCTTCGAGCGACCGCTCTCACCGCAGGAGAGCTAGTGCCGTATCAAGCAACGTTCGCCCTCTTGACCACTTCGCGTAGTCGTTCGTCGGCGGCGTCTCTGTTGCGCCAGATGAGGTAGCGGCGGATCATGCTTCCCTGCTCCTTATGGCTGGCATGGCCGGTGCCGTCCAGGGCGAATAATGCTGGGCGGTGAACTGGGCCTCGGTACGGTTGAGCCAGGAGGAGTTCGTAGGGGTAGGCGATCTCAACGTTGTTCGCCTCGGCCCGAGCTGCGACCCGCTGGCACCGTTTCGTGGTGAGGTGCGGGGAGTAGTTGTCACAGACGATGGCAATCCCACCGTCGCCGGGTGGAGGCTGCGCAATGTGACTGTCGGTTTGATCGCTCGTTGTTGTGGTCATGGGGAAGCGTTAGTCGCGGCCGTGGATCGTGTCGGACGAACTGTGGTCGCTGATCGTGTCGTTGCTGCCCGAGCCGCCGCCGAAGCAGGTGGATGGGCGTCCGCGGGTGCCTGACCGGCAGGCTCTGTGCGGGATCCTGTTCGTCCTGCATACCGGGATCCAGTGGGCGTATCTGCCCCAGGAGCTCGGCTTCGGCTCGGGCATGACCTGCTGGCGTCGCCTGGGGGCCTGGAACGAAGCCGGCGTCTGGGACCAGCTCCACCATCTGCTGCTGAACCCCGGCGTCAGCGGGGAACCGTGCTCCCGCCAAAGGGGCTAGTCAGCGTTGGCTGCTCGGATAAGGATGGAGCCACATGTCAATTGGAGAAGAGGGCGGAATGACCTCGTTGCGGTGCGAAGCCACTCGCTGGGCGGTTGAGTATGACGACGGTACCTATCCCGGGTTTGTCGAGGTGCGTCTGACCGACGCGCACGGCCGGCAGTGGATATTCTTCGATAAGCCGCCGATCTTCGATGACTGGGATGCCCTGACCCCCGAAGCGGCGTACCCCATCGCTGTCACGATGATCTGCGAGATCGTGAGCCACACCTCAGATCCGGACGGCAACGAGATCGTCACGATCTCTACGGGCGGACGGCCGGTAGCCACCGAAGGCGACCAGAGCGAGTTCGACGTCCGGC
Source organism: Streptomyces sp. NPDC005878 (assembly GCF_040629815.1). Lineage (NCBI taxonomy): Bacteria > Bacillati > Actinomycetota > Actinomycetes > Kitasatosporales > Streptomycetaceae > Streptomyces > Streptomyces sp. NPDC005878. The sequence goes on from NZ_JBEXWK010000029.1 coordinate 29,911, forward strand.
CCGACCAGCTTGTAGAACCCTGATGCGACAAGACAACAGGGACGCGTCGCGGCCTTCGGTCATGCCACTCTCATGCCAGAACGGGCAGGCACTGACAGGGAACCGGGGTGCCGAAACGCGAGAGCGGCTGCACGGCGCCCGCCAAAGCACCCAGTCCGGACCGGTGACCGCCCCCACCTCACTCATTGTGCTGATGCCGGTCATCCCATGCCCGGAATCAGTCCAGTCGGGGCGTATGCCACAGGGGCCAGCGGTGTAGCACCGTGCCCCCCCCACAGCCCGATGTCCGCACTCGCACAGGTTACCGGTCGCCCATCTCCCCGACCCGGCACCCGGTCGAGCCCAACACGACACGATGGGCCTTGCCTCCCAAGGCGGGGACGAGGGCGTGGGCTTCGGCGCGCAGCATGCCGCGTCCAAGGCGGCCTGCGTCTGAGGCGGCAGCTCCGTAGTGGCCTGCCTCTGAAGGGCAGCCCCAGCACCACGAACCTCACGACCGGGGTGTTGGCGCGCGACGACGTCAAGGCGGCCGGCCGTCCCAGGACCCGCCCTTGATCGGACAGCTTGAGCCTCTCGCCGTAGTGGAGCCACTCCCCCGGCAGCCATTTCCGCGCCGATTCATCGACAGCGCGGTCCCGCAGGCTGCGGCTTTGGCCGCTCAGCTTCACAAGGATCCCCCACACCGCTACGGCCCGGAGCAAGAGCGCCCTTCGCCGAGCACCGAGAACGCCAGCGACACGACCACTCCTCACAGCGGTTCACCGTCGAACACGCCCTCGCCGACCACAAACGCTGGAAACAACTCATCCGCTGGACCCACCGCCGCGACCGTCTCCCCGACACCTACCGTGCCATCGCCGGCCTCGTCTCCGACCGCACCGCCACAGCCTGAACCACACCGCTCGAGCGGCCACCCCATTCCACCCGCTATCACGCGCCAACTCGTGAGGCAAGCTCTCCCGGGAACAGGGTGCGGGAGAGGCCGGCCACCGGGTCCGGTCGGCGAGCGGCGCCTCCCCTGAGTGGTTATCGCCCCTGGGGCGTGACGCGCGGTGGTGGCGGTTGGGCAGTCATGCGTACATCAACCGTTCTCGCCGCCACCGTCGCGGCGGTCGCAGCTCTGCTGAGTCCCACCGTCGCCCTCGCTGCCCCCGCCCCTCGTCCGGCCGGGCCACCGCGGAATTCAACTCGTGCATCCTCCCCCAGGACCGCTGACCGCTGCCCCCAGCAGTGCAGGGTCCACGCTCCAATGCGCAATGACGGCTGGGGATGCGCAGTGATGACGCAAGTCCGGGGTTCCGTGCGCAAAGGTCCCGATGCGTAGTGGTTGGGTCCGCGTCAAAAAGGAGGTGGGCGGGCGCGTCGAGGTCAAACGAATCCGGTTCGCATACGAACAAGGTGGCCGCCTGGCAGACTTGTGGATATCGACATCCATGGAGGCAGCATCTGATGAGTGATCCCGAGGGTGTGCCCCTGGCCGACTACATCCGTGTACTCCGCGATCAGTTGGAGACGGCACAGCAGGAAGGAGCGGGCCGCGGGGTCAGGTTCGGCGTCGGGGCTGTGGAGCTGGAGTTCGAGGTCACGATGACGCGGGAGGTAGGCGGGCGCGGCGGGCTGAAGCTGTGGGTGGTCGAGGCGGGCGGCGACGGCAAGCGCAGCGGCGGCCGGACACAGCGTGTGCGGATGACCCTTACGCCCACCGATGACGCCGGCCGGCCGTTGTCGGTCACCGACCGACTGCCCGAGCTCCCGCGCTGAGGCCTGCGCTGGTGGACTCGCTCGCAGGGCGGTGCGCCGAGGTCCTGGTCGAGCAGGACGGCGGCACCGGGTCTGCGGCTGGCGACCTCCTTAGTGGTCACGGCCGGGCATGTCGTCGAAGGCGGTGGGACGGTCAGGGTGCGGCTCTCGGGCGGCGCCCCCGACGAGATCGTCGTCACCGGCCGGACGGTGTGGCGAGGTGCCCGGCTGGACGTCGCGCTCGTCGAACTCACTCCGGACGTCTCCCTCGACGAGGTCGCTCCAATGGCCATCGCAGTTGTACCGGACGATACCGACGGGCGGCTTCCGTTCACCGCGATCGGCTTTCCGCGCCATCAGAGCTGGACGGACACGGACACGACGACCTGGCGCGACAGCGACCAGATCGACGGGGTGATCCCGCTCGGGTCGAGTGTGAAGCGGGGCCGCCTGCTGCTGCATCGGTCGGATGGCCGACGCCTGGAAGCGCGCGACTGGAGCGGCTTCTCCGGCGCGGGCGTCGTCTGGGAGGGGTCGGCGGTCGGCGTCGTCGTGGAGTCGGCCCACTCGGGTGGGTTGGAGGCCGTGCGGCTGGCTGCTGTGATCGGCGCGTACGAGCCGCGCGCGGAAGGCGAGCGCGAGCCCGCGCCGAGTGCCACCGCCGCACGTGCGCTGCTGGCCTCGCACGGCGTCGTCCCGGCACCCCTGCGCGGGCAGGAGCGGCGTCGCCCGGCCTACGAGGCGATGGTGCGCCAGTACGCGGCCCGGTGCGCTGAACTGACTGGCCGCGACCGGGAGCTCGCCGACCTCCTGGCATTCGCAACCGGGCCGGACCCCTACCTCGTGCTCGTCGCCGGTCCTTGGGCCGGCAAGACCTCGCTGGTCACCCGCTTCGCCACGGGGTCCCACCCCGGGCTGGACGTGGTGTCGTTCGTCATCTCCCGGCGAGATGGGCAGATGCGCGTCCAGCAGTTCCACCAAGCCGTGTGTGACCAGCTCGCCGCTCTGCTGGGCGAGTTCCCACCCGCCGAACCGGACGCGGCCGCCTTCCTCAGCCTCTGGGGACGCGCGATGCAGATCCCCGGACGTTCCCTGCTGCTGCTCGTCGACGGCCTGGACGAGAACGACTACCGCGAGCTGGCTGAGCCCAGTATCGCCGCGCAGCTCCCGACTGCTCTTGGTCCGGCGGCACACGTCCTGGTCACGAGCCGCCATTCTGACGTGCCGCTCGACGTGGACAGCAGCCACCCGCTGCGCACCTGCCGCCGCCAGGTCCTCACACCGTTCCCCGCCGCCACAAGCCTGCTCCTGCGAGCCCGCCAAGAGCTGGATCACGTACTCGCCGAGCCTGTCCCGCGCACTGTCCTGACCACGATGACAGTCGCCGGCGGCGCGCTGAGCAGCAGGGACATCGCCTCGATCGTCAACGACTCCGCGCTGACGATCCGCAGGACCCTGGAACGGCAGCTCTCCCGCGTCGTGGAGCCGCGCCCCGGTACGCCGACCCGGTACACCCTCGCCCATGACACCCTGGCCGTCGCCGTCCAGGAGGACCTGGAACCCGAGGAGTTCACCCATACCCGCACCGCCATCGACAGCTGGGCCCTCGGCTTCGCCGCGGCCGGCTGGCCCGATGACACCCCGAACTACCTGACCGAGGCGTACCCGACCCTCCTGCTCACCGAAGGTGCCGGCCGGACGCTGGCATCGCTGGCCTCCCCCGCCCGCCGCGCCCTGCTCCGCCGCCGGACCGACGGCGATGCGGCCGCGCTGTCCGAACTGTCGGACGCGGCAGGGCTCCTCGAGGCAGCCCCCGACTGCGACCTCATCCTGCTGACGCGGGTGTCGCTGCTCCGCAAGCACATCGAAGACGACAACTTCGCCATGCCCTCCACGTACCCGTTGTTGCTGGTACGCCTCGGCCGAGCCAAGGAGGGCATCCAGTTCGCCCGTATCCTGCAGAACGTCTACGTGCAGGCCGACGCTCTGCTGGTGATCGGCGAGCACCTGCTGGACAGCCAGCCGACGGAGGCGCGGAACCTTATCCATGAAGCCATGGCCGTGCCAGGCAGGTTGCCACTGGAGCAGATGGCACACACGGTGCGCGCAGCCCTTGCGCTTGCCCGGCATGGTGAACCAGGCGCCGCCGATCTCGCTCGCCGAGCCATCACCGAGAGCGGCGACGAGCGAGGCTGGTCCCTCACCACCGTCGCCGACGCACTGGCCGAGATCGATCCCGTACTGACACGGCTCATCATCGAGGAGGCCATCGAACACGCCGATGCCGAGGACCGCCCCGACTTCTGCGGCCTCCTCGCGCCGGCGTTCGCCGCTCTCGGTGACCTCGACCGCCTCGTCCAGCACCTCGCCGACCTGGATCGGGACGGCAGGAGACGAGCCCTCCTCATCGCCTGCAGCGCACACTTCGCCAAGGGCGGCCGTCGAAACGTGCCCGAGGTGCTCCTCACCGCCTTGAACCGTGAGTTCACCGCCTCCGAACTCGTGGAATCGGCCGCCTACCAGGACGAGGACCGGGCCCGCCACCTGCTCGCCCTGTCCGCCTCGGACTCTCCCGATCTCAATCTTGCCGAACTCGCCTACACCGCCCTCGCCGCCCACGGCCTCGATCCCCGACAGTCCGGGGCCTCGGACGAGCTGCTCGCCGACGCCGCAACGTCTGCCCTGGCCAACAACCACCTCTCGCTGGCGGTATCCCTGGCCCAGGACATCGCCAACCCGGGCATCCGTGCGGACTGCCTCACGCAGATCGCCCTGGCGCTGCTCGACTCGGACACGTCCCAGGACGCCCCTCCCGTAGTGTGCGAGGTGGAGGAAGCCCTCGACGAGACCAGGAACACGCCGCCGCCCACCGTCCTGGCGGCCTTCGCCCGGGCCGCCGGCACCGCCGGACAACCGGACCTGGCCACGCCGGCCCTGGAACTGGCCCTCGACACGGTGCTGCAGGACAGCGGCGACACAAGTGCCAAGTGGGACGCGCAGGCTGTGGCAAGCGCAGCCGCCCGACTCGGCCACCTCGACCTCGCTCTGAAGATCGCAGCGGCGTTCGAGGCAGATCAGCTCGACCGCATCGACATCCTGCTGCACGCTGCAAGGGCCGTCGAAACGCACGGCGATCACCGTAAAGCCGATCTTGACGCGCTCATCGCCCAGGTGACCGAAGGCATCGAGAAGTCAACGGACCCGAGCGGGGCCGGCTGGCGTACCCGCGTCACTCACGAGCTCATCTCCCTCCACCTCCGCGCCGGGCACGCCGACGCGGCCCTGAACCTGGCCCGCCGGCTCCCCAGGACCGACCTCACCGCCCGCACCCTCGAGTTGCGCGCGCACCTGCTGTCGGACGACATCCCCTCGGCGATCTCCCTGATCCGCGTAACGGCCCTGACCGCCCCCGCGAGTTCCCCGCAGGCCCGTGCCCGCGGGCAGGAGCAGGCAGCCGCGATGATCGTCGAGATGTGCGACGCCGGCCACCAGGCCCTGTGCCGTGACGTCACAGCCCAACTAGCCGGAAGTGCAGACCCAGGCGTGACGCTGAACGGCGGACTCTGGGCCCGCCCCTGGCTCACCGCGGCCTGCCAGGCCACCGGCCTCACCGAGGACTTCACCCGCCTTCTGGACACGCTGCAGCACGCCGCCCTGGTCACGGGCGCCCAATACGTGACCAACACCGTGCCGCTGGAAGCAGTCGTCCGCCTGCGCCTCTGGGATCGCTACCACGCCGAAGCCCGCCGACTGGGCGACGTGCTGGCTGAGGGTGTCCTTTTCAGCCTGGTCAAGACGATGCTCGACGCAGGCCTTCAGACCGAGGCCCTCCCTCCCATCGACGACCTCCAGGAGGACGCCGCCTACTGCCTGGCCCTCGCCGCGGCCGTCACCTCCCCGCCGTCCGCCGACCTGGTCAAGCGCTCTCTGGCCCATGGCTTCACCGACGCCGTCATCGCCCCACTGGCCGCCCTGGAACCGGCGTGCCTGCAAGAGCTCGCAGCCCAGCTCAGCGTGATCCGGCCGCCCGCCGAACAGGTGACGTTTCAAGCCCCCAGGCACGACGACCGTCTTTGACTACCGAAAGGTGACCATCGCCAGTAGTCCACCGAGCGTGCTATCGGGTGCAGGGAGCCGACGCTGATGCAGCCGACCCGGTCGTTGAGGTTCAACCTCTGTTCAGTGATCTCCCACTGGCTGCCCCTGGTCCAGTGGCTTTGTTCGCCAGAACCCGTTCTCTTGAACAAAGCCACGCGTGTCCGCTGTCATTGAACAGCGCCGAGCGCCGTTCCTTGCTAACCAATCTTGTCGTCGCAGCTCAGCGACCCCGAGGCCGGATCCCCTGCTGGAGGCCGACCTTGCCACTCAATCCAGCCTACGCAGGTCAGCGGCTCGCCTTGGGCGGGATTCGGTGCCCGCAGACAACGCGGGTCTGCGGTGACACGCTCGTGGACGACATTGGCGTACGACTGCGAGCCGAAGCCCCGGACCACCAGGACCGGGATGCGCGCAGGGGCGAGCCAGCCGTTCAGCTGCTGTCGCTGGGTGTCCTTCTCCGCGGCGACGTACATGGCCTGGACTGACCGTTCGTGCGATCCAGACCGAACCAGTCGGGCATCTCCCGTACGATCGCGTCCACGTCCGGCCAGGCCAATGGGGCGTGGATCTCCGGACGGTGTCGATCAGATTGGGGAAGCGGCCCTCGCGGCGGGCCTTGGCCAGTTGCGCGGACAGCCGCCGGTACATCGGCGCCGGGTGCGGCAGCGCCCCTTCGGGGACCTTTGACAGGTTTGCGGTGATCTGTGAGCCTGTCGTGCCATCGGACCGGGGGGCGCAGCGGGTGCCCGGGCGGGATCGAAGAGACGTCATGATGCAGCACGAGGGGCCCACGTCACCGCAGATTCGGGCCGAGGACGCCGAGCGCCGCCGGGACCTGGCCGGGGAGGTGTCCGCGCTGTTGGACGGCCACCGGGGGCTCACCCTGGCTCCCTGGTACCCGAGGCGGGCCGGTGACGTCCTGGTGGTAACCCTCGAGGAGTGGGGGGACCTGTCCGGCTGGACGGAGACGTACAGGGTGGCGGCGAGCAGGGGCGGGGCCCGGGGCCGGATGTGCAGCACGTGTTGCGGCTGGTCGCCCATACCGCGCCCGCGGAGGAGTTCGCCGGCTCGTTCAGCGGAGAACCGGACGTGTGGGGCGGGGACACCATCGAGACAGCGTGGGTGGAGGCCGGGCCTGGCGCTCCTGCGTGACGGCCAGGTGGTCCACCAGGGACGGCACGGACCGACCCGGCCCACCACCCGTGAGCCGAGGATCACCACCGCCCTCGGGGCCGACGGCGTGATCGGGGCGGCCGTCGTCATCGAGCGGGACCACACCCCCGCCCAGCGTGAGGAGTTGGAGCGGTGGATCATCCAGCGCGCACAGGAGCTCCAGCGCCATGGACCACAGTGACGACCGGACACCGGGGCGCGGCGTTCACAGGCGCCTGGTTCCGGAGAGGGTGTCTGGCGCTCACTGGTGTCAGACGGCAAGCAGCGTCATTCACCGAGCATGACCAAGCGCAAGAAGATGACGGTGGGGTCGCTGCGGCTTTCGTGGGTGTAGGCCTTGGCGCTGCGGGACCGGCGGCGGCGGTGGGGTCGGTGACTTCCTCTCCCCTGCCTTCGGCACTGCCTGCGCCAACCACCGCACCGGCGCTCTCGGCAAGGGCGCCACCACCCACGGCACCGGCGCCGCCAGCGGCAACCTCGCCGGTATTCCGCCGCCTGCCGTGCGGCTTCAGCGAAACCGGGTCCCGCCGACCGGCCGACTGGTCCTGGCAATGGCGTCGGCAACTCGTCGGTGGCACCTTTTCGGGCCGAGACACCTGGTCATGAGGGCGATGACTGCCCAGGTGATCAGGGCCCCGGAGGGCTGGCCACGCAACGTCAAGCGCCGATCCGTACCGCCGGAGCGCACCGAGTTGGGCCCGGCGGAGCTTCCGGCGCTTCGGCAGGAGTTCGCCCGGGTGCCGGCTGATCCCAGCGGATGGTGCCGTGCCCGGTTGCAGGGCTCGCTGGCGGACAGGGAGCGGCTGCGTGCCGGAGCCCCCGCGCGTTGGCTGGTCCCGGGACGATCCGCCGCGCCAGACGCGGACCAGGACCACAGCCAGGACCAGACGGACGTTGATCACGACCAGACACGCTCACCGGCGACCCCCAGGGTTTGACCTCTATCTTGGTCAACCTAGTGGGCGGGGAGGTGTCCACACGCCCCGTGTTTTTATCGGGGTCTTTGAGAGCCAGTGGGGCGGGCAGTTCGGGAGCCAGGTTGGTCCGTCCGTGAGAGGGACGGACCTGTTGCCGGTTCATGATCGTCAGTTTGGTGGGGGCCACCTCTATCGGGTGACGTTGTGATCAGGCTCGGGCGGGTGGGAGTCCGCGGGTGATGTCACGCAGGGCGGCGCTAACTTGTGTGTCACCGGGCCCTGTCGGTCTGTGTCCTTGACAGACGCGGTCGGCAAGGGTCCGGTTTTTGCGCTGCACGTGGCGTGGCGGTGTTGGGCGCCGGGTGCGGTGATGTGAGGCCGGTGCCGCGCTTGCGCGGGCCGGACGTGGTCGGGCTGAGGTTCCGGATCCAGTGGCTGGGGCGGTCCGGGGGAGGACTCCAGCCCCCTCTTGCGCCCCACGGGATGACGCGGGGTGGTTGGTTCGCGAGAGGGGGCTGCATGGTGTCGTCCGTTGTCGGGTCTACCAGGTGACGGGGAGGGCGACCGGGCCCCGGATGAGGGCGCTGGTCTGCCATTGGACCTGTGCGGCGGGGATGGCCAGGCGAAGGCTGGGGAAGCGTCCGGGGAGGGTGGTCAGGAGGATCTCGGCTTCCATCCGGGCGAGGGCGGGGCCCATGCAGAAGTGGGGGCCGTGGCCGAATGCCATGTGGGGTGGGCCCTGGCGGTGGAGGTCGATGTGCTGGGGCTGGTGGTAGGCGTGGTCGTCCCAGTTGGCGGCGACGTAGGAGACGTAGACATACTCGCCGGTGCGGATGAGGACGCCGCCGACTTCGATGTCCTCGGTGGCGATGCGGGGCTGGCCGATGCCGTTCTTGTGGGGGATCCAGCGCAGCAGTTCTTCGACGGCCTGGGGGGCCAGGCGGTACTGCTGGCGCAGCAGAGTCATCAGGTGTGGCTGGGTGAGGAGCAGATAGGCCATGTTGGCCAGGATGTTGCGCATGGCGTGCCAGCCGTTGACCGCTACCAGGCAGGCCAGGGCGATGAGTTCGTCGTCGTCGATGCGTCCGGCGTCGACCGCCTGGGTCATGGTGGTCATCAGGTCGGATTGGGGGTGGCGGTGCCGGTCGGCCGCCAGGGCGCGGACGTAGTCCTGCAGGTCTTGCCTGGCCTGTCGTGCCGGGGCGATGTCCTGCGGGTTGGCCGGGCGGGTCAGCAGCGTCTGGGCCCAGGTGCGGATGTGGTCGCGGTCGCTCTCGGGGATTCCCAGGATCTCACCGGTGAGGGTGAGGGGGAGAGGGGACACGACGTGCCGCACGAGGTCGGCGGGAGCGCCCTCGGCTTCCATTTCCATCAGCAGCTGCTCGACCAGGGTCTGGGTGCGGGCCCGCAGCCGGGCCACGCGCGGCTGGCTGAAAGCGGGGGCGACCACGGCCCGAATGCGGGCGTGGTAGGGCGGATCGGCGAAACTGACCGCCTTGTCGAGGGGGACGAGATGCCGGTTCATGCTGGGAAAGGGCTTGCCGACGATGTCCCTGCTGAACCGCGGGTCGGCTGTGACGGAGCGGACCTCCTCGTAGCCGGTAACCAGCCAGCACTCCGCTTCCCCGTCCCCGCAGGGCATACGGATCCTGGTGATGGCTGCCTGGGCCTGCGCGTGGGCCAGGAACGGATCGAAGTTCAGTGCCGGCACGTCCGGTGCTGCATAGAAGGGAATGCTTTCCCTGGTCATCGGCAATGCCTTCCGTCAAGGGCGGGGTTTCCCCACGCGCTGCCACACGCGATCTCTTGATCGCTAACTCGGTGGACCCGGACGTAAACACCTGGCGGCTCCCGGCGAGGGCCGGCAGAGCACCGCCGGGCGGCCCGCCGCGTTCAGGTCATCTGGCGGGGCCGGGCACGGAGGCGGTTCATCGACCTGGCCGCCACAGCCCGAGGCGAGCAGCTCCAACAACGGGCACATCTCCGGCGCCTGGCTGCGCACCGACGACGACAGCGGCCACCGCAACGTCTACGTCAGCATGGTCAACCTCAGCGACACCGATTTCTGGCGCGTACAGAACACGCTCCCCCAGTGCTGAACTCCTGAGCAAAGGCCCTGCAACAGCGTCTCCCGCACGGCGGCCTTCGCCACACGAAGGCCGCCGAGGCGGCAAAGGTACGCCGCTAGGGAGCGGATGGGGTTGTACTCCAGGGGCAGTCGGTTGCGTGGCGCAGGCGGGTGAACCAGCGCTGCCCGGGGTCGCTTGGGGTGCAGGCGGCCAGGTGGAGTTCAGGGTTTGGCCGCAGCAGGTCGTCCTGGGTGAGGCAGCCTGTGGTGGTGCGCAGCTGTCCCAGGGGTGTGATGGCCCATCGGGACGATGTGGGGGTGCAGGGTTGGAGGGTGACGGCCTTGTCTTCGGTGGCGGCGCAGCGGCTGTCGCCGGTGTCTTCGGGTTGCAGGAGGCGTCTGGCCAGGCGCCATCGTTGATTGGCGGAGCCGGTGCAAGGGGTAGTGAGGAATCTGTTGTGGTCCTGCGTCAGGCACAGGTCGGGGTGGGTGAAACTGGTTGCTGTGGAGCCGATCCACGACATGATGGCGCCAGGGCCTGGTGCTGGGCGCGGGCGGGGGTAGTACCGCCGGAGCCAGCGTTCGTACTGTGCGGCTACTTTCCGGGTGGGTGCGCAGTAATTCCCTGGGCAGTTTTCGTCGCCCTGTCTGTTGTCATGGATGTAGTAGTGCTTGAAGATGGCGGTCTTGTTGTCGGTTTGGGCCAAATCCAGGTTCGGCGGACGCGTGACGCTTCCGTACCCGGCATATCCCGTTAGTGTCAGGGCTACGTGTCTCGATTGCGCGCGCATGACCGTCATGCGGAAGTAGCGGGCGGCGACGGCATGGTCGTTGTGGTCATGCCACGGTTGGCGTGATGATTTGAGTTCGGTGTTGGCGAAGTCCAGCGTGCGTACCGTGCTGGGCTGGTAGCGCTTTATCAGAGCAGCGAGCGTCTCGATCAGTTCGGTTTCTGTGTAGCTGGCGGATCCGTCGGTCGCACGCAGTGAGTGGATTCTGGACTGGAACAAAGCCAGCAGATTATTTCGCTGGGATGCTGCCTTGCTCCAGCCGCCGTCGGGCAGGCGGAGGAAGATCAGGTGAATGTCGGGCCTCTGCGCGCCGGTGTCCAGGCGGACTCGGTGCAGTACCCGTTTGCCGACCAGGATGGGAGAAGGCTTCCAGTGGCTGGGCGCGTGAGGGCTCATGGGCGCGCCGGCGAGGAAGCTGTATGCCTGTTGGACCCCCAGCTCGCGGCGGAGTGCGTATCCGCCGGGCCAGGGCAACTGCGCATCACCCGCGGTCAGGTATACGACTCGGATGCACTTGCCGGCTTTGAAGTCTTCCTGGATCGCTGGATTGATGAACAACAGGTCATCGTCTTGGTGTGCCACTCCGGCCAGTGTCGTTCCTCGGCACGCGGGGCCGGTGGGATGGCGGCCCGGTGCCGGCAAGGCGAAGGCGAGAGCGGCGAGACTCACGACTACTGACAGCATCAATGTGTATCCGCGTATGACGCACGCCTCCGATGCGGTGGTGAGTGCACATGGATGGGCGTGCGAGGGGCCCTTTTTTTTCATGCTCCTGCCGGCTGGGCGCTGGTGGGCGCAGCATTGCGGGATGGGGTGGGCACGACGGAATGCACCATGAGGGTTCCCGGCACGGTCCCGGCCGCCAGGACCGACACCGCCTGCTGGAACTGCCTTGTCGCGGCGTCGACCGGTCCCAGAAGATACGCCTTCAACTCATCGCGAGCCGTGTGCAGCGCGTCGCGTCCGGGATTGCGCAGGCAGGCGAGCATGCCGGCCACGCCGGTCGCGCCGAGCGGCAGGATGGTCGCGGCCCGCGCCGTGGGATACGTCTCGCGGAAGTCTTCTTCCGAGAGGCTGGTGCTGTTGATGACCGCGTACGGCTTTCCGCTGGCGAGATAGTCGCAAACCACGCTCGACACGTCGGCGATCAGCAGATCGGACAGGTTGAAGCAGCCGTACAGGCTTGGGCGTGTGCCGTCGACGAGGTGGTGCCAGCGCCGGGGTGATGCCGCCCAGTATGCCTTCTCCCAGGCGGCAGTGGCCGCTGCGAGGGCCTGGGTGTATCCGGGCGAGGGCGGGGTCTGGAGCCGCATGCGTTCGATGTCGTCGTAGCCCTTGCTCGCTGCTGGGCAGCGGAGTTCGTCGAGCTCGGTTGTGCGTGCCGCCAGGTCTCGCAGCGCGGTGCGGTCGGGCAACTCTTGGTGTCTCAGCCGGGTGTTCGCCTCCTTGAGCAGCGCGCGGATTTTTCGGTCGGTTTCTTTGGCGCGGGGGTCGACGGAGCCCGTCAGAGGGTGCGGCCGGTACAGCAGACGCACGTCAGGATCCGACAGCAACGCGCTGATCAGTTCCTCGCCGCCCCGGACCAGAGAGGACCCGCCCATCGGGCCCGTCCACCCTTCCCAGGTGGGCGCGTAAAGAACGGTAAGGAGGCCGCGGTGTGGGGTTGCTCCGGTGCGATGCGCGATCGCCGAGAGCTGAGGTCGGCCGATTTCCACGATGTCCTTGTCCTCGACACCGACTGCGGCTCGCGCATAGCGTTCGCGGGCGGCGGGACCGGCTACCCATACCTGGTCGTAGGCCTTCGCGAACGGGTTGAAGCTGGAGTGCTTGTCGCTCTCGCCATGGTTGACGAATGCGTGCTTGATCGTGGGGATGCGCAGCACGTGCGAGGTCTTGCCCGAATTGGAGGGGTGGATCAGCACCCGCAGTGTCGAATGCTCCAGGCGCAGGAGATCGGCGGCCTTGGGGATGCACACGATGGGAAGACCCGTCGGAGCCAACTTACCGACCATGAAACGCTCGCGGAGAATGATCACCGGCCGGTCTGGGAGCGTTGTGAGGGCCGCTAGCCACATGTCGGCCTGGTAGGCGGAGGAGAGTCCTCCCGAGAAGTACATTCCGGCGGTGGGCCGGTATGCGGCGAGCCAGCGGTCCAGCCAGGCCCATGTCTCCTGCGCGTCGGGCGGGCGCCGGGACGGGAGCAGGTGGATGAGCAGGACACCTACCGCGGCACCCGTCATCGCTGCCGAGAGAGCGAGGCCGCTGACCACGAGGGCCGCGTCCGCCTCGCCGAGCAGGCCTGCGAGCATGCCCAGGGTGGATGGGGCGCTGAACAACAGCAGCCGCAGGCCACATTGGTGCAGGAGCCAGGCCGCAGGAGCGGGTCTCAGTGGAAGTGCGCAAGTGTCGATGTTCCGCGTGATGACCGGCAGAGTGCGGGTCCGTCGTACAAGGAGGGCCACGGCCCGGTTGGTGAAACACAGCCCATAAAAGGTCAGCAGACCGCCTACGACCACTGCTGTTGAGGCGGCTTCGAGGGCACCGCAGGCGCACAGCGCCGACAGGAGCATGCCGTCGCGCATGATCTGCCGCACACCGACAGTGGCTCCCGTCCGCTCCAGCGCCTCCACCACTCGCGGCTGCCACCGCTGCAGCACGATGTCCGCGGCCAGGCCGGTCAGTGCCGAGGCGGCCAGCAACCCCGTCAGAGTGTGGAACGCGGCCACCACCTGTACCCCGAACGAGGCAACCAGGACAGTGGGAGCGAACCAGGGAAGAAGGGGACGCAAAACGTTCACTTCGGGCGCTCCGTAAGACCCCGAACTGCGCGGACGTCCGATTAACGGTTCCGTGCAGGCGCGGACACGGCCAGTTGCCCACCGCTCATACGTCTGGGGCGCGTAGATGGGCGGCGTATGCGGATGGTGCGAGAGTCCCCCGCATCTGCCCGACTGTCCGGATGGGGCTCCCACGTCATGAAGATCGCTTTTCTGCTGCAGAACGCCTACGGCATCGGCGGTACTATCCGTGCCACATTCAATGCCGCCAGTGCCCTCGCTGAGCGGCACGACGTCCACATCGTCACCGTCTGGCGAACCGAGGACAGACTCCGCCTGCCTTTGAGCGGACACGTCACGCTCTTGCCGCTCATCGACAAGCGACGCCAGAGCCTCGCCCCTTGGGACAGCAGACTGCGGGGTCAGCCCAGCCAGCTGGTCCCGCCGCTCGAAGCACAGGGCGCGCACTTCGACCGACTCACCGACCGCAAGGTCGCCCGATACCTGGCCCGGACCGACGCCGATGTCGTCGTGGCCACCCGACCGGGACTAGTGATCTACCTGGCCGCGTTCGGCCGCGGCCACTACCTGAAAATCGGACAGGAACACCGGACCTACGGCACCCATGAGGCCGGCATCCGTGCTGTCCAGGACGCCGCCATCGCCGCTTTGGACGCGCACACCACGGTCTCCGAGGCTGATGCTGTTGTCCATCGCAGGCACCTCGCCCACCTATCCACCCCGATCAGGTGCCTTCCCAACGCGTCACCCCGTGCGCTCACCGAACCCTCGGACGGCACCGCCCCACTCATCATCGCCGGCGGCCGCCTCATCCCCGCGAAGCAGTACGGGCTCCTCATCGACGCCTTCGCCACCGTGGCGGCCACGCATCCGCACTGGAAACTGAGGATCTACGGACGGGGACCCGGGCACGCCGCTCTGCGCGCCCGGATCGAAGAACTCGGCCTCAGCGACCACATCTCCCTGATGGGGGTGAACGCTTCCCTCGCCACCGAATGGGCCAAAGCATCCATCGCGGCCGTCACGTCGCGAGAAGAGTCATTCGGGATGACGATCGTGGAAGCCATGCAATGCGGAGTTCCGGTCGTCGCCACTGACTGCCCCCACGGGCCGCGGGAGATCATCCAGGACGGAGAGGACGGTTTGCTGGTCCCCAACGGCAACAGCGGCGCTGTCGCCCAGGGCCTCATGACACTCATCGCTGACGCGGATCTGCGCCGGGCCATGGGAAACGCGGCTCGCCGCAACGTCCAGCGGTATGAGCCTGTGAACATCGCCCAGCTCTACGAAAGCCTCATCGCTGATCTCCATGTGATGTCGCCCCCCGCGCCTCGCTCCCGCACCCACCGCATGGCAGCCGGTATCCAGCGTGTCCGGACATCCGCACACCGGGCACTGCGTTCCACACCCTCATCAGCCGGCCGAACAAAAGGCGGGGCCCCCGGCCCGCGGCCCCCGCTACACCCGAAGGCCCGTTGCCACGTCGATGCCGCGGGGGATCTCGTGATCCGGCTCGACCGTGCAGGCATGAAAGGCAGCGCCTTCACGCTCACCGCGGCCCTGCGCAAGAGCGAGGGCCGGACAGACGACGTCATCAGCCTTCCCCTCCGCCGACCAGGCCCTGGCGCGGACACCTGGACGGCGACCCTGCACCGAGGTGACCAACTCGCCGAGGGCCGGTGGGACTTCCACGTGCACCGGTCCGATGACGGCGTCCGCCGCCGGGTGGCCTCAGAGGCAGTTGACCAGCGCTGCCTTCTGACGCTGGAACCCTTGCCGAGTGTCCCCTTCAGCTGGTGGATCCCGTACACGACCGTCAAGGGCAACCTGAGTGTGCGAACGTGGCGGCGCCCGATGCATGCCGAGGCCCGCAAAGTGAACGTCGATGCCACGTCGTTCTCTGTCATGGGCACGTTGCACGGTACAGAACCCCAACACGGCGATCACCCCCGCTTGCTAGCGGTCCCGCGCAGACGCCCGTCCGCCGCCTTCGAGGCTGACCTAACGGTGTCCGAAGAGGGCGTATTCCACTTCACCGTCGCACACTCTCAGGCACTGCACGCCAGCGACGGACAGCCTGAGGTCTGGGACCTCTGGCTCCGGCTGTCCCCAGGGTCTCAGCCCGTCCGGGTCGCCCGTATCCTCGGCGATCTCATCGATCGCAAGCGCACGGACGTGTATACGGCGACCGACACCCCCCACCCCCAAACAGGTATCAGCACCCGTCTGCGTCCCTACTTCACCGTCAACAATGACCTGGCACTGCGACTCAGCCCCGTGCCCCTCCGCGCACCCTGACGGAAGCTGAACCGGCCCGGTCGGGGAGCGACGGCAGGTCGTCGCGGTCCGTCGGCTCCGCCAGATTCGCCGGGCTGTTGGCGTCTATGGTGCCTGTTCCCACTCGGCGCGGGTGAGTTCGTACTCGACTTCACCGTGCTCGGAGCCTTCGATCGGCTCCGGCCAGTCCCCGGTGAAGTTCCGGACGAGGGACAGACCGGATTTTTCCATGACGCGACGGGAACGGGTGTTGACGGCCATCGTGTTCGCCGTGACCCGTTCGACCTCCATGTCCGTGAACCCCCTGTGGATCAGGGCCCGGGAGCCCTCGGTGGCGTAACCGCGTCCCCATGCCGCTCGGTTCAGCCGGTAGCCGAGTTCGACCACGGCGGTGCTGTGCTCCTCCAACGGCCGGAACTCGAACCAGCCCAGGAAGGTGCCGGTGGTCTTCTCCTGCGCGGCCCAGTAGCCGCGGGTCTGCCAGCACGGGTAGTCGTGCAGGAGTCGCGGCAGGG
This sequence comes from Streptomyces sp. NPDC005878, assembly GCF_040629815.1. Classification (NCBI taxonomy): domain Bacteria; kingdom Bacillati; phylum Actinomycetota; class Actinomycetes; order Kitasatosporales; family Streptomycetaceae; genus Streptomyces; species Streptomyces sp. NPDC005878. The sequence goes on from NZ_JBEXWK010000029.1 coordinate 46,288, forward strand.
TCTGCGTTTCGATCGCCTGGCGGCTGGTGGGGCGGCCGCCGTTGATGAAGCGCATGACCTCGGGATCGTTGTCCAGGGCGAGCAGGTGGGCGGTGTCGGCTGCGGTGAACGCGCGCAGGACGAGCCGGTCGGTCTCCAGGAAGTTGGCCATGCCGCGATCTTGGCCATGGGGTGGCCGGACCTGCTACCGATTTTCCGACCAGCCCGAGGTGGTGGGCAACCATCCGGCGCCCGCGGCGCGTACCGCTAGGATCAGGCGGCCCCGAACGCACCTTCGCCCACCATGTCGCCTGCATCGGACGTGATGGTGAAGGCGCCCAGGGTGCCCGTGAGTTCAAACAGCCGCTGAATCCCTATCGGCAGGGATCCGGCCAGGACCAGCTCGCCGCGGCGGCGGGCCCGCAGCAGGACGGACAACAAGGCACAGTCGGCGAAACCGCAACCCGAAAGATCCACCACGATCCGCTGCGTCCGGACACACAGCAGCGCGTAGTCCAGGACCGGGGCGGTCTCGAGGTCGATGTCGCCGGTCACACGCACCAGCACGGTCTGCTGCGCCCGGGCCGCGGTAGTCCGCACGACGGGAGCTGAGGGACAGTCGGGCACCGTGCGGGCGGCGGCCAGGAGGCCGGGCCCCGGCAGTAGACAGCGGAAGGTGCGTCGGCCTAAAGGGTTCACCATGTGGGGCCGTCCCGGATGGAAGGGAGCAGCCGCTTCCCTTCCGTCAGGCGCGCCGGGAAGGAAGCGCGCGGCCCTTCATCCAGGGCCGCGCGGTTGGACCACACCCAAAGGCGCCCCTTCCCCCCGGGGAAGGGGCGCGGCAGTGCGGTGGACGCCAACGGCTGAACCCCACCGTACGCCCCTGCACGCCACCCCAACAGAGGACCTGCCACCAGCGCGTCACGGCGCTCGCAGCACGGCGCGCCGCGGACGGAGGCAGGCCGGATTCGCGTCGTTGCGCCGAAGGGCGGTCCCCCTGAGCTACTGATGAGACAACGGCCTGCAATGTCCTGGGCGGCGGCCGCTCAGCCGGGGTCAGACCTGGCCGCGCCAGGAGCCGGTCTCAGTGCCTCGCTCTTCGATGAAGTGCTTGAACCGCTTCAGGTCGCCCTTGACCTGCCGGTCGACGAAGCCGAACTTGTCGCCGACACTCTCGGCCATCCCCTCTGGGTCGAAGTCCATGCGCAGGGTGACCTGCGTGTGTGCGGCGTCAATCGGGCGGAAGGTGACGAGCCCGGACTGCTCGGTCTGCCCGCCCACCGTGACCCAGGCGACCTTGGTGTCCGGGATCTGCTCGGTGATCTCCGCGTCGAACTCCCGCTCCACGCCCGCGATCTTCGTCACCCAGTGCGTCAGCGTGTCAGTACGCTGTTCAATACGTTCGACCCCCTCCATGAACTCGGGGAACGACTCGAACTGGGTCCACTGGTTGTAAGCGGTACTGACGGGGACATCGACCTCAATAGACTCTTCGACCTGCGACACAGGTGTCTTCCTTCCCTCGGGACCTGACTCGGCCGGAATGCCGACCATGGCCACACTCCTTCCCAGGAGAGGTCCCGCCAGCGGTCCGCCAGCGGGTTTGCCACCCTTGCGTGGGACAGACCACACGCACCCAGCCCCTTCGGAATGCGGATGCCGAAGGCCACCCACACGGCCCTACTGCGGTGCCCGAGGCCACGGCTGAAGAGGGGATGCGTCGCCAGCGACACGGTGCGGGGAGCAGGCAAGGGAGCGAGGAGGCGGGGTTGGTCTGTCGTCAGAACCGTGCCCTTACGCGGTGACAAGCGTTAGACAAACGACGCGTGCACCCGCTGGGCCCCCGCAAGGCGGTGCCGTCCGCGGCTCCGATTCCCGCCCGGCGTCGGAGCCGCGCTCACAGCCTGGTACAGAGCTGATGTCGTCGACCACCCCCTCGGCGACCAGGAAGTCGGCCAGCTTGACCAGGCTCCAGGTCGAAACGGCAGGTTGTGCTCCGCCGGCTTGGACTTGGCGATCTTCTTGATCTCACGGCGCCCGGGCAGCGTGAAGGTCCTGGGCCGTCCGCCCTTGCACTTCGGGCAGAGCGAGTCGAAGCCGTAGGTGTGGGAATTGTGGGTCACGTCCCGGACCCGGTCACTGCTGGAGAAGGTGACCTCCGCGATCTTCGCCACCGGCATGCCCTGCGCGGACAGCAGCACCGTCTGAGCCCGGCGCCAGGTCACCACCGACCCCGTACCTCGTCGGATAGTCCGCAGCAACCGCCGGCCCTCGTCGTCATCGATCTCGCGCACGCGTACGCGTTCTGCCAACGGCGCAGGTTTGCAGCCATCGACCGCTCCGAAGCTCCAGGCGTCCTCGCCGCGGATGGGGGCAGTGAGTGGTCCAGCCAGCTCTTGTCAGGCTTTCTTGACATCTCCCTCTCGTCAGGGAATCCTGACACTCATGGGAGCTGAGGACACACCGGCCTCGCTGGCCGGACAGGTCACCAACAAGGACCCCGCCGTGGGACTGCAGGCCGTCGTCGCTCTGCGCCGTCTCCTGGAAGAACTCGAGCGGGTCCACGTCGACAACGCACGCGACCAGGGCTGGTCATGGCAGAGCATCGCCACGTCGCTGAACGTCAGCAGACAGACAGTGCACGAGAAGCATGCAAGCAGGCGCAAGGCCACAGGCAAGGAGGAGTAGAGGTGTTCGAGTTCTTCACCGACCGCGCCAGGCGCGCTGTGGTGCTGTCCCAGGACGAGGCGATCGCCCTGGGACATGACTTCATCGGTACCGAGCACATCCTGCTCGGCCTGATCGGCACCGACCAGAGCACGGCCGGGGACGTGCTGCGCGAGCAGGGTGTCGAGCTGACGCGGGCCAGGGCAGAGACCGTACGGATCCTGAAAGCCGCCGGAATCGTCGCCGCCGGCGGACAGCCCGCCAGAGACGCCCTGTCGTCCATCGGCATCGACATCGAGGAGATCCAGCGCCGGGCAGATGACACCTTCGGCCCCGGCGCCTTCCAGTACCCAAGGCCCGCCTACACCCCGGACGCCAAGAAGGCCCTCGAACACACCCTGCACGAGGCCCGCGCACTGGGACACGAGAAGTTCGGCACCGGGCACATCCTGCTCGGCTTGCTGGCAACGGGACAAGGCCACGGCTTCGAAGTACTGGCCGCCCTGGAGGTGGACCCCACCAGCCTGCGCCAAGCGGTCCTTACCCGGGTGACGAGGGAGACCTCCTAGCGACGACCGGGATTTGTGGGCGCCGCCTGGCCCGAAAGGCCGGGCGGCGCCCACACCGCTCACCCTCCGACAAAAACTCCGTGCCGACGATCAGCGCTTACACACCGTCCGACAGGGCAAAGGTTGCTTGATGCGGCACTAGCGCAGCTGCAGCACGCCGGGGGCGCGGTTCTCGAAGATCTCGACCAGTTGGTCGAAGACGGTCGGTCCGCGCTGGTCGCGGGCCGCATCCAGTCGCGCCGCGAGGATGGCTCGGTTGGACGGGTGGCACCGGGCCTGAAGAAGTTCCAGCTGGTGCACCGTCTCGGAGTATCCGAGCTGGTCACGCGACACCTCGTGGTCGCGCCATTCAACGACGTACTCGTCGACGTCGGGGTGCCCGGGGCCGCCGCTGAGGCAGTCAGCAAGGGCATCGAAGTTCCTGCCGAAGTACTGGCGCCCGGGAGCGTCGAAGGCGTCCATGATGACCTGCCAGAAGGTGTCCAACGTTCGAATCCGTGTTCCGTCCAGCACGTATACCGCAGTCATGATCCGCAGGATACGTCCACCTCCGTCACCCGCTCATCCCCTTGAACCTGTGCTGTTCAGGCACCGCCTAGCACAGGTTCATCCGGGAAAAGCGCGCTTTGCTGAACGCCTTGTTCAGCATGAGGATGATCGAGCCCTCTTCGGAGCGTTTGGTCCGAGGGCTCGAGCAACCGCCACCCGGGGTCGACGGCAGCACGGGCCCGTAGGACTGCCGCCCCAGGCCGGGGCGGCAACGGGGTGTGCCGGTTTCCGGCCCCTGTCAGGTTCCGGGCATGGGACGGTGTGTGCCGGAACCGCGGCGGCTGGCGTTGTCGCGGGCGGCGGACGCGGCCGCTAGGGCGAGGAGGGTGGCGAGGGCGCCGGTGATGAGGTTGCTGGTGATCGAGCGGGTATGCGCCACGTCGCCCGCGACAACCCACGGGGCCACGCAGGTCCAGATTCCTATGACGGCCGCCGCCCAGGCCATCGAATGGGTGCGCTCGTAGGAGTTGCCCAGCCCTCCCAGGAGAAGCATGTAGGCGATACCTGCGATGAGGTTGGTGACGGCGAGGGTGGTGAAGCCGTTGAAGCCGACGATCCACGGGGAAGCGGCGAGGAAGAGGCCGGTGAGCAGAGCCAGGGCCTCGACCATCTGAGCACGCGGGGTGGCGGCCGCGCGGTCGTGCCGGGCACGCAGCTCCATCAGGTCAGGGTGCTCCTCGATGGGCGTGCGGTGGGTTGACGTCATGATGACCTCCAGAGAAGGAGTGGTTGACTCCCACCTACCCGTAAGACGGACATAAACTCATAAATAGGGCGCGCGGTCTGGAAGCCTTTACCTGGCCACGGCGGGGACGCCTCCGCACAGGCGGTGACGCTCCCAGTTCTACGCTTCAGCCACTGCCGAGAAGTGCGCCGCGGGCTCGGCACGGACCCGACGGGGCATCGCTCAGGGCCTCCGATGCAGGTCCATCCATAGGGGCCGGTGACGGCCACGGCGTGAGCGTGTCAGGTCGCCATGCCCCGGGGCCGGTAGTGGAACCACTGTCCGTGGTGGTCCCTGGGTTCGGCATTGACGTGGACCTCGCCGTTGCTGGCACCGCCAAGCAGGTCGCGCACCCCATAGAAGACCATGACGCCTTTCGGCTCGGAGTGGGGAAGGGCCTTATAGCCCCGCAGGATGTGGCCGCTGCGCCGGCCCACCCGTGTCGTGGAAGGTCGAGCTCCACACGGTGGGTGTGTGCTCGCAGCCGCGCGCCGCCACCTTCCAGAACGCACGCTCGTCGACGTCCCTGTGCTCGATGTTCGAGCACTTGCCGACGTGGACGCCGTGAACAATCTGGATCTTGTAGCCAGGATCCGTGCGGGTCCTTTAAAGACTCCCTCGTTGAGGGGTACGGGCCCAGATAATCGAAGCCGTGACCCAGCCCCAGCCCGGTCAGGGCAGGGCGGACGGAATCGACCTTCCCCCGGCAACAGTCCACTGCCCCCGGGGGTGACGTAGCGAGTACGCACCCGGTAGACGCGGACGGAAGACGCCGTCACGTCGTCCCATCGCGGATTACCTCGGCTAGGGTGCCGGCATGACCGGCAGCGACATACCCCGACCCGGTAGCCGCCCAGTGGGAGCAGGTACGCGCCCTCAACGAGAACATCATCGACAAGGCCCTCGTGGAAGCGGCCTACGCCACCCCCTCGTTGCGTCAGCTGTTCCCTCTCGTCAGCCACGGCTCCCTGCAGTTCAGCCGGTGCACCCGCTTCCCCTGGTCCCAGGACTTGCCCTCCGTGTTCCCTCACGTCGGCAACCGATTTCGCGTACTCCAGCTCCACAAAAGGAACGAGGTCGGCGAAGCCGACACCGCCGAAGAAGCTGTCCGCCTCCTCGCCTTCCACCTTCCCCCCGGCTGCGGACCCGCGATCGACGGCACACCCGACCTCCTCACCCCCTCCCCTGACCCACCACGCAACGACACCTCCAGTACAGGACGTAAGCCCGCTGCCCCGAACCCGCTGCCACTGCCTCATCGGCGCCGCGCAGACGTCGCAGCCGATTCGCGGCTGCCTGTGCCTGACCGCTCACGATGCCGGGATGGGCTTCCCAGGGCCTCGCAGGCCGGCGGCGAGGTTTCGGGCGAGGCGGAGCTGCCGGGACGGCAAGAGGGCGGTGCGGAGGAGGGTATAGGGCTGAGTCCCAGCAGCTGCAGCAGCACCTCGCCCGGCATCGGCCCTGAAGCCTGGTCACACCGCATGTGTCCCGACCTCGCCGACCGGACAAGCCTCAATGGGGCGCTGCGCCTGGCCCGGATCGCCGACGACGCCATCTGCCCCCAGGGCCGCCCCTGCTCCGTAACTCCACGCTCGTGCCACGCCAGTCCCGGACGGCTGGCTGTCAGTACCCTCCTCTAGGCTCCCCCTTTGTTCGCACAGGCCGAAAAAGGGGGGGCTCCGCGTGGGTGGCAGTTTCTGGTGGCAGACGGGCCCGTACCAGCAGGATCTGGGCGCGGCGTTCCGCCAGGCCCAGGAGCAGGAATTGGTCAAGGACGATCACGGTTTCCCGGGGCGGACCATGGACCAGCTGTGGGACGACGAGGGCTGGCAGGAGTACATCTTCGCCGGGGGCACCGGAACGGTCCTGGACCTCGTCGACGTCGTCGAGCCAACCGAGGCCAGCAAAGGGCCTTTCGTGCGGCCGTTGACCGACCGTGAAGTGCGGGCGTGGGCGCCCACCGGCCAGCCCACCTCTGTGCAGTGGGCCGACGCTCTGGACAGCGAGGCGCTGCGCTTCCCCGCACGTGGCTGCGGGAACTGCACGGTGCTCTACCTCGACGGCCAGCCCGCCCAGATCGGCTACTGGGGAGTCACCGCCGACTGACGGCTCAAGCAGGCGCCGGTGGGCAGCCCTCAGTCGCCGAGACCGACACGGGCCAGCAGGAGGCGCCGTCACGGTGGAGCGCCCGCACCCGAGAGCCAGGCCGTTTCTTTGGATCACCTTGCTGACCAGATGAAGATGGCTGCCAGGTGGAGTCCGGCGAGGTAGACGGTGGCGGTCTTGTCGTAGCGGGTGGCCAGGCCACGCCATAACCGGCCTCCGGGCAACCCACGAAAGCCAGGCCCTCCTGGACGCGGCGGGAGAGGCGCTGCCAGAGATGGAAAGGGTTCGCTGACCTGCACCACAGCGGGGGCTGCGCCCGCGATGCCCTGCCGATAGGTGAGGCAGCCATCACGGCAGACGACCTCGACCCCTGGGTGCGTACGCAGCCAACGGTGGATTGGCGGTGGGGTCATGCGGCGTGTTGGCGTGCGCGGATGGCATGCCGGGTTCACCCTGTCGGAATGGAGTGGCGAGTGCCTCAAGGGCCACCGCATGGCCCGATGCAGCCGCCCGGCAGCACGGACAAGCAGCCCACGGGCCGGCGGATCCGGCCGTGGCTGACGCATACGGCCGCGGCCGCGGTGGGGCTGCTGATCGGAGCGCTTGCCGCTTCGGCAGGGCACCCGGCCCCTGGCGGGGACGCCTCCCCCAGCGCGACGGTGGCACCCACACCCGCCCAAACCGCCGTACCGCCCTCACCGGCCACCACGGCACCCTCCGAAAAAGCCGGCCCGGCCGACGCGGAACAGATTCCCGGCGATGGCGTCTTCCTCGTCGGACGCGATATCAAACCCGGCACGTACCGCAGCGAAGGCCCTCAGGGCGACCCCATCATCTACTGCGCCTGGGCACGGCTGAGCGGGACCGGCGGCGAAGGCAAAGACATCATCAGCGGCGACGCATCCAAGGGAGCAGAAACCGTCACCATCGCAGCCACAGACAAAGCCTTCCGCACCAGCGGCTGCAAAACATGGAAGAAAACCAACTAACTCGTCCGCTCAAGCCAGGGGGTTTCGTGTGGATTACCGTGCGGACCAGAGGAAGATCTGCAGAGCAGGTCCCTTGCGGGCCACCTCTGCGGCCTTCCCCTCCTCAGGCACTCGCTGAGCTCGGTCACAAGAAACCACAGGCTGGCCATGTCCCCGGCGCTTCAGGACACCAGCACCGAGGGACACGGGCAGATCCACTCGCTGTTCCCGAAGCCGCTGCACAAGTTGGACCGGCCATCTATGCGAGGAGGGCATGCCAGATCCAGGGCCCGGGCGTGCCATTCCGGGATGACAAGTGCTTTCTGTTTGCCTGGCACAACACGCTCCGTGCCTCTGATGGCGCGCGCGAGGAACAGCCCCAGCGGCGTACTCAACGTATGACCGAGGGGGGGTCGCTGCCCAGACGGGCGACCACCGCATCCCATCGTTCGGCATGGGGAAGACCGCTGCGCAGGTTGTCGGCAGCCGGGCAAGCGGTGAGTGGCACCAACTGGATACCGACAGCACCATCGAACCGCCGGGCATCCGGTGCGTTCAGGGCAGTCCCGTAGGCGTCGGTGCGGCTCGCCAGGACCAGGAGAGGACGGCTCCGACGCCGTGATCAGACCAGCCCGTGTCGCGACGGCCTTGCGGGTCTCTCCGAGCGGCTCCCGCCTGCTCAATCAGACCCGGACCGTCCTGAGGGAACTCCTCCTAGCACAGGAGGGCCGCCTGGGAGACGACTCCGGCCAGCCGGCCGTCCTTGTTCTTGATCCAGGCCATGGCGACGTTCACCGGAATGGCCACCGCATCGATCAGGTAATCGCTCCGAGACCGCGGGCGGTAGACGTCAACGACGACCAGGATTCCGCCGGACGCCAGGTGCTGGCGCAAGCAGGTGAGGGCCTCACTGAACGGCATGTGGTGGATGGTGGCGACACATGTGACGACGTCGTAGGGGCCAGGCGGCACCTGCGGGTTGCATGAAATTGGTCAAGTGCTCGCATGCGGGACAGCGGTGTCGTCATGGTGTGAGTCCCTCAGCCCCTCGGTCGTCTGGGAAACGACAGCCAGCGCGCCTGGACTGGAACGACCGTCTGCCGCTTGTCGCGGCCTGCGCCCAGCGCATAGCGCCACCTTTGCATCGGACGTGTGCACATCGCGGCGACTTGGCTACGAGGAATCGGCCGCGCCTGCCTCTTCGCAGCCACTGCACCGTGAGGACCTGCTCTGGGCAGGCCGCCGTGACGCTCGGAGCTGTCACGGCTCCCCCCAAGGGAGCAGACCGGGCCAGCCTGCCAGCGGACGCGGCTGCCCCTTCCCTGTCTACGGCCCCGTCCCAGTCCGCGCGACCGGACCGGGCACGTCATTGCGATGTGTTCCCTCGCACGGATGTATCTGTCCCGGCCAGACAACCCCGCAGCCGAACGGAGCCGTCCTAGGGAGCATGCCGATCGAGGAGGTGCACATCTCGGGGCCAGGCCTGGTCGTCGTGGACGTCACGGGCGGCGACGAGAAAACCGTCCCAGCCGTGATGGAACAGCGTCAACAGCAGTAGGCGACCTCCGGCACCACCCACACATCACACGTCCCTGGCGAGTCCGGCGTCCGCGCCCAGGTCTACGCCGACACCAGACGGCAGCCCAACATCGACTACGCCGCGTCTGGATCACCAAGAGCGAGTCAGCCCTGGAGGGCAGGATTAATGCTGTAGCCGAGCAGCAGAAGGCCCTGGAACAGGACCCCTCGTGCACCCCGCCCCCGATTCCACCGCAGTCGCTCTCGACCACCAGACAACTACTCCCTCGCGTCGGTCATGAGGCAACTGGCAGTGTTCCTCGGCGACTGCGACAGGGGCGTCTCTCATGGGCCACCGAGGACGAACGCGGCACCAAGAACGCCCGGTGAGTCTGTCCACGAACGTCCGGGCCGGTCAGTCCAGCAGGGCAGCCGTGAACGTCTTGCGGTGGTCCACCAGCCAGCTCTGCATGCGGTCCCAGCGTTCCCATCCACCATGCTCGGCCAGCGCCTGGAGATAGACAGGATCTCCGCCAGCCGCACGGCGGGCGACGAAGGCCCGGCAGACCTCCGTGGCCTGCTCGATGACGCCGGGCAACTCGGCGCGATCCCCCGCCGAGAGGCCGTAGCTGTCGGCAAGCATCCGCAGCCGTGCGGGCGCATCCAGTCCAGGGGGATAGAGAGCGGCCGCAGACCCGGGATCGAGCATGGGCACCCAATAGCGGGCAGTCATGGCGACGTCCCAGAGGGCACGGCCCGGGGCCGCCAAGTCGAAATCGATCACGGCTGCGGCACGACCGTCACGAAAGACGACGTTCTCCGGGCACAAATCGTTGTGGCACAACATCGTTCCTCCCTCCGGGTCGGCAAGGTCCGGGGGCCACTCGGCACCGGTGTCGACCGCGACGACCGCGCTGGTCTCATGCAGACGCCGCAGCAAACTCCCCACCGATTCGAGGGCGGAACTTGTCATCGCCCAGTCCGGCAACGGCGGCAGAGCCACGTCACCAGGAATGAAAGTCAGCTGCTCACGGCCATCCGCAGTGAGACCGACAGGGACCGGCGCCGCGTCGAAGCCGTGCTCCTTCAGCACAAGGAGATAGGCATGCAGGTCGCGCGCGTTGCGCGGTGCCGGTCGCTCCACCAACTCCCCCCGGCGGAAAACCGCCCCCGCGTTCGCCATGCCGCCAGTCAGCGCCTCGTCTTCATCCGTCATGAGGATCACGCTAACGCCCGACCAACCCCGCGCGCGCCGAGCTGCACACGACGTGAATCAGCTCACGACGGAACGCGCGACGCGGAACCCCACGTCGTCGACCTGGAAAGTCGGGTGGCTGCGGCGCCGCGCGGAGGCCCGGCAACTCCAGTGCTCATCGAACCAGCCACCGCCACGCAGCACCCGGTAGGCGCCATAGACCTCGGCGTCGTAGACATCCCAGCACCAGTCCCAGACGTTGCCGAGCATGTCGTAGAGCCCCCACGAGTTGGGGCGCTTGCCGCCCACCTCGTGGATGCGCTCGTGCGAGTTACCGCGGTACCAGCCGATCTCGTCGAGCTCCCCGTAACGCGGTCCTGCAGTACCGGCACGGCAGGCGTGCTCCCACTCGGCTTCGGTCGGCAACCGGAACCCGTCGGCGGACGCGTCCCACTCTACGTCGTCGGCCTCGGCACGGAAGTGGTACGCGGGCGTGAGGCCGGCGCACTGGGAGAGGGCGTTGCAGAATTTCACCGCGTCCCACCAGGCGACGCCCTCGACGGGCAGCTGGTCCCCACGGGTGGTACTCGGCTTCCGGCCTGTGATCTGTGCGTACAACCCCTGGGTAACCGGCCATGCCGCGAGCTCGTAGGGCGCAAGCCCGACCGACCAACTGCGCTGCGTCCGCCGGTCCGACAGCGTCACCTGCCCCGGCGGGATGGCGATCATCTCGTTCCCCATCATCACGTCCATCATCAGGAGATCCTAGCGAGACCTATCAGTACGAAACGACAAAGCACCAATGGTTGTCCTTGGCTGACACGAATCTGCAAGTCGTCACCCTTCACTGGTGCCAAGTCGTATCCCCGGTCCGGCAAGCGGCTCCGGGGAAACGCACCGGTCGAAAGACCGGTTCCGCGCCCCGGGCCGACTTCACCAGGAGGCCACACTGAAGATCCCGAATCCGCCCTCACTGGCAGCCCACCGCGTCACGTATGGATGGGCAACACAGCGCCCCAGCTCAGAGCCGACCCGGCCGTCCATGGTCGGTAAAGTCAACGGAACCGGCCCGTACCTCCTTCATCGCCGAGATGACGCGAGGGCATCTGGCAGTCCTGGGTCCTGGCACTCGTGGGAGGCAAACGGTCACGGGACGATGCCAGCCTGGAGGCGACACTGCGGCGCGAGCCGGCAGAAGAGACGCCAAGCCTGGAACCCACGGACCTGACGCCGTTCGCAGGAAGCGACGAGCGCAGAAGGCCTGACGGCAGCCCTCAGCGTCTACTCCCGGCACTGGAGCGGTGACGCCGAGGCGGTGGACTTACGTAACGGAGTCCTGTTGACGTGGTGCACCGTGGACATGCCCGACCGGCTGCGCCCGAGCCCCGGCCTAGACGATTCGTGGGGAAACGTCAGTCGCGGCCGGGCATCGTGTCGGACGAACTGTGGTCGCTGATCGAGCCGTTGCTGCCAGAGCCGCCGCCGAAGAAGGTGGAAAAGGGCGTCCGCGGGTTCCTGACCGGCAGGCTTTGTGCGGGATCCTGTTCGTCCTGCCTACCGGGATCCAGAGGGAGTACCTGCCTCAGGAGCTCGGCTTCGGCTCGGGCATGACGTACTGGCGTCGCCTGGCGGCCTGGAACGAAGCCGGCGTCGGGGACGAGCTCCACAAGCTGCTGCTGAACACGCTGCGGTCGAAGAACCAGCTCGACTGGTCCCGGGCGGTGATCGACTCCCCCCCCCGCCGCCTCAAGGCCGCTCGCAGGGGCCCCAAAGCGGACCCAGTCCGGCCGACCGCGCACACCCGGGCAGCAAGCACCACATCACCACCGACGGCCAGGGCACCCCGCGCGCGGTGTCGCTGACCGGCCGAAACCGCAACGACATCACACAACTGCTGCCGCTGCTGGACAAGATCCCCGCGTTGCCGGTCCTGTCGGCCGGCCACGCAGGCGCCCCCACATGCTGTCTGCCGACCGCGGCTACGGCCACGACACATACCGCCGACTTCTGCGGAAACGCGGGATCCGGCCGGTGATCGCCGAGCGGGGCCAGCCGCACGGCACCGGCCTGGGCACCATCCGGTGGGTCGTCAAGCGCACCATCTCCTGGCTGGACGGCTTCCGCCGCCCGCGGATCCGCTGGGAACGACGCGACGACATCCACGAAGCTTTCCTCGGCCTCGCCGTCTGCCTGATCACCCACCGCCACGTCCAACACCTTTGTCAGGGCCAGTTACTCAGCGAGGGTGAGCGAACGAAGATCAGCGTCCAGCATGCGGATCAACTCACCAACCCGTCCGCCGCCCCTCGGCGCCGCCGGGAAGCGTTTGAGCACATCAACGACGACCGGCGTCGCACGATGCAGCGTCTGCTCAAGGTGTCCGTGTGCGCCATCGAGCCAGGGGCGGTGTCGGAGGTCACTGCGGTACTTCGCATTCCGGGCCGAGACCGACGGGTGTCCGTGACAAGGTGGGGATCTTGGTGGCAGGGGCGTCGGAGAAGGAGTGTGGAGGGGCTGATGGATGGGGCGGGACGTGTCGTAGTGGTCAGCGGTGGCGGCACCGGCATCGGCCGGGCCATCGCCGGGCGGTTCGCTCGGCAGGGCGACAAGGTCACTATTCTGGGGCGGCGGGCCGAGGTCCTGCGTGCGGCAGCGCGGGAGATCGAGAGTGCTCACCCCGTGCGGGCCGTTGCGGTAGACCTGTCGGTGCCGGAGGAGGTCGAGCGGGCGCTGGACGACCTTCCGGCGGACGTCAATGTGCTGGTGAACAACGCGGGTGGCCAGGGCGGGCCCGCGCAGGACGGGAGCCTGAAGGAGGTTGCCGAGCGGTGGCGGCGGGTCTTCGACAGCAACGTCCTGTCGGCGGTACTGCTCACCGAGGCATTGCTGCCGCGTCTGGCACAGCCTGGCGGCCGGGTGGTGACCATCGGCTCCGTTGCCGCCCTGCGGGGCAACGGAGCCTACGGAGCCGCCAAGGCCGCCCTGTTGGCGTGGAACCATACGCTCGCGCAGCAGCTGGGGCCGCATGGTGCGACGGCCAATGTCGTGATGCCCGGGTTCGTCGCCGGCACCGATTTCTTCGGCACACCCGCCGACGAGGAGGAACTTGCCAGGCGCCGGGACCAGACCCTGGTCGGCAGAGTGGGAGAGCCTGAGGACATCGCCGCGGCCGTCGCCTTCCTGGCCTCCCCCGAAGCCGGCTACATCACAGGCGAGTTCCTCAACAGCAACGGCGGTGCTGTGCTGGGGCGGTGACTGCGTCGCCCGGCCGTTGGACGGGTTGTTCAGCGAGTCACGAGCGGAGCCAGAGGCGCACGGCAGCAACAGTGACGGTGCCATGGAAGATACACGCTCGCTTGTCAAAGCGTGTGGCTACGGCCCTGTGGCCCTTGAGGGCATGAGGGCATTGATGGTTCGCTCGACTTCGTTGCGGCGCCTGTACGTCGTGTGGTCTAAGCCGGTGGGTCGGTCGCCCGCGCTGCCTCGGCGCGCGGCTCCCACGTTCAAGGAAGTCGTGGAGCTGATGGAGCAGTGGAACGTCAGCGCTTGGCCGGTGCGCACGATTTCCTGGGCCGTCGGGGACCGGGCAAGGCGATCCCGTACGGGATCTACGACATCGCCGCGAATACCGGCTGGGTCAGTGTCGGCACCGATCACGACACCGCCGCGTTCGCTGTCGCCTCCATCCGCCGTTGGTGGCACGCCCGCGGTCGGCACGACTACCCGGCCGCCACCCGTCTGATGATCACCGCGGACGCAGACTGCTCCAACGGCTACCGCACCCGTGCCTGGAAGACTGAACTCGCAGCACTGGCCACCGAGACGGGCCTGGACATCACGGTCTGCCATGCCGCCGGGCACTTCGAAATAGAACAAGATCGAGCACCGGCTGTTCTCCCACATCTCCATGAACTGGCGAGGCCGACCGCTGACCAGCCACGACGTCATCGTGAACAGCATCGCGGCCACCACCCGCACCGGGCTGAAGGTCCACGCCGAACGCGACCCGGGCACCTACGACACCGGCATCAAGGTCACCGACAGCGACATCGGCGCCCTGCCGATGGACCGGCACCGTTTCCACGGCGACTGAAACCACACCCTCCACCCTCAGCCTCCCGAAACCACCAGCGCAGCCGGTTCAGCCAGGAGCCCGCGATCAGCTGGCCCACACCTGTCGCCCCGCACCGGGTGTCTGCGCAACCCGGAGCTGACCGGCATGCCTGAACCGGCACTGGACGGACTCGTCGACCAACTGCTCACGAAACCCGCTGAGTTACGTGAGCAGGAACGGCTAAAGCAACGAGGAGGTGAGCGCATCCGCGCTCGCGGCGCAGGGGCGAAGGACAGGCTGACCACCGGCGACGGAGTCCTGGCCACCGTGCCCTACCTCCGCAGGATCGGCACCCGAGACCCGCTCGCCCAGCTCTTCGGAGTCAACGGCAGCACCCCCTGACCAGGGCCGTTCACCAAGTCCAGCCCCTCCTGGCCGAGCATGGTTACACCATTCCACCGTCGACAGCCAGGTTCCACACGCCTGCTGACCTCACCGCGTTCCTCGCTAACACCCACCCAGCAGAGATCAAATCAGCATGTTGATTCTCTTCGAGCCCTAAGCCAGCAAGCGGCCACCAGGTCGTGAGGCGGTCGCTCCCCACACGCCTCGCGGCTCCGCGCGGCAGCGTCGACGGGCAGCCACCGCTGAACGGTCGCCACTTCTCAGCACCCTTCAATGCCGCCTCTTTGACCGATAAGCGACCGAGATTCGCGCCGGGTCTGTAACATATCCAGAGCGTCAGTGACCCTTACCGCGTGCCTAGGATGCGGAGCTACGCCATGCCCCACCTGATACCGGACACCAGACCACAACGCGTCCTCGCCGCCTCCAACTTCGTGTACACCGTTGGCAGTGGCCTCTTCCTGACCGCGGGGGTGCTGTACTTCACGCAGGCGGCACACCTCCCGGCAAGCCAGGTCGGACTCGGGCTCGCCATCGCCGGATTCGTCTCGCTCGGCGTAGGCATCGGCGTCGGCCACCTTGCCGACCGATACGGCGCACGCGGCGTGTATGCGACCACGCTGGTTGTCCAGGCGCTAGGTACGGCCGCCTTCGTCCTGGCAGACAGCTTCTGGCCGTTCGTCCTTGCCGTTGCCACTGCCACCAGCGCCAAAGCAGCCGGCCTCGCCGCACGCTCCCCCCTGATCCGACACTACGGAGGAGACAGGCCGCAGGCATTCCGCGGCTACCTCCGCGCCATCTCCAACATCGGCATCTCCCTCGGAGCGCTGCTGGCGGGCTGGGCCGTCCAAGTCGGCACGCAGTCCGCCTACCAAGCCCTGGTCGTCGCCAACGCCGTCTCCTTCGCAGCCGCCGCAGCCGTCCTCATCATCCTGCCCTCCATCGCCCCTAAGCCCGCCGCCAGCGGCCCACGCTGGATCGCCCTTCGCGACCGGCCCTACCTCCTGATCACCACCCTTGACGGCATCATGGCGATCCAGTTCAAGGTCCTCACCGTGGCCATCCCGCTCTGGATGGTCACCGCAACCACCGCACCCCCCTGGCTGATCTCCGGCACCATGCTCGCCAACACCCTCCTCGTCATCGCGTTCCAGGTCCGCGCCAGCCGCAACATCGATTCCGCCTCTGCCGGCGCGCGCGCCTACCGGCGAGCGGGCGTAGCCTTCCTCGTCTCCTGCTCGCTGATCTCCCTGTCCGCGGGTGTGCCGACCTGGGCCGCGGTCACACTGCTGTTGACCGGGGTAGTGGTCCATACAGTGGGCGAACTGTGGCACGCCGCTGCAGGCTTCGAAGTGTCCTTCGCTCTGGCCCCGGAACGCGCCACCGGCCAGTACCTCGGGGTCTTCGGCCTGGGTGTCGGACTGTCCGAAGCCGTCGGGCCGACCTTGGCCATCTCGCTGTGCATCACCTGGGGGCGCCCCGGGTGGTACGTCTTAGGTGCGCTGTTCGCCGTCACAGGCATGGCGGCCCCACTCGCCGTCCGCTGGGCCCAACGCCAACAAGAGGCACGGCAGCCGGAGCCCCCGGCCCAGACCGTGAAGAACCTGCAGTCCACCTGATCACGGCGACGCGAGGGGCTAGCACGCTTTACCGTTGTGTCAACCCTGTTCAGTTGCTGGAGGCGCCCGGGCGGATGGCTCTCGTACCACTGCCCGTCCAAGGAGAGTCATTCAGCAGCTGGATAGGACGCCGTCGCACTCGAAAACCTCTGTCAGCGGTCAACACATCTCACGAAATTCTGGCGCCCGCAGGCTGTCCCCTATGCCGGGGGCTGGGAGCCCAGCTCCGAGCAGCTCACCCCCGGGCACACCCATGATCGCGGTGACCATGCCGATCCCGAACCCGGCCACCGCCCCAGTCACGATGCGCACCGCTCCACTGAGCCCCGCACTGGCCAGTTCCAAGGTATGGGCGGCCACAAGGCGGCGGCCATGAAGACCATCAGTACAGGGAGCACCCGGTAAAGGGTGGCGGCACCCGGTAGAGGGTGGCGGTCCGCATCCGGACCGCCCACGACGCCCCCACCCAGGCGCCGAGCAGGCTCCCGGCCAGCAGGTTGACCACGGTCGGCCAGCGCGCGCCCAGGTCGGAGAAGGGCACCGAGGTCAACCGGGCGGGCAGCGTGGCCGGCACCACGATCAGGCTCATCGCCTTGTTGAGAATGACCGCCGACAGGGCCGTGAACCCGAAGACGCCGATGAGTAGCGGCAGCCGGAACTCCGCTCCGCCCAGGCCGATCACATCAACGGCAGTGAGCGCACGGCTCGGCCAGGCAGAGCATCGGTGGTGGTCATCACGAATGAACCCTCTCCACGGCGGCGCCGAGGCCATGCATGTCCGCCCCGCACCCCATGCCCACCCCGAGCGACCCGGATCTCAAGTTCCTCCAAGAGCTCCCTACTGCTCTCGTGGCCCTGGCCTCCGTAGTGCCGGGGATCAGTACGGCGCCAGCGGCCGCGGAGAACGCCGGGCCCCTGGGGCAGTGCACGGTGAGTGTCCGCAACCCCGCGCATGCCGGGAACTACATCTGGGCCTATGCGCCCTGGACCTGTTCCACTCTGCCTGCAGACGGCTCGGGGCCGATGGCGCGCTCAGGGCGGCCGTCGTCATCGAGCGGGACCACACCCCTGCCGAGGGTGAGGAGCTGGGGTGACGGATCATCCAGCGCGCGCAGGAGCGGGAGCGCCAGGCCGCTCCTGAGCAGCGGCCGGCCGCAGCGAGCGTCAGGCCTGCGCGGCCTCACGGCGTACGGCGGTGACCAGCCAGGAACTGCTGCGCAGCCACACCGCGCCATCGGCCTCATAGCGGCGCAGCGCGGCTGTCAGCGCCTGCCGGGCTCTGGCCTGTTCCCGGGGGCCGACCTGGTCGAGAAGGTGGCGCCCGGGGCCGGAGTCCAGCAGGAACGCCGCGGCATCCGCCGCGTCGGCGCCCCACTTCCCCGGGACCTCGCTTCGCCGCACCTCGACTCCGGCGAACCTGCCCGCGGTGACCAGGGCGCGGATGCGGTCGGGATCAGTGAGCGCGAACATGCCGGGGCCGCCGGGCTCCCCGAAGCCGCCGAGCGGCAGGATGCCCTCCAGCGAAGCCAGGGCCGCGAGCCACTCGTTGGCCTCGGCCTCGGCCGCGCAGATGAAGGCCAGCCGGCCCCCGGGGCGCAGTGCGGAGTGGAGGTTGGCGAACGCGGCGACGGGGTCGGTGAAGAAGGTCATGCCGTAGCGGCTGATCACCGCATCGAACCCCTCGGCGCCGAAGGCGTGGACCTGGGCGTCGCCCTGGACGAACGAGACGTTCTCCACCCCTTCCCGCAGGGCGCTCGCCCGGGCCCGGCCCAGCATCGGGGCGGACAGATCCAGGCCGACCGCCTCTCCCCGGTAGGCGCGCCGGGCCGCGAGACGGGTCGTGCGGCCGGTCCCACAGCCGATGTCCAGCACGCGGTCGGTCTCCGTGAGGGCCGCAGCGTCCAGGAGGGGCTGGTTGAAGCCGTCGTTGACCGCATCCCAGCGGTCCTGGCTGCGGGCCCACTGCTCGCCCTCGTAGCCGTTCCACGCCTCGGCCTGCGCGGTGTTGATGAGTTGGTCCATGGGTGAACTCCCTCGAGGCGGGGCGCAGCACGCTACCCGGCCCCTAGAATGGGCAAGTGCCCAAACAGTATGGGCGAATGCCCATACTTACAATGGGGCTGAAGGAAAGGGGCAGTTGTGTCACCTCGCGGAGTGGCGATCCCGGACTTGCGGGAGCGGCTGTTCGCGGCGGCCGAGCGGGTGGTGGCCCGCGACGGCGCCGCCGCTTTGACCAGCCGCGCGGTCACGGCGGAGGCGGACTGCGCCAAGGGCGTCCTGCACACGCACTTCGCCGGCCTCGACGAGTTCGTCGCCGAGCTGGTCCTCGACCGGTTCGCGCGCAGCGCCCGCCAGGCCCAGGCGCTGAAGGCGAAAGCCGGGACGGCCACCGTTGCGGACAACCTGCAAGAAGTCGTCCTGGTCCTGCTGGAGGCCCTGCCTCCAGCCGTGGTGGGGCTGGCCATGACCCGCCCGGCGGCCGCGCTGCACACCCGGCAGGGCTTCCAGGCCGGCGCCCCGGCGTTCGATGCCATCCAGCACGCCTTCACCGCCTACCTCCAGGCGGAGCAGCGCGGCGGCCGGCTACCCGCCGACGCCGACACCGCCACGATCGCGCTCGCGCTCGTCGGCACCACTCACCACCTGCTGATGACACGCCCGCCGGCAGGGGGCGAGAACGCGAAGGGCGAGAACGCGAAGGCGACCATCCGACGGCTGCTCGCCGTCGTGCTCCGCGGCGCCCCCAACTGCCCATGACGTAACCCCGGCGCAGCACCAGGGCCCGGCGCGGGCCCCGCAGGACCCGCGCCGGGAGAGGCCTTGAAGCGGCTCCGGCCCGGCCAGTGTCCTGTGCCGGTGTGGATTGCCCGGTGCGCAGTGGGCGCCGGGACGGTGGGGGTGCCCACGGGTGAGGAAAGGCGCGCAGGCTGGTGACGGTGAAGCCTTTCGCGGCGCGGTAGCGATCGGCGATCCGTACGGAGCGTTGGAATGAGGCGGAAGACACCGAGGCGTCCCACGGCATACAAAGTGCCTCGAATCCGGGTCCATACCGAGGTTGCGAAGAAGCGCGGTCATGGGTCCACCGCCGGACTTGGTTGCACCGGCCGTGGGCAGGGGTATGCGCAAGCGGTTGTCCTGTGGGGCTTCGACAACGATCGAGACAGAGGAAGGGCTGGACGGCCCGGTGCGGGCAGCGGTTGCCGGTTGCCCGCACCGGGGCGGGTTGCCGTAGCTCAGCCGTTGCCGAGGCGAGTCCAAGCGGGCATCTCGACGTTCCGACAAGTGATGACCGCCCGGCCATGCCCTCGCGGACTGGTGGATGCCCTCGGACCGCCTGGCCTTGGCCTGGAGGGACGGCGCCCTAAGGGTGAGGACGTTGCTGATCACTGTCGCCGACTTCGTCGCAGGCGGTCCCGGTCCTGCCTGGAATCCGCCGCCTGCGGTATCACACCGCCTCGGATGCTGGGCTTGTTCTGGAGCCACCCGCGCGTCAGCCGGTTGCCGTCACCGTTCCCCGTGACCCAGGCGGGGGGACGGGTGGTGACCTGGCATCCGGGCGGTCAGCCCTTCGCGGGTTCACTTTGTGCGGTGCGCGGGCCGCCACCACGTCGTCGGCCGACGTGTGCCGGCCTCCACCAGTTGGCGGGACCGAGAAGTGCCATGACCGAGGGGACGAGGATTCCGCGGACCAGGACGGCGTCGAGGATCGCTGCCGATGCGATGCCCGCACCCATGAGCTTGAGGATGGTGACGTGGGAAGTCGTGATGGCGGCGGTGGAGATGGCGAGGGCAGCCGCGGCGGAGGTCATCAGCCGTCCGGTGCGGGAGATGCCCTTGACGATGGCCGCCTGGTTGTCCAGGCCGCGGTCGAACTCCTCCCTGATCCTGCCGAGGAGGAAGACCTCGTAGTCGATGGACAGGCCGAACGCGACGGCCAGGGTGAACAGCAGCAAACTTGCGTCGAGGGTGCCGGTGACCGTGAACCCGCCCAGCACGTCCGCCCCGTGTCCGTACTGGAAGGTCCACACGATCAATCCGGTAACGGCAGCCAAGCTGATGACGGCCACCGCGAGCGCTTTCAGAGGGGCCATCGCACTGCGGGTGAACACGGTGAGCGCGGCCAGCAGGACCACACACATCGCCACTGCCACCCAGGGCAGCGCGCCACGCACCGCGTCTGTCGTGTCGGTGATCTGCGCGGCACGGCCGCCTACCAGGACCGGGCCCGGCGCCGGAGTCTTGCGCAGCCCATCGACCAGGCGCGCTGCCTGGGGCGTATCAGGTCCCACCGTTGCCGCCACCAGCACCACTGTCGGGCGCTGTTCCTGCGCCGCCTGTCCGGGCCGATCGGCCGCAGGGTTGGGCACAATGCGCACCGCACCGACATGCGGCAGCCGGGCCACGGCGACCGTGTAGTTTCCAAGACGCGCGCCCGGCCGTTCAAGGACCACCACCTGGACGCGTTCCGGAGATACGTCGAAGCGCCCGCGCAGGTCCGCGGCCGCAGTGGCGGCCGAGGCCGCCGACGGCAGCGTCTGCTCGTCGATCGCGCCCAACCGCAGACCCGTTGCGGGCCAAGCCACCACGACCAGCACCGCGAGCGTCCCCAGGCCCGCCGCCACGGGCCGGGCAATGACACGGCGGGCGAGCTCCCGCCAGAACCGGCTGGCTCCTGCGACCGGAGCCCGGCGCAGTCTGCGCAGCGGGTCGGCGCCATCGACGCGATCACCCAGCAGCGTCAACGCGGCCGGCAGCACCGTCAACGCGGCCAGCGCCGCCAGCAACGTCACCGCCACACCCGCCAGAGCCAGCGCGCGCAGCAGCGGGACGGGGATGAAGGCCACCGCCACCAGGCATGACGAGATCACCACAGCCGAACAGAACACGCAGCGACCAGATGTATTGAGCGCCACGTCCAGTGCCCGGGCGCGCGGCCTTCCCTTCGCGTGCTCCTCGCGGTAGCGGGCCAGGACGAACAAGGTGAAGTCGATCGACAGACCGAAGCCGATAGCCGCGGCCGCGTTGACGGCGAACGCTGACACATCACTCACGTGGCCCAGCAGACCCAGCAACGGTACACAGCAGACGACGGCCAGCATCGCAACCACGAGGGGCAGCGCGGCCGCAGCCCACGAACCGTAGGTCAGCAGCAGGAGAAGCATGATGAGCGGCGCAGCCCAGAGTTCCGCCTTCAGCAGATCGGCCTCGGCCTGTTGGTCGATCTCGGCCGTCGCCCATGAGACGCCACTCGCGTCCACCCGCATCCCCGGCACCGCCGCCCGCGCCTTGGGCACGAGACGCAACGCCGCTTCCTTGCGGTCCGCGTCGCTGCCCAACAGCGAGACCGTCACCAGGCCGGTGCGTCCGTCCCGCGACATCAGCCACGGATCTCCCGTGGCGGCCGACTGCACCGTACGCACAGCCGGCTCGCCTGCCAGCACACGGGCAACGGCACCGGCACCGGCTGCGATCGCCGGCCGTGCGCCCCCGTCGCGCACCGTCACGGCGAGCACCAGGTCCGGGGTGCCGACTCCTAGTACCTCAGCCTGAGTCTGAGCCCTGGTTGACTCGGTGCCTGTGGCGATGGTCCCTCCTGCGCCGAAAGCGCCGAACACTGCTGGGAGGCTCAGGAGCGCCGCGACCAGGGCAACCGCCGCGCACACCACCACCCTCCAGGCCCGGGGAGCCGACCAGGCACCCCGCCCTGTCCCGTCCTCGCTGTGTACTGGCATACCGGCACTAACGATCAAGGCGCACACAAGTGATGTTGCTGCTGGCGGGAAGACCGCTCAACGGCCGAGCCGGGGCTGCTTCCCCCGCCCGCCCGGGGCGCGTCACGTGCGGGTTCACGGGCGCATGGTGAGGTTTTCATTGCATGCGTCGGGCAGTTGGCCTGGCGTGCTGCCGGGCGCGGCGTCCAGCGCGGTGCGGCGCCGCTGGCACAGGCGGTCCAGGACCTGCACCCCCGGTTCCGCGCCGCGGAGCAGGGAGGGTCCGGAGGGGACGAAGCGCGAGCAGACGCCCACGTGGGCGTGGTGAACATCTGTCAGGACTTCGACCAGGTGCTGGTGGGCGGGACGCAAGCTGGAGGACTTCGCCGGTGCGGCAAGCCCCCATTCGCGCAGACTCTGCACAAGGACGCGGTGATCGGCCGACCACAGGCCGGAGAATCCACGGGGAGCCTGCGGTGGGGCCATCGAAGGCCGGACAGTGTCGTGGTAGTCCTGCGCGTCGAAAGACGCGGTGATGCGCAGGGCGGACGCGCTGGCGCGCAGGAAGTGTGCGGCACTTTCCAGGCCGAGGGCGGAACCTGCGGGCGAGGGAGCGCGAAGGGCGTGCCGCAGGGCGACCACGGTCGCCTGGGTGAGGGCGAAGAACAGCCGGTGCCCCTGAATCCAGCGTTGGCGCACCGTGGCCTGCGTCCGGGGCTCGTAGAGGCCGGATTTCGGGGTCAGGCCGGCCGCGTGCGCGGCGAGATCGAGGTCGGGCTCCGTTAAAGATCCGTCTGGGTGACGGGAGAAGGCCCGCACTGTGGCGAGGGTGTCGTCGAGGGCGTCGATCAACAGGGGCGCGGGGGCGCAGGCGCATCGTGCGACCGCGAAGTATTCGCCGAACGCGGCTTCGCGGGGATCGCGTTCGGGGAGTCGGCGGTGGTGGTCTGGGGATGTGTGGTGACGGCCCGGTCGGTCCGCGGCCTCGCGCAGGGTCCCCAGGCTGTGGGGCAGGTGCTGGGGCGGGGCGAGCCACAGCACGGATTCGCTTGTCATCTGGGCCGTTTCACTAGTTCTATGCGGTACGTTACCCGCCATGTCAGTAACTCTTGGTGATGATTCGTTTCACAGCGCAATCGGCGAGGTCGCCGCGATCATCGAGGACTACTGGGAGGATCTGCGCGAGGAACGCCTGCCGGTGACGCCGGACCTTCACCCCGGGGACGTACGAGCGATGCTGCCGGACGGCGTACCGGAGCACGGCGAGCCGATCCGGGATGTCCTTGCCGATGTACGGCGGGTGGTGATCCCCGGGCTCGTCCACTGGCAGCACCCTTCGTTCCTCGGCTATTACCCGACCCAGACCAGCCCCGCATCGGTGGTCGGCGAGCTGTTGGCCTCCGGCCTGGCGGTCCAACACATGATGTGGTCGACAGGCCCGGCCGCCACCGAACTCGAGGAGGCGGTCCTGGACCACCTCGCGGTCGCGCTGGGCCTGCCGGAGCGATTTCTCAGCACCGGGGACGGCGGCGGGGTCCTGCAGGACTCCGCGTCCTCAGCGGTCCTGGTTGCCGTAGCCGCCGCCCTGTACCGCGCCTCAGGCGGACGCTGACGCGAGCGCGGCACCGAGGGGCGCTACCGCCTGTACTGCACCGGCCAGGCGAACTCCTGCATCCCCAAGGCCTCACGCATCGCCGGCCTGGGGGAACCGACCCAGATCCCCACCCTGCCAGGCACCTGCGAGATGGACCCGCGCGCCCTGCACGAGCAACTGGCAGCCGATCGCGCCGCAGGCCTGGTGCCCGCGATCGTGGTCACCTCCGTCGGTACCACCGGCACGTGCGCCATCGACCCCGTCGCCGCCGTCGCCACAGTGTGCCGCGAGTTCGGGGCCTGGCTGCACGTAGACGCCGCCTACGCCGGCTCGGCCGCCGTCTGCCCAGAGAACCGCTGGATCAACGAGGGCGTCGAGCACGCCGACTCCTACGCCGTGAACTGCCACAAGTGGCTGCTCACCGGGCCGCCCTGCGACGCCATGTGGGTAGCCGACCGGCACAGCCTCACCGCCGCCATGGACATCCGCCCGCCATTCCTGCGCAACCAGGCCAGCGACTCAGGCGACGTCACCGACTTCCGCGACTGGCAGGTGCCACTCATGCACCCCTTCCGCGCCCTGAAACTGTGGTTCGTCCTGCGCACCCACGGCGTCGAGGGCCTGCGCGCGCACATCCGCGAACAGCTCTCCCACGCCGAGCTGCTCGCCGACCTGGTCCGGGACAGCCCCGGCTTCGAACTGGTCTCACACTCACTCGGACTGGTGTGTTTCCGCCTCACCGGTGACAACGCCCGCACAGAGCGCCTGCGTGCCAAGCTCGACGCTACCCACCAGATCCTCGTGACACCCACCACCATCGACGGCCGCTACATCCTGCGCGCTGCCCTGGGCTCGCGCCTGGCGTCCCAGGCCTCCGTACGCAACGCCTGGGCGCTAGTGCGCGAGATCGCCGCCGCGGTCCCCGACGACCGGCCCGCGTCATCCGCAACGTCACCGACGACCTCGGTAGGCGCCCGGTAACCGGGAACGCATCCGTATGACGCAACGCCCCCGGGAGGTCGCGGACCGTGGACGTGAGCAAGCCCCAGGTGCGCACACCCCCATCGCGCCGCGCGAACGACATGTAGCGGAGAACACCGTGCACGACCACGACGACGCCAGCGCAGCGGGCGAACGCTGGTTCGACTACGCGGCGGCACACCCGCACACGAGCATGGAGATCGGAGGGGTAGCCGTGGTCACCGGCCCCGCCCCTTCGACCGTCGAACTACACGCGTTGATCGACTTGGTCCGCGGGGCCCACCCTCCGCTGCTCGACCGGGCCCGCCCACGGGGCATGAATGCGGCAGGCCCGCCCGAGCCGTCCGACCACTTCGAGGAGGTCGCGTTGCCCGTGCACGGCGGTGACGTCGCACTGCACGCAGGGATCGAGCGCGTGTGCGGCCGGCCGCTTACGGACGTCACCTGGGGCATGACCCTGCTCCACGGCCACCGTGACAACGAGTTCGCCCTGCTCCTTCGCGCCCATCACGGCCTCTTGGACGGCATGTCCCTGATCGGTATCACGCTCGCCGCGCTGGGCGCAGCCGGCCTCCCGCGCCGCCGCACACCCCTGGTGCCCCCACCTTCCTGGACGACCGCTCGCGTGCGTGCCCTGATGCGAGCGGTCGCCGGCATCGCGCTGCCCGCGAACGCAATCAGCCTCGGCCCCGGCCGCGTCCAGGCCCCGACCGGCCCACCGCGACGCATGTGGGTCGACACGCCACTGCCTCGCATGAAGGCCATCGCGCGGGCGGGCGATGCCAGCCTCAACGACGTCTACCTGGCCGCCCTTGCGGGCGCCCTGCGGCCCGGGGTCCCCGACCGTGCCACAGGCACCGTGCGGGCGATGGTCCCCCTCAGCACTCGCGGCGGCAACAGCGCCGCGTTGGGCAACTTCCACCGTGGCGTCCCCGTCGTCCTGCCCTGTCACCTGCCCACCGCCGCCGAGCGCCTGGCCGCCACGCACCTGGCCACCGCGGACATCCGGAACGGCCGCCGCGATCCCAACGCGGACGTCCTCTTCGAGGTCCTGCCCACGCGCTGGCACGGCAGGGCCCTGGCGCGGGTTCTGCATCCGCGGCGCACCACCATGGTGGCCACCCATGTCCCCGGTCCCGCACGTCCCCTCGAACTCTACGGTCACAGCATCCGTACCCTGTTACCACTGATGTTCCTGCCCGCCGGACATCACCTGTCGGTCTGCCTGGGCGAATACGCCGGAACCGCGCACCTGGCGGCCGTCGCCGATCCCAGCCTGCCCGACTTCAACGCGCTGCCCACCCGCTGGCTCGCCGAACGCGACGCACTCGAAGCCACCCTCGTGCACCCCCGACGACCTTCTGATGCCGGCGCTCGGGCAGCGTGGTGAGAGCCGGGTCGACTCGCGCTTGAGCTCACCCATCCCGGGAGCAACAGATCACCGAGGCGGACGGTTCCCGGGCCCGCTCTTCCAGACCGGCAGGGTGGCCGCACACTCCAGCCGTCGCGTAGCCGGCGCTGGGACCAGAGCCCCAGGACGACCTTTTGGCCCCCAGGCGGGACCCGGATCGGCACAGGAACCGCAGGATCGGCGGCGCAACAAACGGGTCCTACCAGCTGTACTGTTGGCGACCAGCCGTCCGTTCTTGTCGAGTGGGGTGTCGCTCAGCAGTGTGCCGAGGGCAGCAGCCTTCGGCACGGCGGCCTTCACCCCACCAAGGCCGCCGAGGCGGCAAAGGTACGTCCCCAGGGAGCGGATGGGGTTGTACTCCAGGGAAACCCCGTCCCTGGACGCTCCAGGCCATGACCTGGAGAGGAACGGCTCGTTGAGCTGGCATGAACCACATCCAACGGATCCTTGCCGGGCTGGCCGGCACAGTGGCAGCCCTGAGCATGGCGACGATCTCCCCCGCCCACGCGGCTGACGGGTATGACCGGTGCCCCACCGGCTACTACTGCATGTTCTCGGGCCTCGACGGCACCGGAGACATGATCAAGCTGAGGTCGAACACGCCGGACCTCGCGGCGCTCGGCATGAACGACCGAGCCAAGTCCGATTGGAACCGGACCCCTTCGACCATCCACCTGTGGTCCGACGCGGGTTACACCGGGTGCACCGTGGTCACATCCTCCGGCCCGACCGGCAAGGGCAACTTCTTCCCGGCCTATCAGGACTTTTTCAGCTCGGTGCAGTTCGACGGAGCGGGCGGCCCGAGCTGTGGCGGCTAAGACAGCTACGGCGCGTATCGGGCTGTGATCAACCTGCGGGATTCGCCCTCGCGACGAGGCCCGATCCGGTAGATCAAGCCGTGTGACGCGACAGCACCTGCCGGACCCGGAGCGGGAGTTCATCGGGCCGTACCTGCCGATCGGCGCGTACGGTCCGTACCCGGAGCGGCTGTGCTGCGGCAGCAGTTCGAGACGCAGGCCTGCTCGGCCTACTCCACACCTGGGAGCCGGAGAAGTAGGACGTAACGGGGGCGGCTTCCCACGCCTCAAGTCGGCACAACACGCCTCTTCGTCAGACTCGTCAGTCGCGGGTCGCGGGTCGCGGTACCGGCCAAACCCACCAGGCGGCCGCGGAGCCTCACCAAGCCGACCGTCTCCCTGGTCACAGCTCGAACTCACCACCTCCGCTGATTCCTCTGAACCTCCTGGATGCTGTCGGGCTCGGGCCTGGACAGCACTCCTGGATGGGGCGGGACGACGGCGCGGGAGACCGATGGGTGATGACCTTGGCCAGACCGCCGTATGCACCACGAGGGGGCCTCTCCCCCGGACGGAGAGGCCCCCTCACACGCGGTGTGCTACCGCTACGCGGACGCACTCGGCTGCAGCGGGATACGGACCCCCGGCCCCGTACACCCGCGCCCGCCACCGGCCCCGCATTAGGCGACCGGCGTATAGACCGATGTGTAGTGCGAGGCGTCACCCGCGATCGAGTAGCTCTCCTTGCCCTCGGTGCCGACCGGCACGTCACCAGCGACCGTGACGCGGTGGAGGCGGCGCGGCAGGCCGTCGTAGTTGTCGATGGCGTAGTGCTGGGTGATCCGGTTGTCGAACAGCACGAGCTGGTTCGGGGACCAGCGCCACCGCAGGATGTTCTCCGGCCGGGTGACGTGGGCCTGGAGGAGGTCGAGAATCTTGCGGGAGTCCGCCACCGACAGGCCGACGATCCGCTGGGCGAAACCGCCGATGAACAGCCCGCGTTCCCTGGTCAGCGGGTGGACCCGGACTACCGGGTGGGCGGTTCGGTACGCGATGGACGTGAACTGGGCGCGCTGCTCGGCCTTCTCCTCGTCGACCTCCTCGTCCGGCACCGCGTAGTCGGAGTCGTTGGTGTGTTCGGCCCAACAGCGTGTCGGCGAGCAACCGTAGCGGCTCGGGCAGGCTGCGGTAGGCGGCCGCCGAGTTGGCGATCAGGGTTTCACCTCCGTATGGCGGGAGGGTGATGCTGCGCAGAGTGCTGGCCTGCGGTGGGTTGAGGACGAAGGTGACGTCGGTGTGCCAGTGATTGGCACGCCCGCGCTCGCTGTCGACGGGGAGCACGTTCGGTGCCTCGGCCACGGCGGGCACGGTGGGGTGCGCCGTGGTCAGGTCGCCGAAGTGGCGGGCGAAGGCCTGCTGGCCCTCGTCGTCGAGGTCGACGTCGTCGAAGGCCAATGCCTTGTGCTCATTCAAGGCGGTACGCAGAGCGGTGACGGTCTCGGCGTCCAGGGGCTTGGCGATGTCGACGCCGGAAACCTGGGCGCCGATGTGCGCGGTGACCTTCCGGATCTCGATCTGCCTCCCTGCGGTCGTGTCCACCGTGGTGGCCTTTGATGCGCTGCTCGTCCTGGTCTCTGTCTCGGGCATGGGCGAGTCCCTTTCAGGTCGGGCTCGGACCGCTGCTTCGCGTTCGGCTCTTGCTGCCGTAAATGAGGCCCTTGACCCTCACGTGGCGTCAGGCTGCATAGTCGGTGCCGTGGAAGATCACTGGACCGTGGGACGCGTGGCCGAGCTGGCCGACGTGAGCGTCCGCACACTGCATCACTATGACGAGATCGGGCTCGTGCGTCCGTCGGCGCGCACCGCGGGTGGGTACCGGGCTTATTCGGCGGGCGACGTGGAGCGTCTTCGGGAGGTGCTGGCCTACCGGCGGCTGGGCTTCGGTCTGCGGGAGGTTGCGGAACTGGTCGGCGCCCCGTCCACCGACGCGGTCGCGCACCTGCGCCGACTGCGTGGCCTGCTGCTGGAGCTGCGTGATCGTGCTGACGCCATGGCGGCGGCCATCGACAGGGAACTTGATGCACGGGCGAAGGGACTGAAGGTGACACCAGAGGAGCAACTGGAAATGCTCGGTGCACGGCTCTACGACGCGATCGGCGGCGCCTACACCGCGACACGGCATACCGAACCGCGGATCGCCGCACAGATCTGGAACGCGCTCGGGGACGCCCGGACGGTGCTGAATGTCGGGGCCGGCACCGGCTCCTACGAGCCGGCTGATCGCGAGGTGACCGCGGTGGAGCCATCGGCGGTCATGCGCTGGCAGCGGCCTCCCGGCTCGGCGCCGTGCGTGGCCGCCGCCGCGGAGAGCCTGCCGTTCGAGGACCACTCCTTCGACGTCGCGATGGCCGTCTCCACCGTTCACCACTGGGGGGACCCGATAGCGGGGCTGCGCGAGATGCGGCGCGTTGCCCGCCGCGTGGTGGTGCTCACGTTCGACACCGACGAGCCCGGATGGCAGGACCGGTTCTGGCTTACCCGCGACTACCTGCCCGAATTCGCCGCCGTCCTCGCAGAATTTCCCTCGCTTACCGGGATGGCCGACGCGATCGGCGCCCGCGCTGAGCCGGTGCCCATCCCATGGGACTGCGCTGACGGCCTGTTCGAGGCGTACTGGCGCCGACCGAGGGGGTATCTGGAGGATCACGTGCGCCGTGCGATGTCGGTGTGGACGAGGGTGGGGCCGGAGGCCGAGCAGCGGGCGGTACGAAGCCTCAGCGACGACCTCGACTCCGGCCGGTGGGCCGAGCGCAACAGCGACCTCGCTGACCTCGACGCGGCAGACCTCGGCCTCCGCCTGCTTATAGCTTGAACCGCATCTGCGGTGCCCTGAGGTTTCTGGACAGAGACCGAATAGGATCTGTCCAGAAACCTCAGGGCACTCACGTTCGCTTCCGAGCGAATTGCTAGAGGAGCACGCCCGATCACAAGATCAGCAACAGAGCCTCTTCTCCCCCACCCGGTGCGGCTCGATCGTGCGGCAGGAGGAAGCACACCCGACGCAGTTGCCGACCACTGTCGGGGTCGGTTTCAGCGTCGGGGGCGAGTTCGGTGTAGCCGACCATGCCGCCATGCGGGCATAGCGGAGCTTGCCGCACCGGCGGGTGGTCTTGTCGAGGGCCTAGAGGACGGCTCGATGCCTGTTCCTGTGGAATGGGGCTCAGCGGGTCTTGTGCTGGGTGTGCGTGATGAGGTCGATGACGGCCGGAGCCTGCGCTGTCGGGGACTGGGCCAGACTGCTCGATGTCGGCCCCTCCGGCGCTCGGGCCCTGGTCCTCGCGGACGAGCCTGCGACCAGCCGCTACTTGCCCGAGCAGCTGGCGTTCGGACGCTGGCTGGCTGCCGACTCGGAAGACGAACTGCTCACCGCGGCCCAGACTGTACTTGCCGATGCCGATACCGCGTGAGAAGACGTCGGCGTCTGGGAGACGGACGGGCCGGCCATGCTGATGGACTCCACCACGGCGGGAGCCGAACTCGACGAGGAGTATCCGGATGGCGGCCGGCCTGAGCAGGCTCCGGTTGCTCTCCCGGCTGGCCGGTGGCGGGTCCGTGCGGTTCACACCACGGGCGATTCCCCCTGGGTGGGGTCGTCCAGCTACTGCCCGATGCAGCGTGCCGAGTAGGGCCGAACCGGTGGTGGATCAGCGCCACGGAACTGGCGTTGACCACCGGCGACCTGGTGGGATTGCACCGGTCGTCGTCCGCTCCCGCTTGTGGGCGCTATGGGACGACGTGCGGCCGAGGATTCCGCGCGCTTCGGCTTCGGGGAGACAAGAGAGGCGCCTACGGGGGTTTCCGAAGCCGTCGACCACGACACCGCCCGCCGAGTAAGCCCTGGCCGACAGCGTCGAGGCGTGCGGCTTCTGCCGACCGAACACCGCACGGGGATGACCGACTGACATAGCTGCGGCAGCCTCATGCTCCTCGGCTCGCACGCCACCAGAGGCGATAATAGGCGTCACCGCGGAGATCACGTGACCGGGCTTGTTGGACTGCCAGTCCCCATAGAAAAAGGAATAGTGGATCGATCACCCTGCGCGGTGAACGCATGGGGCTGTGCACTTCACGTTGCCCGCTTGTTGTATTTATGAGTCATGTACAGGCTGATCCATGTGACCACAGCCGCGACGGCAACAATCCATCCTTTAGAATTTCCCAGCATTGCGAGCGCTATTCCAGAGAGGAGAAGAACTGCCGCAGCTAGGGATGTCATGGCGTAGAGCCTCCGCATGCGTCCTTGTTGTTCCAGGGAACGACCTAGACGTGCCATGAGCACTCCGTTTCTTATCGGCGAGAGCGAGCAATCGCTGCTCTCCGACGAGGTTGAGTCGGCGGACCTCGGCCAACGCCTCTTCATGCGCCGCGGCCCTCGATGCCCACGACTGGGTGAAGGCTGAAGCGATGCCGTCGACGAGATCACCCGTGTCCGCGGACTCATCCGCCGGGTCAGGACCGACCTCGGCGATCTACTGCCAGAGGAACGGCCCACTCGACGAAGTTATCGCACTCCTCGGCCGCGGCCGAGACGCCCAATCCACCTCGGCATCCCCCAAGTCTGCCAGCCCCGCCCTGTTTTCCACTCAGGACCCAGCTCATGACACCCTCCCTACACGACGGCCGCCAGGAAGCCGCAGACGCCACGAACGAGTTCACGCCGTCCCGCACGAAGCCCCCGCTGCAGGCGAACCCGTCAGCGTCCCCGGCATCGTCAGCCGAGCCCGCTGGACCACAGGCGATGTCACCACAGATGAAGGAAGCTCCGGACATCGTCATAGCCGTCGAGGGCCCGACCGTCCACGTCCGACGGGTCCGCCTCGGCCCGCGCCGCCAGCGACTTCGCCAGGGCACGGGCCTCATCGCCGAGTCGCCCGAAGCGTCGAGCGGTGTGTCCCAGGCACAGGCCGGCCAGCCCGAGCAGCGGACTACCCGACACAGCCCGCGTCCCGACCTGCACGCACCAGTGCTCGGCGAACCCCGCGTCGTTGTCGTTCAACGCGGTGCCGACCAGGACTCCCGCCGCCTCGCCCTCTGCTGAGCGGTCACGCAGCGCCCGCTCCAACGTCTCGACCACCACGTCGTGAGGCAGCGCGGGAGGGTTCTCGAAGCTCAGATGAGAATGCATCCCGCGACACTACGCGGACCGCATCCGACAGCTACCCGCCGCGGACGCGTCCAGCAGGACGGGGCAAACGTTGCCTGACACGGCACTAGCTGCTTGCCAGGTCTGCGGCGTCGTCGGAAAGAAGCTGACTATCGGCAGGTTGGCCGGAGTCGAGTCCCCCGTGACGAAAGCCACGGTCTCAATGCCGAGGTGGTCACTGCCGAAGTAGCAGTAGCGGATCAGGAGTAACCCGGTAGGCGCATCAGCGTTGTGCCCAACATGCTCAGCACGATGACCTGACCGGCCCCGGGCGTCAGGGGACGGCGTAGTGAATGAACGATTCCCCGCTCCGGCCCGGAACCGATCTTTGCCGACCTTGTCCACCAGTGGGAGAGCGCCGGCCGGCTCGTTCCCGGCCGCCAGAACGAGCATGGGATCTATCTCGTGCGCACGTGTCCATGGCCAGCCCACTGAGGGCTTCGCACTCCCCCAGGCTGCAGGGCACGCACCCGCTCCAGGTCAAACCGCGCAGGTCCGCGGCTGGCAGACCCGGCCCTAGTTGGTCTCGTCCGCCCAGCCCGCGGGGAGATCGGCCGGGGCGATGGCGATGACGTCCTCGTTGTCCACGCCGACGAACTCGTAACGGGTGATCTTCGCGAACTCCGGGACGACGTAGATCGGGTACGTCGGGCCCGCGTCGCGGAAGGCGCGCATCTCCTCCAGGTGGTCGTTCTGGAAGAGGACCGTGCGCTCGCCGTGCTCCTCGACCCAGTGCGGGAAGAAGATCACGCCGTGCAGGACACGCTCACCGGGGACGACGTTGACGGCGACGGAGGTGCCGGTCGGCTCGTTCCAGGAAACCTTGTAGACGCCCGCGGTGAGCATGACCAGGTCCACCTCCTGGTCCTTCACCCAGCGGCCGCCGACCATGCCGGTGTGGATGCGGTAGTCGATGGTGTGGTCGTTCTTGACATACATCTCGTACTGCCAGCCGTTGGCGTAGGTGTAGATGAAGCGGTGGCCGACGATGCCCGAGAGGTCCTGTGGCGGGATCGGAGTCGTGACCGTGGTGGGGTACGCGGTCGTTTCGAGTGCGG
This sequence comes from Streptomyces sp. NPDC005878, assembly GCF_040629815.1. Lineage (NCBI taxonomy): Bacteria > Bacillati > Actinomycetota > Actinomycetes > Kitasatosporales > Streptomycetaceae > Streptomyces > Streptomyces sp. NPDC005878. The sequence continues at coordinate 79,396 of NZ_JBEXWK010000029.1, forward strand.
CTTCGGCGATGGTGGTCATGGGATCTCTCCTTGCTGCGTCACTGACTCCTTAAGTTTGACACAAAACTATTTTGTGTCAAAACGAAACCTTCGGCAGAATGTCCACCATGGACACCGCCTCCGACCTCAGCCAGCTCCTCGGCCCCCTGCGCCGCGCCGTACTCCGCTCCACACGGAGCGCGGCCGACCTCCCCGACCTGCCCGAGGCTCAGATCGAGCTGTTGCGGGCCCTGGCCGCAGAAGGCTCCCTCGGCACCAAGGTGGTCGCGGACCGGCTGCGTATCGCGCCCTCGACCGTCAGCAACCTCGTCAAGACGATGGTGGCGTCCGGACTCGTCGAGCGGGCCGCCGACCGCGCGGACCAGCGGGCCGTGGTCCTCACCCCGACCCCCGCGGCGCTCGACCTGCTCGACCGCTACGACCGCGCCAGCACCGCAGCCCTGCAAGGCGCACTTGCCGCGCTTCCGGCCGCGGACAGGGCCGCACTGCGGGACGCGCTGCCCGTACTGCGGCGTCTCGTGCGGGAACTGGACAACAGGTAGCCCCCAGCCGGAGCCCAGAGGCTGAGGGCAGCACCCCCTGCAGGAATACCGCCCTCTCCGGTTCACGCGCCGTGGCAGCCTTCGTCACTCGACGTCAGCGGCGACCCCAGGACTTCGCGGCGATGACGTGCTGGTGGTTGTCACGCAGGGTGGCGGCGTCACCGGTGTTGTTCCAGACGTACGCGCGGCGGTCCTGGTAGACGTCGCGTGCGGTGTCGCGGCCGATGCCGGTGTGGACGCGCACCGACTGGTGGCCTGCAAGGCGCAGGTTGCGGAAGGTGTAGGTGTGGCGGGAGCGGTCGGTGCGGGTCCAGCCCCGATCAGTTAGGCGGCGACGCCGAGTTCGGTGCGAGTGCGGTGGAGGAACTCGCGGACGGCCGGCTCCCGGCGCCAGGGGGCGAGGGCGGTGTTGAACTGCCGGACGTAGTCCTTGGCGCGGGAGGACTGGACGCGGGCGAGGATGTCCACGGAGCGGTTGCCGAGTTCCAGGCCGTGGTCAAGGTCGCGGGCCTGGAGGTGGGCGGTCCCTACGATCGCCAGCCGCATCCCGACCGAGCGGTCGGATTCATCAACCGCGCCGACGACCTCGACAACGGCCAGGCCGTCGGCATCCTCCGCGAAGCCGCCGCCGTCAACGCCCCCCGCCGCCAGCGCGTCATCGACCTCGCCCGCGAAGAACTCGGAGGCGACCTGCGGAGCAAGCGGATCACCGTCTGGGGCGCCGCCTTCAAACCCGAGACCGACGACATCCGCGACTCGCCCGCCCTCGCCGTCGCCCAGGCCCTCCACGACCTCGGCGCCACCGTCACCGTCACCGACCCAAGGCCCTCGACAACGCCCGCAAGCTCCACCCCGACCTCTACTACGCCGAGGACCCCATCGCCGCCGTCGACGACGCGGATCTGCTGCTGCACCGCACCGAGTGGCCACAGTTCTCCACCATCGACCCCAAGCGGCTCGCCACCCGCACCAACAACCCCAAGGTCATCGACGCCCGCGGCACCCTCACCACCGCACAGTGGCGCGAAGCCGGCTGGATGACCCGAGCCCTCGGCCGCCGCTGAAGCGCACCGCACTCACGGCCACAGGGACACTCAGGACCTTCCGGCAAGAAGAAGCCGCCAGCGGTCCCATCTGCACGACGGGGCCGCTGGCGGCGGCAAGAACAACCTCTGCCGCGAGGCCGGGTCAGCCGGACCACGATGCACCGGGCAACCGAGATCCTCACCGAGTGGGACGCCCGGAGACACTCGCGGCCCAGTTGCGGCCGTAGGCGGCCCCCTCACCGTCTGTGGCGGGGCGGAACGAGCGGCACGAATACGCGAGGGCCGGGGGGTTCGTGGTCTCCCCGGCCCTCGCGTGGCTGGGTTGCTACTTGAGCACGCCCGCCCCCGTCGTCGTCGCCAGCGACGCCGGCAGGTTGGCCGCCGAAGTTTCCAGGCCCGTCGTGAGAGTCGGGGTCCAGTTGACCGTGGTCTTCAGGTCCTTGGACGAGGCGGCGTTGTAGGCGGCGACGAGGTCGGTCACCGTGCCGTTGACGAGGTTGCCGGAACCCTTGACCGCGCCGGTGCCGTCCCCGCTGAGGACCTTGGCGGCCTTCGCGCCGGACGGCAGCTTCCAGTAGTTGTTCTCCGCGACGACCTGTGCCTTGGCGCGGGAGTTGATGCTGTACTGCGGCGTGTACCCGTTGAGGGGCGTGACGTCGTAGTAGTTGTTGTAGATGTGGACCTGGCCGATGCGGGTCAGCGGGGCGCGCTGCATGATGCCCTTCCACACGTTGTGGTGGAGGGAGACGCGGAGCTTGCCGACGCTGTCGGTGTCACTGCTGCCGATCAGCATCGTCTTGTCGTGGTTGGTGAACTGGTTGCGCGAGACGGTCACCAGGTCGGATCCCTTGGTGATGTCGAGGGCGCCGTCGTGGATCTGGTACTCGCGGCCGAAGTACTTCGGGTTGGCGCTGTCGAAGTGCGGCGCGTCGGTGAACGTGTTGTGGTCCGCCCACACGTGGGTCGCGCCCCGCAGGGATACCGAGTCGTAGTTGGAGTTCCAGTTGCCGTCGTCGCCGTCGGTCGGGTCCCACTGCGGGAAGCAGTCCTCGGTGGCGGCGAAGGTCAGGTTGCGGACGATGACGTTGTCCACGCTCTGGATCTGCAGCATGGCCCCGGTGAGGCCCGCGTTCGTACCGGAGACGCCCATGATGGTCGTGTTGGCGGGGACCTTGAAGACGATGTTCTTGCCCTGCTTGGCCTGGGCGGCGGCGCGTGCCTTCTCCTGGGTGCCGGAGGGCAGCTTGGAGCGGCCGTAAGTGGCCGGGTCGTAGGCCTTGAGGTAGGCCGACAGCGAGTAGCCGGTACCCAGGGCGTAGTCGGCGCAGGTCAGCTTCTTTCCGCTGTCATCGGTGTTGGCGTCGATCATGCCGCTGATCTTGATGATGCGGGGCGTGGTGTCGGAGACCGAGCCCAGTGCCTTCACGAGCTGCGCACGGGTGGAGACGGTGAAGGTGTGGGCGGCGTCGGCCTTTGTGCCGCCGGTGGTCCCCGTTCCCAAGGACGCCCAGCCGTCCTTGGCGGTGAGCGTCTGGTGGTACAGGTCGACGGTCCCGGCGTTGGCGTTCATCAGGACAACGCCAGAGCCGACGCCTGCGGCCACGACGGCCGCGCCGATGACGGCGGCACGACGGGAGCGGAGGGACCGGCGATGGGAGCGAGCAGCCACAGGGCTTCCTTACGGGGAGAAGAACGGGGTTACGCCCTGTCAGTGGCCGCCGACCCGTGCAAGGTTGCCGCACGCGGTGAATTTTTTTGCCCCGCGCCCCGGACATGACCAGCTCGCCGACCTCCGTCCCGCCCCTGATGCCATGGTGGCCCGGGATCCGGCGGAAGACGCCGTCCTCAAAAACGGTTGTCGGCATCTACCGGAGAGAGCGCACCCGGCGGCCGGACCCGGCCGCGTAGACACCTTGAGGGTGACGGCGGCAGAGGGGATGCCGACGCGAGCGGCGCCGTGGGGGCGCGAGGCTCAGAGGGCGGGGGTGCGAGCAGGCCGCAGGGTGGTGGCATGACGCCGCCGCGTGGGTGCGGCATAGCGGAGCGCGGCGTAGTGGCAGTCGTCTGCAGGGCGGCGTCTGCCGCGATCGCCGCTGTCACCTCACGGTCCTTGGCCTCCGGGCCGCCCTGGAGGAGAGCCCCGGGGCGGCCCGGAGGCCAGGGACGGTGAGGTGTTCCGGCAGAGGATTCGCGTGGCCGTGGACCGTGGACCACGGCCGTGCCCTGCGCGTGCTCGCGCCGCCGGGCTCCTGCCTGACGCGCCTGGCGGGCGATCTGGCGGTGGGCCGGTGCCCGGCGATCCGGCGGACGCGTCCCTGGCGATCCAGTGGACGCCCCGCCGGCGTCCAGCGGGTGGACCCGGTGTGCTCCCGCCCAGTCGCCGCCTAGCTCGCCGTCGTCCCGGCCCCCGGCTCGGCGCTCTTCCTCGCGAATCCGCGCCGGCCCGGCAGGACCGCGAGGACTATCGGTGTTCCGGCGGCCATGATGATCCCGCCGATGAGACTGGTCTGGGCGACTCCGTGGGCGAAGGCCTGGTGGACGGCGTCCACGGCGGCCTGAGCCCTGCTGGGGCCCGGCGGCGGGATCCTGCGCGGCCCGCTCCGCGACGGCCAGGCCACCGCCGACCGAGTCCTTGGCTGTCTCCACCGCTCCGCCGGGAGCCGGTTGCCCACCAAATCGGCCAGCTCCTCCCGGTAGGCGTGCCCAGCAGTGATCCGAGCACCACGATGCCCGCAGGTACTCCGCCCGGCTGGGGTCGGCGGTAGGGGCGCTCGCCGGACCGGACGAGGGCGCCCTGGAACGATTGCGCGGGTTCATGCTCCGCGCCGTCCACGGGGTGCCACTCGCCGACGACGTCCCCCTGACCGGTCTGATCAGGCCGTCGCGGTCCTGTCTGCTGCGATCGCAGTAGATGAAAGAGTCTGCGTGCGGCCAACGACGAGAGAGCGGAGAACTGCGAGTGTTCGAGGGCCGAGATCGTCGGCCCACACGCACATGGCAGTCCCCTCGAAAGGCTCGTCGATGTCCCCTCTCGCCCGCTGGTGCCATCGGCACCGGCTCGCTGTCCTCCTGATCTGGGTGGGCATGTTGCTCACTCTCGGCGCCGGAGTCGGTGCGGCTGGTAGCGCCTTCGGCAACAGCCCGATCTCCCAGGACACCGACTCGGCCAAGGCGACGGCACTGCTCCAGCAGGCCTCCAACAGCGCGGCCGGCAAGAGCGGCCGGGTGGTCTGGCAGGTGAACGGCGGGAAGGTAACCGAGGCTGCCGCCAAGCAGCCGATGACGCGGACTCTGAAGGAGATAGCTGAGGCACCGGGCGTCGCCGCGGTGACCAGCCCCTACACGCCGGACGGCACGGGGCAGATCAGCAAGGACGGCCGGACGGCCTACGCCTCGGTCGCGTTCGACCGGGACGTGGAGGACGCCCAGGTCGATCATGTGAAGGAACTCGCTACAGGCCCGGAGTCGGGGACTCTGCACATCGCCCTCAACGGCCAGGCGTTCACCGTCAACCCCAAGCCGAACGCGGCCGCCGACGCCCTGGGCATCTTCCTCGCCTTCATCGTGCTGCTGTTCGTCTTCCGGGCGGTCTGGGTGGCGGCGTTGCCGATCATCACGGCCATCGTCGGAGTGGGCACCTCCGCGGTCGCGGTGATGCTGCTCAGCCACGTCATCACGCTCTCCGACACCACGCTGACTCTGGGTTCGCTGATCGGCCTGGGCGTGGGCATCGACTATGCCCTGTTCATCGTCAACCGCCACCGCGCCAACCTCATGACGGGCATGGGCGTCGCCGAGTCGGTCGCCAAGGCCCTTGACACCTCCGGCCGGGCGGTGGTGTTTGCCGGACTGACCGTCGTCGTCGCACTGCTCGGCATGCTGACCCTGAACGTCGGCCTCATCAACGGCATGGCCATCGGCGCCGCGGTCACCGTCGTCCTGACCGTGCTGGCCGCCGTCACTCTGCTGCCCGCCCTCCTCGGCATGATCGGCCCGCGTGTCCTCAGCAAGAAGGAGCGCCACGGCATGACCGGGCAGGCGAGCCGCCCGTCGTCCTGCGGGCATGCCAGGCTGTGGGTCCGGTGGGCCGGACGTGTCCAGGCCAGGCCGAAGACTCTGGGGGTCGTCGCGCTGGCTGTGCTGGCGGCGCTGGCGATGCCGACGCTGTCGCTGCGCCTGGGTGCGTCCGACGACGGCAACCTGCCCGTGACCTCGACGAACCGGCAGGCGTACGACATGATCGCGGACGGTTTCGGGCCCGGCTTCAACGGCCCCCTCGTCCTCGCCGTCCAGGCCCCCACGACCGCTGACATGGCCGTCGAAGCGAAGCTGGTCACCGCTCTCCAGCAGGTCGGCGGTGTCGCCCATGTCAATGCCGCGCCCATGAAGGGCGGACAGACCGTTGGTGTGATCCAGGTCGTCCCGACCACCTCCCCGCAGTCAAAGGCCACATCCGACCTCATTCACCACCTGCGGGACGACGTGATTCCCGAGGCAGTACGGGGCACAGCGATGAAGGTGTATGTGGGTGGTGTCACCGCGAGCAACGACGACTTCGCGTCGGTGCTGATGAGCAAGCTTCCGATCTTCGTGCTGGTGATCGCCGCCCTCGGCTTCCTGCTGCTGACCATCGCCTTCCGCAGCCTGCTCATCCCTGCCGTCGGTGCCGTGCTGAACATCCTCAGCATCGGCGTCGCCTTCGGCGCGATCGTCGTGGTCTTTCAGTACGGCTTCGGCGCCGGGCTGCTCGGGCTCGGTGCCGCGGGACCGATCGAGTCGTTCGTACCGATCCTGGTGGTCGGCATCATGTTCGGTCTGTCCATGGACTACCAGGTCTTCCTGGTCAGCCGGATGCGCGAGGAATGGGCCCACACCGGTGACAGCCACCGGGCCGTGCGGGTCGGGCAGGCCGAGACCGGCAAGGTGATCGTGGTCGCCGCGACGATCATGGTGTGCGTCTTCGGTTCCTTTGTGTTCGGCGGCATGCGCGTCATCTCCGAGTTCGGCGTCAGCCTCGCCGTCGCCGTCGCCGTGGACGCCCTGCTGATCCGCATGGTCGTCGTGCCGGCGCTCATGCACCTGTGCGGACGGGTCAACTGGTGGCTGCCCCGCCGCCTGGACCGCGCGTTGCCCAGCGTGTCCTTGGAAGGCCCCGCCGAGGCGTCCGGGCACCCGCCGCACGCCGTGCGGGAGCCGGAGACCGCCGGCCAGGTCCGCTGACCGTCAGCACGACGGACCGACATCGCACACCGGCCGGTGGAAGGGAACTGACCTTCCACCGGCCGGCGCTGCTTAGAGTGAGGGAATGGAACTGCCCATGGTGTGGCGACAGTGGCTGGCCCGTCATGACCGCATCACAGACGCTCTGCCCGCGGCGCCTCTGGTCGTGATTGCCGCGGCGGCGACCGCCGTCGGTCAGGACGGCTGGCACGAGCCCCGGTGGCACGAGGTCACATGGACAGCACTGTCCTGCATGCCCCTGGCCTTCCGGAGCCGCTGGCCGCTGGCCGTCGCCCTGTTCACGGTGGCGGGCGACCTCACGCTGATGGCCGTCGCCTCGCACATCGCGCCGACCCCGGCGGCGAGCCTGATCGCCCTGTACACCCTCGCTCTCCTCGGCGGCCGGCGCACCGCGTGGACGGTCGGGACGGCCGCGGCCGTGGCGATCGCAGGTGTGTACGCCGCCACCCACGGAGAGTCCGTGGTGGCAGGGGACAGTCTGCTGCGGTTGGACTTCGCGATCGGAGCCACCACACTGGGCCGCGCCGTCCGTAGCCGCCGCGAGAACCTCGCGGCGGCCAGGGCACGTGCGGAGCATGCCGAGCGCATGCAGGAAGTGGAGTCCCGTCGCCGGGTCACCGAGGAACGCGTGCGCATCGCGCGCGATCTGCACGACGTCGTCGCCCACCACATCACCCTCGTCAACGCCCAGGCCGGTGTGGCGCACCATCTCATGCGCGCCAACCCCGACCAGGCCTACGAGGCGCTCGCCCACATCAAGGACAACAGCCGCGCCGCACTCGACGAACTGCGTGCCACCGTCGGCCTGTTGCGCCAGCCCGACGACGCGCCCGACTCGCGTGCCCCCATCCCGCGCCTGGCTGATCTCGATGGTCTCGTAGGCGGGTTCCAGGCGAGCGGGCTGCTCGTGTGCGTGTCCCGGACCGGGGATCCTACGCCGCTGGCGCCAGCCACCGAGCTGACCGCCTACCGGATCATCCAGGAAGCCCTCACCAACACCCACAAGCACGCCTCGGCCACCCGGGCCGAGATCATCCTCGCGTACGGCGTGCACACGCTCGGCGTCACCGTGAAGGACGACGGGCGCCCCGGCGCGCCCAAGGGCGCGGGCACCGGTCACGGTCTGATCGGCATGCGCGAACGGGCCGTCGCCATCGGCGGTACCGTCACCGCCGGGCTCCCGCCGGAGGGCGGCTTCCAGGTCGTCGCCGAACTGCCCTTCTCGCTCGCCCCCACCCTGTCTGACGCCCCGTGAGGAAAGGCCACTCATGCCCATTCGCGTCCTTCTCGCCGACGACCAGGCTCTGCTCCGCGGCACCTTCCGGCTGCTCATCGACGCCCAGCCGGACATGGAGGTCGTCGCTGAGGCCTCCAACGGGCGCCAGGCGGCGCAACTGGCCCGGACCGAGCACGCCGATGTGGTGGTCATGGACATCCGGATGCCCGAAGTCGACGGTATCGCGGCGACCCGGCTGATCGCCCAGGACGAGGACCTGGCCGGAGTGAAGGTCCTCGTCCTGACCACCTTCGAGGAGGACGACCTGGTCATCGAGTCCCTGCGGGCCGGAGCGAGCGGCTTCCTGGGCAAGGGAGTCGAACCGGCGCAACTACTCGACGCCATCCGCCTGGTGGCCGCCGGAGAGGCGCTGCTCTCCCCCGCGGCCACCAAAGGCCTCATCTCCCGCGTCCTCGCCCAGCCCTCCCCCGGCGACCTCGTCGACACCACACGACTTGCCACTCTGACCCCCCGGGAACGAGAGGTGCTCACCCTGGTGGGCTCCGGCCTGGCAAACGACGAGATCGCCGCACACCTCTTCGTCACCCCCATCACCGTCAAGACCCACGCCAACCGCGCCATGGCCAAACTAGGAGCCCGCGACCGCGCCCAGCTGGTTGTCATCGCCTACGAGACCGGCCTGGTGCGCGCGGGGGAACGACCAGGCTGAGACACCGCCCGCCGTGATCGGCGGGCAACCTGCCTACTGCCTCCACCGCACGGCGCCCTTCTGCTGCGCGGCGGCGAGCGCAGCCGCGGTTTTATTGCGGTCACCGGCGAGATTCCCGGCGGCGGCGACGATCTGGCGACTGCGGGACTTCACCAACACGTCGTGCCCCGCCCCGCGAAGGCCCGGCACACCTCGTTTTGGTATGTGCCAAGGCGTGGTGCGGGGTGGTGCCGTTCCTGCTGGAGCCCCGGCGAGATCCGCGTCTCCGTCCCTTTCCCTATGGCAGCAGCGGAACAACTTACGGGCTTTCCGGCCGTATAAGCCCAGTTCGACTACGGCGTGCGACCGGATGTCCCCCCAGGACACGTTCGACCAGGATCTGCGCTGCCGGCGCCGACGCGGCTCCTTACCTCTGGCACCCTGAGAGGAGCCTCTGGGCCCGCGAACGCCTCTGCGATCAACCGGTCGTCCTGCGCCTCGCCCTGGGCGCATCCCGCTCAAGAAATGCACCCAGGAGCACCTACCGGTCACCTCGTGAGACGGAAGCGCCGCCAGTCCTGCGGAGATACGGCGGTGCGACACGCGGCCTGCGACTTCCGCGGACGACTGCTGCTGGCGCAACTGTCGCCCGGGACGCCGCAAGCAGCGTGCGGCTCGAAGCGTCTCTTCCGCGAATCCTGGTCAGTGGGCGGTGGGCCAGCCACTGTCCCAGTTCAGCCGGTTGAGGCCGAGCTTGGGAGCCCCGTGGTCCCTGCCATCGTAGTAGTGGTAGACGAGCAGGTCTCCGTCAGTGTCGGACATGATGTCCTGCCCGCCGGGACCGATCACGGATCCCTGGGACGCCATGACGACGGTGCCGCCGTCCTTGTTCATCGCGACGCCGTTGCGGTCGTAGTAGGGCCCGGTGGGGCGGGTGGCCCGCCCCACCTTGATCTTGTACGTGGAAGTGGTACCGCTGCAGCAAGCGTCGTAGGAGGCGAACAGGTAGTAGTAGCCGTTTCGCTTCACGACGGTCGGGGCTTCCACCGCCCTCGTCCCCGTGGAGCGGGCGGCGAGGGAGTGGCGGGTGGTGTCCCCCGCGTACCGCTTGCCGGTCTTCGGGTCGAGGCGGATCATCTTGATCCCGCTCCAGTGCGAGCCGAAGGCCAGCCACCACTTACCGTCGTCGTCGACGAAAAGGTCGGGGTCGATGGCGTTGTAGTCGCTGCTGGACGTGGAGGAGTAGACGATGCCCTGATCCTTCCAGCTGCCCGGTGTCCCGGTCGTGGACGTGGCGAGGCCGATCGCGGAGGTCTTGGACCCGAAGCCGGAGACGGCGTAGTACATCAGGTACTTGCCCCCGTGATAGGAGAGGTCGGGTGCCCACGGATCGTTCTCGGCCGAGTAGCGAGACCACCAACGCGGCGTCGAGGAGAAAGCGTTGCCGTTACGGCCGAAGGCGATGCGGTCCGTGGAGGTGCGGGACTCCAGGTAGCCGTGGCTGGACTGGAGCAGGTAGCGCCCGCCGGGCGCGCGGAGCATGGTCGGATCGTGGACGACGACGTCGCCGGTGACCCTCCCGGGGACCGGGTAGGCGGCCGCGCTCGGCGCCGCCGCCGCGGCCTTCGGCTGCACGTCCTCGCCGAACACCCCGAAGGCCGTGCCGTAGGCCATGGCGCCTGCGGCGGCCAGCGCCAGTGCGATCCCTGACAGCAGGGCCGTCTTCTTTCTGCGGTGCCGGGCCTTGCCGTGGCCGTGCAGCTCAGTCATGCGTGTTGTCCCAATCTGTATGTACGCGGGGGCACCCGCCAGGAGCGGTCTACTCCGCAGTTGCCACAGAACCGGGAATGGTTGCCGTCCCGTTCGCCCCCCTCGAGCCCCCGGCCGGCCGCTGTTCTTGGGCACAGCGACAGCGGCCGACCCCGGCCGCCCCGTACGAACCGCCGGTCCGGTGGGGATGGAGCCATGGGAGGAGTGGCGGCGCCCGGCGGCAGCGAATCCGGAGCGGATCGCCGGCGCTACCTGGGGGAAGGAGCTGGCGGCACTCACGCTGCTCTACAACGTGGCCTGCGGCCACGGGTGCGTGGAGGCCAGCCTGGTGCTGACGCATACCATCCGTACCCAGGACGGGGACACGGTCGAGGTCGCGGAGCTGGCGCCTGAAGGATGTGGTCCATTGCGACGTGAAGCAGCTGACGACGCGTGCCTAGAAGTTGCGGCGAAGCGCGGGCCTGGCCGGCATGTTGCCCAGCGGCCTGGAGGACGTGAGCTGGCGGGGACGGATGGGGGGCGGGACTGCGCAGCATCGAAGCGCCGCCACAACACCACCCACTTGACCGGGCGCGAGGAGAACAACATTGCCGCACCGCTCCAGCGAGTCGTTCGGCATCTGGACGTCGACCCTCACCGATCGCTCTGGCCGCGCCGCCATCATTGACCGGCTCGCTTTCAACGGCGCCATCATCGACACCGGGAGCAACTCTCACCTGTCCGGTCCAGGTCGGCCAACTCGATCCATCTCGGCGCGGCTCGCCGTACTGCTTCTCCGCGTGCGTGCGCCGCAAGCCCGGCCGGGTCGTTGCCGCAGCCGACCTACGGTGTCCAGCAGGGGCCGGCCGGTGCGTTCCCACTTCGCCGACGGTGCGCCGACGCTAGAGCCCACTGACATCAACCGCGCCGCCAGCTGGAAGCACACACGACCGCCGGACTCCTCAAGGGCCAGGCTTCTGCCCGCAGCCATGCGCACGGCCGCAGAACGGCTGCGCTGGTTGTGGCCCGTCCTGCGCCGCGCCGACCGGGGCAGCAGTGCTGGGGCAACGATCGACGCAGGTCTATCCCCAACCCCTTCTTGCCCACCATCCGCCGTCCGGCGAGGCGCGGGGGGTCGGTTCTTCGAACCGAGCGGGCGGCCAGGGCCGGGCCAGGTGGGTTTCGGTGCACCGGTCGGCGTGCCCGTCTTCGCCCACACGTTCCTGAACCCCCGCCTCACTCAAGCCGGGGTGAGCCTGTTCGGTTCCGCCGGCCACTCCCACGGCCGTCGGAGGTCGCGCGCGAACGGGCTTGTCAGAGGCATCCGCTAGCTTCCTGACCATGGGAAACTCAGGCGGAACATTGACGACCCGGTCCACCGGGGAACTGCACCAGCTCATGCGAGCAGCTGGGTTCACGGGCCTTGAAGACACGCAGGCGTTGGCGGAGGGCTGGCAGGTGACGGACTTCGCCGACGCCGGACGGCGCAGCCTGGCGAACCTCGTCCAGAGCACAGGGACACCGGCCGTCATGGTGTCCTTCCTCGACAGCGACGTCGGTTTCGTCGAGGCCCTCACGCCGGACGGCAGTAGCTGGGAGGGCCTGCTCAACCGCGAGACGGCGAAGAGCTACGAGATCCCTCTGGAACACTTCCCCATCGAGCCCGCCGTCGCCGGCGCACTCGCCTGGTCGGCCGCCGCCGGACTGACACCCGACGAGGAGACCATCCGGCAGACGCTCACCGGGTCGGCTCCATTCGCGGAACAGCTCTCCTCAGCCCTCTTGACCGCCCTGGGACTACCCGGCGCAAGCTAGCCCCTCCAGGCCCAGCACCTGGCGAACTACGTGAACTTACCCCTGGGGAATAACGCAATCGTCCAGACGTACCCCACCCCAGCCGAAAGATGCTCGGCGCCTCAACCTTGATCAACTACACCGCCGGGGAGGTCAGACCACTGCCCACGGCTCATCACGCCAGTCGGGCAGTTCTTTGTCCAGCCATTCCTCGACGGTCCGCCGCCAGGGATCGGTGACGTCGCTCTCGTTGGCGTCGGCCCAGGTATCGGCCGCCAGGTCCGGGTCGACGACGAGCATGTCGAGGTAGCCCTTGAAGTCGGCGGCGACTCTAGTGAAAACCCCCGTCGACAAGTATCCGGGGTGAGGAATGCCATGGACGAAGGCGTGGAGCTGTCCATGGGTGGCCGGGTTCAGGTCCAGGAACAGAGTGTCGCTGCCGCCGTTGCGAGCGATCGGGAGAAGGCCGGCCAGCGAGACCTCATCGGCAAGCTGCCCATCACGGCTTCGGCGGTACTCGCCCAGCAAGGTGCCCCAGCCGTATTCGCCGTCATCGTCAGGCCCGAGCTGATATAGGTCGTCGAAGCTCTGGAACGGCTCCGGCTCACAAGCCGACAGGCGGACTGAGTACGGGAAGCTCGCCCCGCCCGCTGCTTCAAGGAACGAGCGGTACGAGGCCGGCAGAGGCAGCCCGACCTCCCGTTCGAGACTTTCCAGCTCACTGGTCTCGAACGGCCTGAACGGCCCCACGACCAAGCGGCCCCCATACCAGCGCGACAGCTCCTCAGACACAGCCAGATTGTCGCACCCTCGGTGACTCGAGACTTTGCGTGCCCCCATGTTGCTCGACGTCGGGCTGAGCACGTTCATCCGTACCTGGCGGAGCACTTCAATGAGTACGCGGACACCCGACCGCCCGGGGCGTTCCCGCCGGCCCAACATCGGTACTGCGGCCGGTCCTCGTGCTCGCGACTCAAGACCCGCTACGGCTCACCTGCTGGAGGCTAGTGGTCCGGGGCCGACCGATCAGCCGCAGCACCCGTAAGCGAGCCATGCCCAGGGGGACGCAGGCGCGTCACCGGCCTGCCCGGGCGTGGGGACGAGCGCCAGGGGCCGGCATCGGCTGTCTGCCGCGAGATGGATCTTCGTGGTCCGCCCGCCACGGGAACGACTGGAGGTGGCGACCCGCAGAGCAGCCGCTCCCCTATGTGGAGCTAGGGCCTGTTGTGAAAGTCCAGCTCGCGTGAGGTCTGGCATCCATGGGGACGCCGCTGTCAGTGGTGCTGTGCATGATCGGCGCGTCAGCTTTTCGCGGAGGTAGGGAAGTGCCATGCCGATCACAAACCAGCAGATTGTGGGACATGCGTTCCTGCGGCAGATGTACGACGACTCGTATTTTCCTGATCACGTGGTCGACCAGGCAAAGGCGGTCCTGCTGCGGCTGTGCGAGCGTATCGAGGCCGAGCGGCCGTCAAACCTGGAGAGCTTGTATGCACTCACCCAGGCCGCGACGGAGGAGTTCAACCTGCTGGACAGCGAGTTCGTGGCGGCCGGAAGCGAAATCGAGACGGTGGCGCGGGAGTGGATCTGTGACGAGTTCTGCTTCGTCGCGTCGGCATACGAGTTCACGGAAGCGGAGGCAGAGGAGCTGACCGCTGGTCGGGCCTGGTGAACCAGGACGGAGAGCTACCTTCGGTCAAAGCCACGGCGTGCTCCATCTAGTGGGCTCGGGCCCGGCGGTTCTGCTCCTGGCGGTTCGTCAGCACCACACACGCCACGTCCTCCGCCCGGCGCGCGATCCTGGGCGGCCGGGATGGGCATGGGTAGCGTGGCGTCGTCGGAGAACGGTGTAGGCATAGGGAGGTCTCCGGATGCTGGCGGACTATCGCAGCCTGCCGAACTTCGAGAAGATCCACCTCGAGAGCAGCTACGTGCTGGGGATCGAAGCCCGCCCGGGAAAGCTGGTGTTCAGGCTGGACCTCCTGCTCGATCCAGGGCATCCCAACTTCGGTCCGCCGCTGGGAGACGATCGGTCCTGCTTCCGTCCAGCTCTACACTGTTTCGACGCCGTCCACGCCCTCACCTGGACTGACCAGGGCACTCCGCCAGCCCGGGACGCGAGCGGGGAGATCGACTACGGCGCCATCGACGAGTTCACCTGGACTGCCGGGGAGTTCGCGCTCGTCGGAGACTGGGGCCGAATTCAGGTGGATTCCCCTGAGGCCCCGAGGCTGGAGATTGAAATCGTCCACGGCCCGCGGCCGTCACCACTGCCGCGTGTCTCCGTGTCGGCCAGCCCCCCCCCCGGCCCGGCGCCCGTCGTAGGTCACTACAGTGACCGCACCAACACGCGCGCGTCGACTGGATGATCGGCACCGACATCACCCTTTCAAGCTCAGTAGGTCGCCACCGACCACTCGGAGCGCCAAGCGACACCACCCAGGCAAACAATGCGGCTATCTGCTGGCCACTTCCTCCATGGCGGCCTTCGTGCACTCCCCGCTCCAGGCCCCCTACACGGCCAGCAAGGCCGGAATCTGGGCGATGTGCAACAGCATCCGTCTGGAAGTGCGGCACCTCGGCGTTGGTGTCGGGACCCTGCACCCCACGTTCCTGAAAACGCCGATGCTGGACGCGATCCACGCAGACCCGGCAGGTCGGCTCCTGTGGGGCGGAAACGAACGAGGACTGTGGCGGATGTGCACCGTCGACAAGGCCGTGCGCAGCATCGTGTCAGGCATCGAACGTCGGGCACAGACGATCACCGCGTGCCGCACCCATGCGCTCGTCGCGGCGGCCCCCGGATTCTTCCGGCCGTTCATCGACCGCCTCGGGTTCACGACCACGACCATCACCGAGACCAGCGCTGCCTCCTCACGCAGCGGCGGCCTTCCGCCCACATCCTCAACCGTGAGCCGTGAATTTGAGGAACAGAGCGCTGGATAGGAGGTAGCCGAAGGCAAGTCCCTCCGGCTACCTGACGGCCAACCCGCGTGCAGGGGCCCCGTTCACCGCCTCACGACGCCGACGGGTGCACAATGCGCACCTGTGAAAGGCCTTTTGCGACTGTGGATGGCCTCATTCCGAGCGAGCCCCTCTTCGAAGGCGAATACCTAGCCCGGGAAACGGCCAAGGACCATCCACAGGTCACGCCCGCCGGTTCGAGATCACTGCGGCAGGCTGAGCCATGTAAAGGGAGGACACTGTGGGGATCTACCGGCAGACCGTCATGGACCTGGACGCCGCGGTGGAGGACGCGGCTGAGCACGGACAGTGGGGCAGGGACTGGCTGGAGGCGGAAGGCCATCCGCCCAGTGCCATGGAAGGCGATGTCGTGCACTCGGTCGATCCGTACCTCCCTGCTCAACAACTGCACCATGTGTTCGAAGCTGCCGGGCACCTCGTAGATTCCGCCTCCCTCGTCGACGAAGTCGTCACCACGGCACGGCAGTAGCCGAAGGAAAGGGCTGCATGGAAGCCAGCCTGAAGAACATGCTCTACGACGACCCCGAGTTGTACGAGAAGATCTACGACGGATCCGGCCACGAGATCCCCCGCATGTGCGCAGCGCTGTTCGGCGGTACACCCAGGACGCTGTTGGACATCGGCTGCGGCACCGGCCGCGACCTGGGATACTTCGCAGGCCAGGGAACCTGCTGTACCGGTATCGACTTCCAGCCCAACATGATCGCCTACGCGCGCGACCGCCGGCCCGGCATCGACTTCCAGACCGGTGACATGCGGGCGTTCCGGCTCGGTACGACCTTCGACGTCATCACGTGCGTCGGCTGGGCCCCCGCAAATCTGCATACTCCCCAGGACATTGACAGTGCCATGGCGACGTTCGCCGCCCACGCCGCGCCAGGCACCATGCTCTTCCTGCACCTGCACCTGCACCTGCCCAACGCCATCGGCGACCTCGACGGGCACGGCATGCCAGCCCGCTTCGTGATCAATACACCTTCCTTCCAGGCCACGGCCAGTGCCACCTACCATCTCGACCGCCGCCGTCAACTCCTGTCCCGTCAGCGCATCTGGTCCTTCCCCGGCCAGCCTGACCAGCAGGACTTTGTGCGCCTCCGGCTCCTTTTTCCATGGAAGTGGAGTACTACCTCGCCAACCACGGCTTCCGTGTGACGGGCATGTACGACAACACCGCAACCGAGGACAGCGCCCTGGACGGCTTCATGCTGTACGTGGCCGCGCGGTTCACCGGGTAGGTCAACACAGCTGCGACGCAGATGGCGCGACCAGTCGCTGCCGGTAAAGAGGCGGCTCGTGCAGCACGCTGGTCTCCAGCATGGCTATGTCCTTGAGCAGTCACCCGCGTACACCTCGCGGCCCATGTGGCGGGCCTGGACCCGGGCGCAGACAGCGCCGAGCGGGTGACTCTCTTGACCTGTCACCGGAACCTGCATCAGACCCGCTGTGCGGTGATGCGCGAGGAGCGACAGGGCGGGGCTCTCGGTCATCGGACCGTGCGGGCCGCCTGCTCGACGATGCGGGTGACGGCCTCGGGGCGGGATACGGATACCGCGTGTGACGCGTCGATGGTCGTCATGCGGGCATGGGCGCGGGCTGACATGAAGCGCTGGGCAGCCAAGGGGATGTTGTGGTCCTGCGTGGTCACCAGCGACCAGGAGGGGATCGTCTTCCAGGCGGCCTGGGTGGACTTCTCCTCCAGCGCGGCGGCAGCGATCGGACGCTGCCCTGCAGCCATGAGCCTGGCCTTGTCTTTCGGCACGTCTGCGGCGAACTGGCTGCGGAACTTCTCCGGCTTGATGTACACGTCCGCGCCCTGATCACCGTCGGGCAGGACGTAGTTGACGGACTCGACGGCCTGGCCGAGGGTGCTGCCGGGGAACTTGTCCGTCAGCCCGATCGAGCTCTCACCTTCGTCCGGCAGGAACGCCGCGATGTAGACCAGTGCCTTTACTTTGCCCTCGAGACCTGTGGCGGCCTGGCTGATGACAGTGCCGCCGTAGGAGTGACCGACCAAGACCACGGGTCCGTCGATGTGGTCGAGGACGCTGCGCAGGTAGGCGGCATCGGTCGCCGGACCACGCAGCGGGTTGGCGGCGGACACCACCGGGTAGCCCGCACGCTGCAGCCGGGCGACGACACCGTCCCAGCTCGCGGCGTCGGCGAACGCTCCGTGTTCCAGCACGATCGTCGGACGTACGGGGTGGTGGGGCGTAGCGTCGGCCGCAGCGGGCAGGGTGACGGCGGTGACGGACAGTCCTACGGCCGCGGTGACAGCGAGCAGCGCGGATCTGCTGCCCGGACGGACGAGGCGGGTGTTGCGCATGTGTGACATCCCTCTTGTTCGTTGGTTCGATGGATGGTGCTCGACGGACCGAAAGGCGATGCAGCGGCGTGCGTCGAGAAAAATGGGGCCCGGCTCGCTTCGCCGGTACCTGGTTGGCGTGCGTCCGTCTGCGCCATGTGAGCAGCGCGGATCGGAGCGCTGGTAGGCGGCAGCCGACAGTGCCCCGGAGAGCGGCTGCCGGGCTGCGGCCCGAGGGTGGTCCTGAGGCTTCGGCCTCGCCCGTTCACCGGGCGAGGAGCGCCGTCGTGCTGTCCTACCGAGGGGGCGTCCGGGCGGTTCAGCCGCCGGCGGGCTGCTCGTTCGTGGACAGGGAGGGCGGTGTGACGTGCCGCGGGAGCGGTTTCCCGACGTGATCGAGCCCATGGCCGAGGTGTGCCGTAGCCCTCAATCGTCGGGACGATTGCCCTCAGCCGGTGCGCTCCAGGACTTCGTAGACATGCCTGAGGTAGCTGTGCGTGCGCTCCGAGCCGAGGAGCCCGTCGCCCACCCGGTTCATCGTGTACGCGAACGTGACGCGCCGGTCGAGGTCCATCATGACGATCGAACCGCCCCGGCCGACCCAGAAGCAGATTCTCCCGGTGGGCATGTGCGGCATGGTCCTCGGATCGGCGAGCGCGTAGCCCATGCCCCAGCGCACGGGAACGCCCAGGAACAGGTCGATTCCGTCGGCCTGTACGTCGAACACCTTGTCCACCGTCTCCTCCGAGAGAAGCCGGCGGCCGTTGACCTGGCCGCGCCGCGAGATGACGGAGAGCGCTCGGGCCAGGCCTCGGGCGTTGCCGTGTCCGTTGATGGCTCCGAGTTCGGCGGAGCGCCACTGCGGGGTGTCGACGTGCTCGTCACGTGCGGGGCTCCCGAGCAGCGTCCTGGTGAAGATCCCCTCGGGATCGAGACCCGTGGGTATACCGACTGGCTGCGAGGGGGCCACCAGGTCGGCGATACGCGGCCAGTCGGCCCGTCGCGCGCCGATCTGGACGTCGGCCTGCGTCGGTTCGGCGATCTCGGTGGCGACGAGCTCCGTCAGGGTACGGCCGCTGGCCCGCCGGACAAGCTCTCCCACCAGTTGCCCTTGGGTCTGCACGTGGTAGCCCGAAGCGGAGCCCGGCTCCCACCAGGGTGCCTGCGCGGCCAGCCGGGCACTCGCGGTAGGCCGATCGTAGAGATCCTCCATGGAGAAGGGCTGCTCCCAGCCGGAGAGTCCCGAGGTGTGAGCCAGGACGTGGCGCACCTCGATGTGCTCCTTTCCCTGGGCGGCGAACTCGGGCCAGTAGTGCGCGACCGGGCGGTGCAGATTCAGCGCGCCCCGGTCGACGAGGATGAGAGCCGCGAGATTGGTGAGGGTTTTCGTGGTCGACCACATACTCACCAACGTGTCCCGGCGCCACGGAACGGTCCGTGCTTCGTCCGCGTGGCCACCCCACAGATCGACTTCCATGACTCCGTCCACATCGACGGCGATGGACGCCCCCAACTCCTCGCCTGTTTCGAGGTGCGCTGCCAGCACCGCTCGTACCGGTTCGAATCGGTCTGTGCTCGTTCCCTCGACACCCATGCTCTTCTCCACTTCGGACGACAACTGTGGGGCTCTGGCCTCTGATCAGGCCCGGTTCTCCGCCTGGAACATCCAGCTCTGCTTCTCGAGTTCGGCCGTCAGTCCGACGAGGAGATCCTCGGTGACGACGTCCACCGGGCCCATCGCGACGATGCGCTCACGCAGCCTTTCGGTCACGGCAGAGAGCGCGTACACCAAGGCTTCGACGGCGTCGCTGTCCTTGGTCCAGCCCGGCGGAAGGGCGGGCACGCCACTGGTTCCCGCAATGGTCCCGGCCCGTCCGTCCGGGCTGACGCCCAGGGCTGCCGCGCGCTCGGCCACCGTGTCTGCGTGGTTGCGGGCGACGGTGGCGGCCTCGTCGAGCTGGGCGTGAACCGAGCGGAAGCGCGGGCCGTACACGTTCCAGTGGGCCTGCTTGGCTACCAGGGACAGGTCGAGAAGGTCGGCCAGGGTCGCCTGCAGCGCCGCACCCGCGGTCTCGCGGTCGCGCTCGGGCAGAGGGTTGTTGACAACCGGCACAGCAGTGCGGTCCTTTCGTGACGGGCGCCGGCTCTCAGGCGGCGAGGAAGTCGAGCAGGGCGGCGTTGACCTCGGCCGCGTGGGTGAGCAGCAGCCCGTGCGGAGCGCCGTCGATCTCGACGTACCGCGCGTCGGGCAGGCGGCGGCGGAACTCGCGGGCCGTGGCGTCGATCGGCAGGATGCGGTCGGCGGTCCCGTGCAGGATCAGCGACGGTACGTCGATGCGCTCCACGTCGGCCCGGAAGTCCGTCAGCCACGCCGGGACGCACGCGTAGGCCGCCCTGGGCGCCGAGGCGATGGCGGTGGCCCAGTTCGCCCGCAGCGCGGCCTCGCTGAGCCGCGACCCGAGCGTTTCGTCGGTGTTGAAGAAGTCGACGAAGAAGCTTTCGTACCACGCGTAGCGGTCGGCCTCCGCCTGCTCCGCGATGCCGTCGAAGACGCTCTGCGGCACACCGGTGGGGTTGTCCGGCGTCTGCAACAGGAACGGTTGGAGCGAACCGAGGAACGCCGCCTTCGCCACCCGCTCCGAGCCGTGGACGCCGAGGTAGCGGGCGACCTCGCCCGAGCCCATCGAGAACCCGACGAGAACCACGTCACGCAGGTCCAGCTGCGTCAGTACGGTGTCCAGGTCGGCGGCGAAGGTGTCGTAGTCGTAGCCCGTCATGGTCTTGCTCGACCGGCCGAAGCCGCGGCGGTCGTAGGTGATGACGCGGTAGCCGGCCTTGACTAGCGCATCGGTCTGCTTCTCCCACGACTGCCCGTCCAGCGGGTAACCGTGGATCAGGACGACCGGCTGCCCGGACCCGTGGTCCTCGTAGTAGAGATCGATGCCGGTCGAGCCCTCGGTGCCGACGGTGATGGTTCCCATGGTGTGCCTTCCCGCCCGTCCGCCGTGTGCGCACCGGGCATGGCACAAACCTAGGAATCAAGCAGGTCGGACCGCGTCCGTCGGATTACGGCTTCGACGTACGTCATGCTGCTGCGTCTTCCGCGTACGTCATGACGCTGCGCTCTCGGGGTACGTCGTCGTGCCGCCGAGCACCGACGCGAGTTCGCCTCGGGACGTGACCCCCAGTTTGGGGAACATCCGCTGGAGATGGGTGCTCACCGTCCGGGGCGAGACGTACAACCGCTCGCCGATCTCCCGGTTCGTCAGACCCTGCGCGGCGAGCTGGGCGACATGCAGCTCGGTCGAGGTCAGCCGGTCGACCGCGGCCGGATCCTGGCGCGGGGACGACGCGCCCGCGGCGCGCAGTTCCTGCCGTGCCCGCTCCGCCCATGCCGACGCGCCGAGGGCGTCGAAGATCTCGCGTGCGGCCTGCAGGACGACGCGGGACTCCGCGGGCCGCCGGTGACGCCGCAGCCACTCGCCCAGGGCGAGGCGCGCCCGCGCCCCCTCGAACGGCCAGTCCGCGGGGACGGCGTCGAGGGCCGCCCTGTACAGCGGCTCGGCGGCATCCTGCGGGCTCAGCAGGGCCCGGCCCAGTCGCAACCCGCAGAGCAGGGCGGGCGAAGACGTCGATTCCCCGAGCGGGGTCAGCTCCCGCACGATGTCGCGTGCCACCCCCGCGGAATCGCTGCGCACCGCCGCCTCGACCAGCTCCGCGACCGCGTAGAAGCGCAGCCAGGAGTGGAAGGCAGGGTCGGCCGGGTCGAAGACGCGGTGCAGGTGGCCGAACGCGTCGCCGTAACGGCCCTGGCAGAGTGCCGCCTGCCCGCGGGCCATCTGCATGATGGCCAGCACCGGGCGCCTTCCGCTGGGAAGGGCCTCGCGTTCGGCTTCGGCCGCCCATGCCTCTGCCGCCGGGTCGCCGCTGACGGCGGCCAGCTGTGCGCGGATGGCGTTCACCATCGCGGCCACAAGAGGCTGACCGGTCTCGCGGGCAAGCGACGCGGCCTCCTCCGCGGCGAGGGAACCGGCGCGCACGTCACCCAGCCGTGCGGCGCTCCCCGCCTGGACGCAGAGGGCGCGGGCCAGCATCGACAGCCTGCCCTGTGCTCGCAGGGCGTCCAGCGACCTCGCCGCCAACCGGCTCGCCAGGGCGGGAGCGCCCACCGTCACGGCGGCGGCACCCAGGAGCTGGTCCCCCTCCGCGTTCTCCGACGAGCGCTCGAGCTGACCCGCCAGGCCCTCCATGACCCCTTCCCCACACTCGACCGGCGCCGAGTACGCCCGCAGAGCGACCAGGTCGGCGTTGTCAGCGGGTACGGGCATCCGGTCGGCAGCGGCGGCGACCCGCTCACGGGCGGCCGGGCCCGGCTCTCCCCAGAAGCACTGCAGGACCGCGCTCCACAGCATGCGCAGCCCCAGTGTCGACTCGCCGCCGGCGGCGATCTCGACCGCCAGCTCGGCCAGCTCGGCGGTCGCGGCGCCCTCGCCCCGCGTCCCCTCGGCCAGGGCGATGCTGACCCAGGCGGCGCGGCCTTGGTCCCGGACCGAAAGGTCCAGTGAGCGCGCCTGGGTCAGCAGATGCGTCGCGACGTCTCCTTGGCCCGACTCCAGTGCGAGCTCCGCCGCCCGGAGCAGCCGGTCCGCCCGCGCGGAGGGGTCCTTCGTCAGCTCCGCCGCCCGCCTCAGCGCGGCAAGGGCTGCGGCGACACCGGCTCGCCTGAGGGCTCTGCCGGCAGTGGAGTCCAGATCCCGTGCCACTCGCTCGTCGAGACCGGCGGTGGCGGCGGCACGGTGCCACGCCTGCCGATCGGGCTGCCCCTGGAGCGCGGCGGCCAGCGCGGCGTGCGCGGCCTGGCGTTCCGCGGCGGTGGCGGCGTGGTGCAGCGCCGAGCGGATGAGGGGGTGCCTGAAAGCCGGCCCCTGGGCCTCCACCAGGCCCGCGTCGATCGCTGCCTGGAAAGCACCGACGTCGACCGCCGTCCCGAGCATCCGCCTCGCCGCGGCGAGGCATTCGTCCATCGTCCCGTCACCGTTGAGAGCCGACAGGAGCAGGACCGCACGGGTGTCGGCAGGCAGGCGGGAGACCCGTGCCGTGAACGTCCGCTCCAGCCGCGCGGTCAGCGGCAGCGGACCCGGGTTGAGCGCGTACGCCCCGCCGACCGACTGCAGCGCGACCGGCAGCTCGGTCAGCGCCAGCGGGTTCCCCGCGGCCTCCTCCAACAGCCGCCGTCTGACCTGCTGTCCCAGTCCGGGGGCGACCGCGTCCAGCACCTCACCCGATACCTCGTCCGTCAGCGGGCCCAGGTGCAGCGCAGGCAGGCCGGCACTGCTGAGGCGGTCGTCGAGGCGCCGGGTGACGGCGACCAGAACGAGGGGGTCGGACTCGATCCGCCGCGCCACGAACCCGAGCACATCGAGGCTGGCACGGTCCATCCAGTGGGCGTCCTCGACGACCACCAGCAGTGGCGCCTTCGCCGCCGCGTCCGTCAGCAGGGTCAGCGCGGCCAAGCCGACGAGGTACAGATCGGGCACGGCCTCGTCGACGAGCCCGACGGCCGCGAGCAGCGCGGTGCGCTGGCGTCCCGGCAAGTCGTCTATTCCGTCCCGCAGTTGGTGAACCAGCTGGTGCAGGCCGGCACAGGGCAGGTCTTCCTCCGACTGGACCCCCACAGCGGTGATCACCCGAAACCCGCCGCGTGCTGCCGCACCCGCGGCCTCCGCGACCAGCGCCGACTTGCCGATCCCCGGCGCGCCGGTGATCACCATCGCGCCGCCCGAACCGGCGGCCCCCTGCTCGACCAGGGCAGCCAGCGTGCGACGCTCCGTATCGCGACCCAGTAGCGCCCGCCGATGCATGCCGCACCCCCCGTTTCGTTATGCCTCCCCCGCACCCGACGGCTCCGCGTCCTCGCGGAACCAGGCGACCCGGCGGCATCTCCCCTGGTGGGCGACCTGGAAGCCTGGCCTGGAGGCCGTTCCTGCAATGGTATGCATGCTGGCGAGCGGGGAATGACCGCTGCCCGCATCCGAGAAACCGAGCCGCCGGGATCGCGGCGGGGCCGATCGGCTTTCCGGCGTCGACCCACGCCCCAAGACCACGATCGACTTCTGGGGCGTGGCCGGTGCCTCGCCCGCGGCGAGCCTCATCACCTGCTTCATGCCCCACCACGCGACCGACGCCCTCGACGCGATGGGGACGTAGGACTTTCGCCGCTCCATCGACCACGCCACCCCGGCGGCCCTCGACCCGCACGAGTTGCCTTCACGGTGGGGCAGCGGTTGGGGATCCCGACTGGGATCCCCCGCTGTCCAAGCAACTGGGCCGTCGGGTGTTCGTCTCAGCGAGCCCGTCGGCGCCGATACTCCAGTACGACCCTGACGACATGTACCGCGAGGGTTTACCCGTACTGCCGCCGAAGGTGGAGGCTGAGTTCAACCCCCCGCTGAATGTGGTGTGATCATGGCGTCCCTAGCCTTTCCTGTTGACCGCACCATCGGCATCATCGCCACAACAGGGGGTTACTCATGCGCAAGACCACCGTCCGCAGGCTGGCCGTAACCGGTACGGCCGGACTCGCCGCGCTGGCGGGAGTGCTCGTCCAGGCGAGCCCGGCAGCGGCCGCGACCGGCCGCAGCGACGCCTGCGGTACGTACGCCTGCGGCAGCGGCACCTTCACCTGGGGCAAGAAGACCCTCAACGGCGCCATGTCCGTCACCTTCCCGTGCGGCAAGGACCTGGTCGCCGGGCAGATCCGGATCATCGTCACCGGTACGGACGGCAGGCAGCAGTACGGCAGCCCGCACATCGTGGGCAAGAGCGGCTGCGGCCACTACACCGTGTTCAACAACCTGTCCTGGAACCAGCAGGCCGACATCAAGTTCTTCCAGGTGGAGACCTCCTCCACCAAGGGACAGGGGTCCAGCGGATTCCACAAGTACCTCGGCAACGTCGTGGACAACCCGCTGACCTGAGCGGACCACGTTCTCACCGGCGGCTGGCACACGGCATCCGCACGGATGCCGGGTCACCGAGCACTACGGCACCGGTATGCGAGACCGCTTATGGAATGCGCGCCCCCTCCTGGGGCGGAGGCACGTCGTGGGATCCCATGACCTCTCCCCCCAGGTGATGATGCACCGGACGGGCGTGCGGGAACAAAGACCTCAAGTCCTTGTTCCCGCTTGCCCGAGGCGTTCCCGGCAGGCTTGGTCACCGGTCGGACGGCTCGCGCGGGTCAGACGTCCCGCCGGAGGAGAACGCTGGTCTAGAGCAGCGCCCAGCCCTGGTAACGGTTGCCGGGGTTGCAGCCCTCTTCGTGGAAGAGGTAGGGGCGCCCATTTCCTTCGTCCAGGCAGGACCGCACGCCGAAGTTGAAGAACTGGTAGCCGACCGGGCTGTCCGTCATCGCCCAGATCTCGTAGGGGTCCTTGGAGTCGCAGGACTTCATCTCGACCGAGCTGGAGCTCATCGCACGCATGCACCGCCCCGTGACGTCGTTCCTGATCTGCACGTTGGGGTAGCCGGTGTCGGG
>NZ_JBEXWK010000030.1:0-49294 GCF_040629815.1 Streptomyces sp. NPDC005878
AGCGTTAGGGAAACGCCCGGTTACATTCCGAACCCGGAAGCTAAGCCTTTCAGCGCCGATGGTACTGCAGGGGGGACCCTGTGGGAGAGTAGGACACCGCCGAACAATCTTTCAGGACCCTTGGTCCCAGCGTTCAACGCTGGGACCAAGGGTCCTTTTTTATTTTCGCTTGAATTTTCCGAAGCGCGTCGGGCAGCCGACTGCGCGAGAATGACTGCAGTACCCGAAGACAGGAGTCGCACCGATGTCCACCAACTCTCCCGAGGACCGTCCGCAGCGCGAGGGGCGCAGCCGTGACGGCGGTGACAGGGGCGGCTACCGGGGCGGTCGTGACGACCGCGGCCCGCGCCGTGACGACGACCGAGGCGGCCGCCCGGCCGGCGGCGGCTACGGCCGTCGCGACGACAGCCGTGGCAGCACCGGTGGCGGCACCGGTGGTGGGTTCCGCCGTGACGACCGCCGCGATGACCGTGGCCCGCGCCGCGACGACGACCGCGGTGGCCGTCCGTCCGGTGGCGGCTACAGCGGCGGCGGCTACGGCCGTCGTGACGACCGTCCGTCCGGCCCGCGTCGTGATGACGACCGTGGTGGCCGTCCCTCCGGCGGCGGTGGTTACGGGCGTCGTGACGACAACCGTGGTGGCTCCGGTGCCAGCACCGGTGGCGGTTACGGGCGCCGCGATGACCGTCCGGCCCCGCGCCGGGATGACGACCGTGGTGGGTTCCGTCGCGATGACCGTCGTGACGAGCGTCCCTCTTTCCGCCGTGACGATGACCGTGGTGGCCGTCCCTCCGGCGGCGGTGGCTACGGCCGTCGCGATGACAACCGTGGTGGCTCCAGCACCGGTGGCAGCTACGGGCGTCGCGACGACCGTCCCGCTCCGCGTCGGGATGACGACCGTGGTGGCTTCCGTCGTGACGACCGTGCTCCCCGCCGTGACGACCGGCCCTCCTTCCGTCGCGATGACGACCGTGGTGGCCGTCCCTCCGGCGGCGGTGGCTACGGCCGTCGCGACGACAACCGCGGTGGCTCCGGTGCCAGCACCGGTGGCGGCTACGGGCGTCGCGATGACCGTCCGGCCCCGCGTCGGGACGATGACCGTGGTGGGTTTCGTCGCGATGACCGTCGTGACGAGCGTCCCTCCTTCCGCCGTGACGATGACCGTGGTGGCCGTCCCTCCGGTGGCGGTGGTTACGGGCGTCGTGACGACAATCGTGGTGGCTCCGGTGCCAGCACCGGTGGCGGTTACGGGCGTCGCGATGACCGTCCGGCCCCGCGTCGGGATGACGACCGTGGTGGCTTCCGTCGCGATGACCGTCGTGACGAGCGTCCCTCCTTCCGCCGTGATGACGACCGTGGTGGCCGTCCCTCCGGCGGCGGTGGCGGTGGCGGTGGCTTCGGGCGTCGTGACGACCGTCCGGCTCCCCGTCGTGATGACGACCGTGGTGGCTTCCGCCGCGACGACCGTCCGGCCCCGCGCCGCGACGACGACCGCGGTGGGTTCCGAGGCCGTGACAGCCGCGACGACCGTGGCGGCTTCCGCCGTGACGACCGCGGCCCGCGCCGCGACGACGACCGCGGCGGCTACCGCGGGCGCGACGACCGCCGTGACGACCGCGGTGGGTTCCGTGGCGGCGACGACCGCCGCGAGCGGGACCGCGACCGTGAGCCGATCAAGCGGCTGCCGATCGACGAGGACGTCACGGGCCACGAGATCGACGAGGACGTGCGTCAGGAGCTGCTGAGCCTGCCCAAGACCCTCGCCGAGGACGTCGCCCAGAACCTGGTCATGGTGGCCCGCCTGATCGACGAGGACCCGGAGCAGGCGTACGCGTACTCGCGTATCGCGCTGCGGCTCGCCTCCCGTGTGGCGGCGGTCCGCGAGGCGGCCGGGTTCGCGGCGTACGCGACGCAGAAGTACTCCGAGGCGCTGGCCGAGTTCCGGGCCGCGCGGCGGATGACCGGGCACGTCGAGCTGTGGCCCGTCATGGCCGACTGCGAGCGTGGCATGGGCCGCCCGGAGCGGGCGCTGGAGATGGCCGGCGCGCCCGAGGTGCAGAAGCTCGACAAGGCGAGCCAGGTCGAGATGCGCCTGGTCGCGGCCGGTGCGCGGCGGGACATGGGGCAGCTGGACGCCGCCATCGTGACCCTCCAGAGCCCGGAGCTGGCGTCGAACTCGGTACAGCCGTGGACCCCGCGTCTGCGGTACGCGTACGCGGACGCGCTGCTCGCCGCCGGGCGTGAGGACGAGGCGCGCGAGTGGTTCGCGAAGGCGCTGGAGTCCGACAAGGACGGCACCACCGACGCCTCCGACCGGCTGGCCGAGATGGACGGCGTGGACTTTGTGGACGCCCTCGGCGATGAGCAGGACGAGCAGGCCGACGCCGACCTCCTCGACAGCACCGACGCGTCGGACAGCGTGCCGGACGAGGACGAGGACGAGGACGAGGACGAGGACGACGACCGCGACGACCAGGACGACGACGAGCTGGACGAGCTCGACGTCGTGGAGGCGGACGCCGTCGCGGATGTCGACGCGGACGCTGACGCGGACTCCGTGGTCGCGGCCGACGCCGACGCCGACAAG
Organism: Streptomyces sp. NPDC005878; assembly: GCF_040629815.1. NCBI lineage: Bacteria > Bacillati > Actinomycetota > Actinomycetes > Kitasatosporales > Streptomycetaceae > Streptomyces > Streptomyces sp. NPDC005878. Next base: position 2,588 of record NZ_JBEXWK010000030.1, read on the forward strand.
GGTCCGGCCGACAAGGCCTGAGTCAGCGTCTCCCTGGGCCTAGGCCTAGGCCCAGGCGCCCCCGTGGGCGGCTGAGAGCAGTTGGGAAAGGGCGGCACCCCCACCGGGGTGCCGCCCTTTCGCGTTTCCGCCTCGCGCGGGCCCGCGCCGCTCAGTTCACCGTCAGGCTCCGCAGCACCAGACCGGTCGCCGGCTTGGGGCCGAAGGACGTCGACTTACGGGGCATCGTGACGCCCTGGCGGGCCAGGTCGCGGACGACGTCCTCGCGCACCGGGTGCATGAGCACCGCCGTGCCGCCGCGCCGCTCGGCCTGCTCGACCGCGGCCGTCGTGTCGTGGATGTACATGATGTGCTCGGGCGCGTCCGGGATGCGCCAGACGTGGTCCAGGAGCGTGGAGTGGAGGACAGCCGCGTCCAGTTCGCGCCAGGCCTGCGGGCGGTCGGCCCGGACGGTACGGGCCAACAGCTCCGGGTCGGGGCGGTCGAGGAGGTGGAAGTGCCCGTCGCCCGCCAGCAGGAAGGCGTTGCCCGCGGTGCTCGCCTCCGCGAGGAGGTCGAGCGCGTCGGGCAGCGGAACCGAGAACGTACGGATGCGGAAGGCGCCGGATTCGGCCACCGCGGCCAGGGCGTCGCTGACCGGAAGCCGGTGCAGCAGCCGGTGGATCGCGCGCACCCGCAGCGGATAGCGGGCCGTGTCCACGAGCAGGACCAGGCCGAAGTCCCAGGGGCCGGGCGCGGACTGCTCCGAGCGCAGCCGCAGATAGGTCGCCCAGCGGTGGTGGCCGTCGGCGATCACCGCCTGGTGGCGGGCGAGGTCGGTCTGGATCTCGGCGAGGTCGGCGGGGTCGGTGATCGCCCACAGCCGGTGGCTGTAGCCGTCCTCGGTCCTCGTCGAGAGCAACGGCTCGCGCCGTACGGTCCGTTCGATGACCGCGTCCGCGCCGGCCGGCCCGTTGCCGTTGGGGCCGGCGTCACCGTGGTACGTCAGGAGCAGCGGCTCGAAGTGGGCGGCCGTCGTGCGCATCAGGTCGGCGCGGTCCTCCACGACGTGCGGCATCACGTCCTCGTGCGGCAGCACCACGCCCTCGGAGGGGTCCGAGAGGGCGAGCGCCCCGATGAGGCCGCGCTGGAGCAGGGCGCCGTCGTGCTGCTCGTACACGTACAGCGCGGGCTCCGCGTCGGGGGCGAGGACGCCCTCCGCCAGCCAGTCGTCGAGGGTGAGCGCGGCCTGCTGGTGCCGGGCCGTGGGCGTGGCGGCCTGCGGCAGGATGAGGCGGACGATGTTGTACGGGTCCGCCGACTCCAGGTGCAGGAGGCCGTCGGGCCGCACCACCACGTCGTACGGCGGCGAGGTCACGGCGGCGAGGCTGCCGACGCGCTCGGGTACGTAGCGCAGCCCGCGGAAGGGGAGCAGGCGCAGCCCGTCGTCCGTACGCCCAGTTGTGGTCATTGGTGCATGGTAAGTGGGGTGCGGGCATGCGCGATGATCGGGGGGAGAGCATCGAGCGAGGAGTGGATGAGGATGAGCCAGCCCAGCAGGACGCGGCCGAGCGGGAGCGCGCGGGCGCTGAGTGAGGCGTACGACACGGCTCTGCTGGATCTCGACGGGGTGGTGTACGCGGGCGGTGAGGCGATCGAGCACGCCGTCGACTCGCTGGGTACGGCCCGGGAGGGCGGGATGCACCTCGCGTACGTCACCAACAACGCGCTGCGGACGCCGGACGCGGTGGCGGCGCACCTCACCGAGCTCGGGGTGCCGGCCGAGGCCGGCGATGTGATCACCTCGGCGCAGGCGGTGGCGCGGCTGATCTCCGAGCAGGTGCCGGAGGGTGCGCGGGTGCTGGTGATCGGCGGTGAGGGGCTGCGGGTGGCGCTGCGCGAGCGCGGCCTGGAGCCGGTCGAGTCGGCCGAGGACGACCCGGCGGCGGTGGTGCAGGGGTACGGCGGGCCCGACCTGGCGTGGGGCAGGTTCGCGGAGGCGTCGTACGCCGTCGCGGCCGGGGTGCCGTGGTTCGCGTCCAACACCGATCTGACGATCCCGAGCGGGCGCGGTATCGCGCCGGGCAACGGGGCGGCCGTGGAGGTGGTGCGGATCGCGACCGGCGCCGAGCCGCAGGTGGCGGGCAAGCCGCTGCCCCCGATGCACCGGGAGACGATCATCCGTACGGGTGCGCGCAAGCCGCTGGTGGTGGGGGACCGGCTGGACACGGACATCGAGGGGGCGTTCAACGGCGAGGTGGACTCGCTGCTCGTCCTCACCGGGGTGACGGACGCCGCCCAGCTGCTGGCCGCGCGCCCCGAGCACCGGCCGACCTTCGTGGACGCGGATCTGCGGGGGATGCTGACCGGCCAGCCGGAAGTGGCCGAAAACGACGGTGACTTCGTGTGCGGCGGGTGGACGGCGGCCGTCCGTGACGAGGCGTTCGTCCTCGACGGCGAGGGCGAGCCGCTGGACGCCCTGCGGGCGCTGTGCGCGGCGGCCTGGACACACGCGGGCGAGGGTGTGTGCGAGCTGGACGCGGGGAAGGTGCTGGAGCGGCTTGGGTGGTGAGCTTTGGGGCGGGTGCGGGTGCGGGGCTGGTCCGGGGTGCGGGGGTCGGTTCCGGGTCCGGGTCCGGAGGCGGGGGGTGCCGGCGGCCACGGGCAGAGGTGCCGGGGTATCGGGTTCCGAGTCCGGGTCCGGGAGGCTGAGGTACCAGGTCCGGGATCGGGTGCCGGGGCCGCGGGGAGGGAGACCGGAGGCCGGGTTTCGGGGCCAGGTGCCGGAAGCAGAAGTGCTGGCTCCGGGGCCCGGGGAAGCGCCCCTGATCGGTGGGTGTGGACCATGATCAAGGGCCCTGTCGAGGGCTTTGCAGGGTAGGCTAACCTAACTTGCGTGTTGGTAGACAGCCCCTCCCCGCCGAACGCGCAGACCGCTGCCGTGCCCCCGGCCCCGACCGCCCGGCGGCACGCCCTGCGGGCCGCCGGACTGCTCGCCGCCCTGGCGGTCCTGGTCCTCGTGGCGCTCGCGAGCATCGCCGTCGGCGCCAAACAGATTCCGCTCGCGGACGTCTGGCACGGGCTGTTCCACTACTCCGGCACCGCCGACGACGTCATCGTCCATGACACCCGGGTGCCCCGCACCCTGCTCGGACTGCTCGTCGGGGCCGCCCTCGGCGTCTCCGGCGCGGTCATGCAGGCCCTCACCCGCAACCCGCTGGCCGAACCCGGCATCCTCGGCGTCAGCGCGGGCGCCTCGGCCGCCGTGGTCTCCGCGATCAGCTTCTTCGGGGTCACCAGCCTGACGGGGTACGTCTGGTTCGCCTTCGCCGGCGCCGCGGTCGTCTCCGCGCTCGTCTACGTCCTGGGCGGCAGCCGGGAAGCCACCCCGGTCCGGCTGGCGCTCGCGGGCACCGCCGCCACGGCCGCGCTCTACGGCTACATCAACGCCGTGCAGCTGATGGACTCGGCCGCGCTCGACCGGCTGCGGTTCTGGTCGGTCGGCTCGCTGGCCTCCGCCAACGCGGACACGGTCACCGAGATCGCGCCGTTCGTGGCGGTCGGCCTCCTTCTCGCCGCGCTCATCGCCCGGCCCCTCAACGCGATGGCCCTGGGCGACGACACCGCCCGCGCGTTGGGCGCCCACCTGACCCGGACCCGCGTCCTGTCGATGGTCACCGTCACCCTGCTGTGCGGGGCCGCGACCGCCGCCTGCGGGCCGATCGTCTTCATCGGCCTGATGGTCCCGCACGTGGTGCGGGCCATCACCGGGCCCGACATGCGCTGGATCCTGCCGTACGCGGCCGTCCTGTCGCCCGTGCTGCTGCTCGGCTCCGACGTGGTCGGCCGGGTGATCACCCGGCCCTCCGAGCTCCAGGTCGGCATCGTCACCGCGCTCATCGGCGGGCCCGTGTTCATCTTTCTCGTCCGCCGCAAGAGGATGGCTCAGCTGTGAAGGCCGTACGCACGCCCGGGGGTTACTCCTTCCGGGCCGACACCCGTTCGCTGGCCGTCGTCGTGGCGCTGCTGGCCGCGGCCCTCACGGCGGGTGTGGTCCTCGTCGGCAGCGGCGACTTCGCCATCGCGCCGCTCGACGTCGTCCGTACGCTCTTCGGCTCCGGCACCGCCCAGCAGGACTTCATCGTCAACGAACTGCGGCTGCCCCGGGTCCTCGTGGGGCTCCTGGTGGGCGCCGCGCTCGGCATCTCGGGCGCGGTCTTCCAGTCCATCTCCCGCAACCCGCTGGGCAGTCCGGACATCATCGGCTTCGGCCAGGGGTCCTCGGTCGGCGCCCTCGTCGTCATCGTCTGGTTCGGCGGCGACGCCACCGACGTCGCCGTCGGCGCCCTGCTCGGCGGCCTCGCGACCGGCGTCGCGGTCTATCTGCTCGCCTGGAAGAAGGGCGTGCACGGCTACCGCCTGGTGCTCGTCGGCATCGGCGCCGCCGCGATGCTCACCGCCTGCATCCAGTACCTGCTCACCAAGGCCCAACTGGTCGACGCGACCCGGGCCATGGTGTGGCTCACCGGCTCGCTCGACGGGCGCGACTGGGAGCAGGTGTGGCCGCTGCTCGTGCTCTTCGGCGCCCTGCTGCCGGTGATCCTCGCGTACGGACGGCCGCTGCGGATGCTGGAGATGGGCGACGACGCGGCGTACGCGCTCGGCGTGCCCGTCCAGCGGACCCGTACCGTACTGATGCTCGCCGCGGTGCTCCTCAACGCCGCCGCGACCGCCGCGGCCGGCCCCATCTCCTTCGTCGCGCTGACCGCGCCGCAGCTCGCCCGCCGCCTCACCCGGGCCACCGGCCCCAACATCCTGGCCTCCGGCTGTATGGGCGCGACCCTGCTCGTCACCGCGGACTGGGCCTCGCAGCGGCTGTTCGGCGAGAGCAAGCTGCCGGTGGGCGTGGTCACCGGGGTGGTCGGCGGCCTCTATCTGCTGTGGCTGCTGGTCACCGAGCGCAAGGCGGGCCGGATATGAGCGGCCCGCACGTCCCCCGTCCCCGTACGGATCCCCGTTCCAGGAGTACGCACATGCAGCGCCTCAGCGCCGAATCGGTGACCCTCGGCTACGACCAGCGGGTGATCGCCGAGGATCTGTCGGTGGAGATCCCGGACCACTCCTTCACCGTCATCGTGGGCCCCAACGCCTGCGGCAAGTCCACGCTGCTGCGCGCCCTGTCGCGGATGCTGAAGCCGAGCGCGGGGCGGGTGCTGCTGGACGGGCAGGCCATCCACGCGATGCCCGCGAAGAAGGTCGCCAGGACCCTGGGGCTGCTGCCCCAGTCGTCGATCGCGCCGGACGGGATCACGGTCGCGGACCTGGTCGCCCGGGGCCGCTACCCGCACCAGGGGCTGCTGCGGCAGTGGTCGCCCGAGGACGAGCGGATCGTGCGGGAGTCGATGGAGGCGACCGGCGTGGGCGAGCTGGGGGAGCGGTACGTCGACGAGCTGTCCGGCGGGCAGCGCCAGCGGGTGTGGATCGCGATGGCGCTGGCCCAGCAGACACCGCTGCTGCTGCTCGACGAGCCGACCACCTTCCTGGACATCCAGCACCAGATCGAGGTCCTGGACCTCTGCGCCGAGCTGCACGAGTCCCAAGGGCGCACCCTCGTGGCGGTGCTGCACGACCTGAACCAGGCCGCCCGGTACGCCACGCATCTGATCGCGATGCGCGGCGGCGAGATCGTGGCCGAGGGCCCGCCCTCGCGGATCGTCACGGCGGAGCTGGTACGGGACGTGTTCGGGGTCCGCTGCCAGGTCATCGACGACCCGGAGACGGGCACACCGCTGGTGGTGCCCGCGGCACGGCAGCGGGACGCGGCGAAGGTCCCCACCGGGGCCCAGGGGGGCGTCGGCTAGAGCAGGGTCCGCAGCCGGAGCAGGTCGCGGAACCCGGCCTCCAGACGGACCCGGCCCGACGTCCACGCCCGGGCGAAGTTCAGCTCGCCCGCCACCATCGCCACCAGGTCGTCGCCCGTCATGGCGAGACGGATCTGGGCGCGTTCGACGGGCGGGCCCTGGAGCGTCCGCTCGACCTCGACGCGGCCGTCGCGCAGGCGCCCGGTGAAGGTGCGGTCCAGGTCCGTGAGGTGGCAGCTCAGGGAGCGGTCCAGGGCGGCGGCGGCGCGTATGTCACCGTTCGCGCCGGCCAGGGTGCCGGAAAGTGCGTCGAGTGCCGCGCGGCACTCCTCGATCGTCGCCATCGTGACCGACCGTACCGCAGGCCCACGCGGTAGCGTCGTGCCATGAGCGACTTGATGCCGGAGCCCGGGGCGGAGGCCGGCGCCCCCGGGGAACCCGCGGGACCGGCGTTCCCCGAAGCGCCCCGCGAACCCACCGGCGACCCCCGGGTGGACGCGCTGGTCGAGCGCCTCGCGGACGTCACCCACCTCGATACGGAGGGACACGTCGAGGTGTACGAGGATGTACACGGGGGGCTGCGCGAGACGCTGAGCGCGCTGGACGCCCGCCCGGGGCCGCCGGTCCCGTCCCCCGCGTCCCATACGTACGACAACAGGAGCTGAACCGAACGTGGCAGGAGTGGCACGCCGCCGCCTCGACGCCGAGCTGGTCCGCCGGAAGCTCGCCCGGTCCCGTGAGCACGCCGCGCAGCTGATCGCCGCCGGGCGGGTGACGGTCGGCAAGGCGGTCGCCACCAAGTCCGCCACCCAGGTCGAGACCGCCGCCGCGATCCTCGTCGCCGAGGACGACAGCGACCCGGACTACGTCTCGCGCGGCGGCCACAAGCTGGCCGGCGCGCTGGCGGCCTTCGTCCCGCGGGGGCTGAAGGTCGAGGGGCGCCGGGCGCTGGACGCGGGCGCCTCCACCGGCGGGTTCACCGATGTGCTGCTGCGCGCGGGCGCCGGGCACGTGGTGGCGGTGGACGTCGGGTACGGACAGCTCGCCTGGTCCCTCCAGAGCGACGACCGGGTCACCGTCAAGGACCGGACGAACGTACGGGAGCTGACGCTCGACGCCATCGACGGCGAGCCCGTCGACCTGGTGGTGGGGGACCTGTCCTTCATCGCGCTGGGTCTTGTGCTGCCCGCGCTGGTGCGGTGCTGCGCGCCCGGCGCCGACCTGGTGCTGATGGTCAAGCCGCAGTTCGAGATCGGCAAGGAGCGCCTGGGCAGCGGCGGTGTGGTGCGCAGCCCCGAACTGCGGGCCGAGACCGTGCGCACGGTGGCCGCGCAGGCCGCCGGGCTGGGGCTCGGTGTGCTCGGGGTCACGGCCAGCCCGCTGCCCGGACCCTCCGGCAATGTCGAATACTTTCTGTGGCTGCGGGCCGGTGCGCCCGCGCTGGATCCGGCTGATGTGGCCCGTGCAGTGGCGGAGGGACCTAGTTGAGCTCGTTGGGGAACGCGGAGGAGACGCGCGGGGGGGACGGTACGGGCGAGCGGGGTGCGACCGAGCGCACGGTGTTCCTGCTCGCGCACACCGGGCGGCCCGCCGCCATCCGCAGCGCGGAACTGGTGGTACGGGGACTGCTGCGCTGCGGCATCGGGGTGCGGATCCTGGAGGCGGAGGCGGTCGACATCCCGCTGCCGGACTCGCCGGCCGTGGGGACGGTCAAGGAGGCGACCCCGCAGTGCCTCGACGGGTGCGAGCTGCTGATCGTGCTCGGTGGGGACGGGACGCTGCTGCGCGGCGCGGAGTTCGCACGGGCGTCGGGGGTGCCGATGCTCGGCGTCAACCTCGGCCGGGTCGGGTTCCTCGCCGAGGCCGAGCGCGACGACCTGGACAAGGTCGTGGACCGGGTGGTCACCCGCTCCTACGAGGTCGAGGAGCGGATGACCCTCGACGTCGTGGTCCACAGCAACGGCGACGTGGTGCACACCGACTGGGCGCTCAACGAGGCGGCCGTGCAGAAGGTGTCGCCCGAGCGGATGCTGGAGGTCGTCCTGGAGATCGACGGGCGGCCGGTGACCGGGTTCGGCTGCGACGGGATCGTGTACGCGACGCCGACCGGCTCGACGGCGTACGCGTTCTCGGCGGGCGGGCCGGTGGTGTGGCCGGAGGTCGAGGCGCTGCTGATGGTCCCGATCAGCGCCCACGCGCTCTTCGCCAAGCCGCTGGTGACGTCGCCCAGTTCGGTGCTGGCGGTCGAGGTGCAGCCGCACACGCCGCACGGCGTGCTGTGGTGTGACGGGCGGCGGACGGTGGAGCTGCCGGCGGGGGCGCGGGTGGAGGTGCGGCGCGGGGCGGTGCCGGTCCGGCTGGCCCGGCTGCACCACGCGTCCTTCACGGACCGGCTGGTGGCGAAGTTCGCGCTGCCGGTGAGCGGGTGGAGGGGTGCGCCGCACTGAGGGGTACGGTCTGCTTCCCGGGGCCGCGGCCCCGGGTGCCCCCTTTTGGGCCGGGTCTTTGGCTGCGGGTGTGCGGGTGGCTGGTCGCGCAGTTCCCCGCGCCCCTGGGGGGTGCGGCTCCTTCGGGGTGCGAGGGCCGGGCCAGTCACGGTCCGCGGACAAAGTGCTCGGCGGGGGCAGGGGACGTAGCCCCGGCGCCTTCATCCCCACGGCCGGGGTGGGGGAAAAACCGGGCACGGGGGTCAGCCCTTGGGGTGAGGGTGTGGGGGGCGTCGCACACAGGGCCCGGGACCTCGTAAGGTCGGGGGCGTGTTGGAGGAGATGCGGATACGGTCGCTCGGGGTCATCGACGACGCTGTCGTCGAGCTGTCGCCCGGGTTCACCGCGGTGACCGGCGAGACCGGCGCGGGCAAGACCATGGTCGTCACCAGCCTCGGGCTGCTGCTCGGCGGACGGGCGGACCCCGCCCTGGTGCGGATCGGCGCCAAGGCGGCGGTCGTCGAGGGGCGGATCGCGCTGCGCGCGGGCGCCACCGCGGCGATCCGTGCGGAGGAGGCCGGGGCCGAGCTCGACGAGGGCGCGCTGCTGGTCAGCCGTACCATCTCGGCGGAGGGCCGCTCACGGGCGTACCTCGGCGGACGCTCGGTACCGAACGGCGTGCTCGCGGAGATCGCCGACGAGCTCGTCGCCGTCCACGGCCAGACCGACCAGCAGGGCCTGCTCAGGCCCGCCCGGCAGCGCGAGGCCCTCGACCGGTACGCCGGGGACGCCGTGGCCGGGCCGCTGACGAAATACGCGGAGGCGTACCGGCGGCTGCGGGCCGTCGCCGGGGAGCTGGAGGAGCTGACCACGCGGGCGCGCGAGCGGGCGCAGGAGGCCGATCTGCTGCGGTTCGGGCTCGACGAGATCGCGGCGGTCGAACCGCTGCCCGGCGAGGACGTCGAACTCGCGGCGGAGGCCGAGCGCCTAGGGCACGCCGAGGCGCTGGCGTCGGCCGCCGCCCTGGCCCACTCCGCGCTCGCGGGCAACCCGGAGGACCCGGAGAGCGTCGACGCGGCCACCCTGGTCGCGGGCGCGCACCGGGCCCTGGAGGCCGTACGGTCGCACGACCCCGCCCTGGCCGCCCTCGCCGAGCGCATCGGCGAGGTCGCCATCCTCCTCGGCGACGTGGCGGGCGAGCTCGCCGGATACGCGGACGACCTCGACGCCGACCCGCTGCGGCTGGCGGCCGTGGAGGAGCGGCGGGCCGCGCTGACGGGGCTGACCCGTAAATACGGTGAGGACATCCAGGCCGTCCTCGGCTGGGCGCAGCAGGGCGCGGCCCGGCTGACCGAGCTGGACGGCGACGACGACCGGATCGGTGAGCTGACCGCCGAGCGCGACGGGCTGCGCCGGGAGCTGTCCGTCCTGGCCCAGGAGCTGACGGATGCCCGCACGGAGGCCGCCGCCCGCTTCGCGGACGCGGTGACCGCCGAGCTGGCGTCGCTGGCGATGCCGCACGCCCGGGTGTCGTTCGCGGTGCGCCAGGTGGAGGACGCCGAGGGCGTCGAGGTGGGCGGGCGGACCGTGGCGTACGGGCCGACCGGCGCCGACGAGGTGGAGCTGCTGCTCGCCCCGCATCCCGGCGCCCCGGCGCGGCCGATCGCCAAGGGTGCGTCGGGCGGTGAGCTCTCCCGGGTGATGCTCGCGGTCGAGGTGGTCTTCGCCGGTACGGACCCCGTGCCCACGTACCTCTTCGACGAGGTCGACGCGGGCGTCGGCGGCCGGGCGGCGGTCGAGATCGGCCGGCGGCTGGCGAAGCTCGCCAAGTCGGCGCAGGTCGTCGTGGTCACCCATCTGCCCCAGGTGGCGGCCTTCGCGGACCGCCAGCTGCTGGTGGAGAAGACCCACGACGGTTCGGTCACCCGGTCCGGGGTCACCGTCCTGGAGGGCGAGGACCGGGTCCGGGAGCTCTCCCGGATGCTGGCGGGCCAGGAGGACTCCGAGACGGCCCGGGCCCACGCGGAGGAGCTGCTGGCGACGGCACGCGCGGAGGGCTGAGCCCACCGCGCCCCGGCCGGGTGAAGCGTCGCGCCCCGGCCGGGTGAAGCGGCGCGTGGCGGTTCACCCGTGTGGGTGGTTCCCGGGCGCGGCCCGCCGCGCGCCGACACGGGGAAACGCCCGGGCGGGGCCGGAACGCCCGTACGGGCTGGCATCCTTGGCCGGGGTCCACACCGGCCCACCGCCGACCCGGGAGCCTGTTCACGTGTCACAGCTGCGTACGGTCCAAGTGCTGGGCGGCGGCAGCGCGGGCAGCAGCGCGCATGTGCGCTCGCTGGCGGCGGGCCTCGCCGCGCGGGGCGTCCGGGTCACCGTCTGCGCTCCGGCCGCGCTGGAGCGGGAGTTCGACTTCCAGGGAGCGGGCGCCCACTTCGTCGCCGTGCCCCGGCGCGCCGACCCGGTGGCGGTCGGCGCCCTGCGGGCGGTCTGCGCGGGCGCGGACGTGGTGCACGCGCACGGACCGCACGCGGCGGTGCGCAGCTCCCTGGCCCTGGGTGGTCGGCGCGTCGCCGTCCCCCTCGTCGTCACCTGGCACACCGGCCCCCGCGCCGACGGCGCCCGGCACCGCGTGCTGGGGATGCTGGAGCGGCGGGCGGCCCGGGCCGCCTCGGTGGTGCTCGGCACCTCCTCCGACCTGGTCGACCGGGCCCGGCGGCACGGCGCCCGGGACGCCCGGCTCGCCGCGGTCGCGGTACCCGGCCCCCGTACGCCGGCCCCGGACGGCAAGGCCCGGGCCGAACTCGGCGCCGTGGACCGGCCGTTGCTGATGGCGGTCGGCAGCCTGGTCGAACACCGGGGCTACGACGTGCTGCTGGACGCGGTCCACCGGTGGAAGGCGCTCGATCCCGTACCACTGCTGGTGATCGCGGGGGAGGGGCGGCTGAGGGCCGCGCTCCGGCGGCGCATCGAGGCCGAGGCGCTGCCCGTGAAGCTGCTGGGGCGGCGCGACGACGTCAGCGAGCTGCTGGCCGCAGCCGACGCGGCCGTTCTCGCCAGCCGCTGGGAAGGGCGCTCCCTGCTCGCCCAGGAGGCGCTGCGGCTCGGCGTGCCGCTGGTGGCCACCGCCGTGGGCGGGGTGCCGGAACTGGTCGGGGACGCGGCCGAGCTGGTGCCGTACGGGGACGCGGTGGCGCTCGGGGACGCCGTGGCGCGGCTGCTCACCGACCCCGGACGACGCCGCGAGCTGGCCGCGGCCGGGCTCGTCCAGGCGGCGGGCTGGCCCACCGAGGACGAGACGGTGGCGCAGGTGCTCAGCGTGTACGACGAGCTGACGCAGCGACGGGGCCACTGAGGGCTGCTCACGGGGGCGCGTGGCTCGCCCAGGCGCGTGGGTCACCGGGGCGCGCGGCTCACCGAGGCACTTGGCGCACCGGGCCCGTACGTCACCGGGGCGCGTACGTCACCGAGGCGCGTGGCTCACCCAAGCATCCAGGTCACTGGGGCACATGGCGGCGGGCCCGTAGGGCCAGGGAGAGGGCCAGGACGGTCTGGGGGTCGTCCAGGTCCGTGCCGAGCAGTTCCGCGATCCGGGCGAGGCGGTTGTAGAGCGTCTGGCGGTTGAGGTGCAGCTCGCGGGCGGTCTCCGCCTTGCGGCCCGCGTGCGCCAGATACGTCTCCAGGGTCGGCAGCAGCGGCGGGCGCGAGGCCGCGTCGTGGGTGCGCAGCGGGCCGATGGCGCGCTCCACGAACGCCGCCAGGTCCGGATGCTCGCGCAGCCGCCACAGCAGCAGGTCGATGTCGAGGCGGCGGGCGTCGTACCAGGGGCGCTCGGACAGGCCCTGGGCCGCGGCCGCCGTCTCGGCCGCGTGGCGCAGCCCCGCCGAGGCCGCCGCCCAGCCGCCCGCCGCCGCGACCACCACCACCGGCTGCGCCCCGGCCCGGCTGAGCCCGGCGCGCTCCACACCCGCCCGCAGCGCCGCCGCCACCCGGTCGGCCACCGCGTGGCGCTCCGACTCCGAGCGCAGCCCGAGCAGCAGCGGCACCCGGCCCTCCACCGGCCGTACGCCCAGCAGCACCGGCACGCCCACCGAGGACAGCTCCTCCAGGACGGCCCGGGCCAGGACCGCCCAGGTGCCGGTGGGGGAGGAGCCCGACAGGTCGGCGGCCAGCCGCATCACCACCGGCAGCAGCGGGCCCTCGCCCGGCCGGAAGCCCAGCACCTTCGCCTGCGCGGGCGCGTCCTCAGCGGTGATACGCCCCTCGGCGAGGTCGGTCAGGAAGTCGCCGCGCCCGCGCGCGGCCAGCTCCTCCTCCTGGCGCGCCTGCATCAGCACCACCGCGAGGATGCCCGCGGCCCGCTCCGCCGCCATCCGGTGGACCGGCAGCAGCGGCGCGGAGACGGCGAGCAGGACGAGCCGGGCCCGGACCGCGCCGGCGCCGTGGCCGCCGCCCGGCACGTCCACCAGGGCCGCGCCCGCCGGCGGCCCCGACTCGCGCGACTCGCGCTGGCCGCGCAGCCCCTCCCACACCTGGAGCGGGTCGGCGCCCACCTCGCCGGGGCCCGCCGCGGCGTACAGCAGCTGGCCGTCCGGGGTCTCCAGGAACACCGGGTTGGCCGTGAAGTCCGCCAGGATCGACAGGACCTGGGGCACGCCGCCGCCCGAGAGCAGCGCGCCCGTACACCGCCGGTGCACCTCCTCGGCGCGCTGGAGCAGGGCGTAGTGGCCGTTGACGATCTCGGTGTGGATCTCCTCGGTCACCGTCACGAACGCCACCTCGCGGTGGAGCGCGACCAGGGGGAGTCCGGCCGCCCGCGCGGTCTCCACCAGGGTGGCGGGCAGCCTGCTGAAGCGCGGGCCGAGTTCGACGACGAGGGCGGCGATGCCCCGCTCGGCCAGCCGCCGGACGAAGGCGCGCTGCTCGGCCGGGCGGGTGCCCAGGCCCAGGCCCGTGGTCAGCAGCAGCTCGCCGCCCTTGAGCAGGGACGCCATGTTCGGGACCTCGCCCGCGTGCACCCAGCGCACGGTCCGGCCCAGCCGCTCCGCGCCCGCCACGACCTCGGGGAGCCCGCCGCGCAGCCCGGGCAGTTCGAGAGCGCGCCGCACGGTGATCCCACCCTGGCTGTCCACTGGGTTCACCTCGTGTTTTGTCGTACCGGACGTGATGCGGGTCACGGTACGACACGGTTCTCCTCTTCCGTCAGGCCGGGGCGATGTTGTGGTTGTAGCGGAAGACGTTGTCGGGGTCGTAGGCGCGCTTCACCTCGGCGAGGCGGCGCATGTTCTCCGCGCCCAGGCCCGCGACCACCCGGTCGGCGCCCTCGTCGCCGGTGAAGTTGAGGTAGACCGCGCCGGTCGACCAGGGCCGGACGTCGGCGCGGACGTCCTTGACCCACTGCCGGCAGCGCTCGTCGTCCGCCGGGTCCTCCCAGATCGCGAACGGGTGCACGGCCCACGGCGCGTCGCGGTAGGGGACCGGGTACTCGGTGGGGCCGGAGGCGATCGCGCCGCCCTGCGGGAACAGCACGTGCTGGACCATGGGCGCCGGGAGGCTGTCGGCCCGGCCGCAGAACACGTCGATCAGCTCGTCCGGCAGACCGGTCAGATACTCGGCCGACCAGTAGTTCCGCATGCCCGGCGGGTCGTCGAGCATGCACTGCATCTGCGGATACGGGATGTCGGTGAGCATCTCGACCTCGTGCTCCAGCGCGAGCAGCGGCTGGGCGAGCTTGGTGAGCTGCTCGGCGGGCCCGGCGTACGTCACGAGCGCGCCGGCCAGCACCTCGCCGACCAGGTGCTCGGGGATGAACTCCTCGGGCGGCGCGGTCAGATAGATGACCCCGCCTCCCGCCTCGGGCGGGGCGGTCTCGATCAGCTCCCGGTACACCCGGGCCACCTGCGGGCCGAGGTGCGGCCGGTAGAGCAGCAGCGCCATCGAGAAGGCCGGCAGCTCGTGCAGGCGCAGGGTGAGCGAGGTGGCGATGCCGAAGTTGCCGCCGCCGCCGTGCAGCGCCCAGAACAGCTCCGGGTTCTCCTCGGCGCTCGCCGTCACCGTACTGCCGTCGGCGGTGACCAGCTCGACGCCCAGGAGGTTGTCGACGGCCAGCCCGAACGCGCGGTCCAGCCACCCGGTGCCGCCGCCGAGGACGAAGCCGCCGACGCCGGTGGTGGAGGCCCGGCCGCCGGTGGTGGCGAGGCCATGGGGCTGGGTGGCGAGGTCGAGGTGGCTCATGGTGGCGCCGCCCTGGATCCGTACCGCGCGGGCGGCGGGGTGGACGGTCACCTCGTGCATCCGGCGCAGGTCCACGACGAGGTTGTTGTCGTTGAGGGACTGCCCCGCGACGCTGTGGCCGCCGCCCCGGACGGCGATCTTCAGATCGAGGTCGCGGCCGAAGCGGACGGCGGTCGCCACGTCCGCGTCCGAGGCGCACTGCGCGATCACGGCGGGGCGGCGGTCGATCATGGCGTTGAAGACCTGCCGGGCCTCGTCGTAGCCCGGGTCGCCGGGGACGAACACCTCGCCGGAGAGGTCTTCGCGGAGCTCGGCGAGGGCCGTGCCCGCTTTGGAGGGGGTGGTCATCAGGGCCCCCCTTTCGGAGGGAAGCAGGACAACTCCACTCTAAGCGGGCACGGCTCTCCCGGGCGCGGCGAACTATCCCCCGTACGCCCCCGACGCCGTGAGCCGCAGGGCCGTGTCGATCAGCGGAACGTGGCTGAAGGCCTGCGGGAAGTTCCCCACCTGCCGCTGCTCCCGCGGGTCCCACTCCTCGGCCAGCAGCCCGACGTCGTTGCGCAGCGACAGCAGCCGCTCGAAGAGCTTGCGGGCCTCGTCGACCCGGCCGATCATCGCCAGGTCGTCCGCCATCCAGAACGAGCAGGCGAGGAACGCGCCCTCGTCGCCCTCCAGGCCGTCGCAGCCCGCCTCCTCGCCCGCTGTCGGATAGCGCAGGATGAACCCGTCGGGCGTGGACAGCTCGCGCTGGATCGCCTCGATGGTGCCGATGACCCGCTTGTCGTCCGGCGGCAGGAAGCCCATCTGCGGGATGAGCAGCAGGGAGGCGTCCAGCTCCTTGGAGCCGTACGACTGGGTGAAGGTGTTGCGCTCCTTGTCGTACCCCTTCTCGCACACATCGCGGTGGATGTCGTCGCGCAGGTCGCGCCACTTCTCCAGCGGCCCGTCCGCGTCCCCCGACTCGATCAGCTTGATCGTGCGGTCGACCGCGACCCAGGCCATCACCTTGGAGTGCACGAAGTGGCGGCGCGGGCCGCGCACCTCCCAGATGCCCTCGTCCGGCTCGTCCCAGTGGTTCTCCAGGTAGCTGATGAGCTTGAGCTGGAGCAGCGAGGCGTAGTCGTTGCGGGCCAGGCCCGTCATGTGCGCCAGGTGCAGGGCCTCGGTGACCTCGCCGTACACGTCCAGCTGGAGCTGGTGGGCGGCGCCGTTGCCGACCCGGACCGGCGCCGAGCCCTCGTATCCGGGCAGCCAGTCCAGCTCGGCCTCGCCCAGCTCGCGCTCGCCCGCGATTCCGTACATGATCTGCAGGTTCTCGGGGTCGCCCGCGACCGCCCGCAGCAGCCACTCCCGCCAGGCGCGGGCCTCGTCGCGGTAGCCGGTGCGCAGTAGCGAGGACAGGGTGATCGCCGCGTCCCGGAGCCAGGTGTAGCGGTAGTCCCAGTTGCGCGAGCCGCCGATGTCCTCGGGCAGCGAGGTGGTGGGCGCGGCGACGATGCCGCCGGTGGGGGCGTAGGTCAGGGCCTTGAGCGTGATCAGCGAGCGGACCACGGCCTCGCGGTAGGGCCCGTGGTACGTGCAGTGCTCGACCCACTCCCGCCAGAAGTCCTCGGTCGCCTCCAGGGCGGCCTCCGGCTCGGGGAGGGCGGGCTGCTCCTTGTGGGAGGGCTGCCAGCTGATGGTGAAGGCGATCCGCTCACCGGGCGAGACGGTGAAGTCGGAGTACGTGGTCAGGTTCTTGCCGTAGGTGTCCACCGGCGTGTCCAGCCACACCGAGTCCGGTCCCGCCACGGCGACCGTACGGTTGTCGACCTTGTGCACCCAGGGCACGACACGCCCGTAACTGAAACGCATGCGCAGGGCGCTGCGCATCGGCACCCGGCCGCTGACGCCCTCCACGATCCGGATCAGCTGCGGCGCGCCGTCACGCGGCGGCATGAAATCCGTCACCCGGACCGTGCCGCGCGGGGTGTCCCACTCCGACTCCAGGATCAGCGAGTCGCCCCGGTAGCGGCGCCGGTCCGCCCGGGGTGGCGGCGCGTCGGCCGCGTGGGCCGGGCCGATCCGCCAGAAGCCGTGTTCATCGGTGCCGAGCAGTCCGGCGAAGACGGCGTGCGAGTCGAAGCGTGGCAGGCACAGCCAGTCCGTCGTGCCGTCCCGGCAGACCAGTGCGGCGGTCTGCATGTCTCCGATGAGTGCGTAATCCTCGATGCGCCCGGCCACGTGCAATCTCCAGTCGAACGGCCACGTCCGCCCCGCGGGGCGCTTACTGCTAATGCGATGCGGTCAAGGGAACGCCAACGAGCGCATGTTGTGGGTGACGGCCGGGGTGGTGCCGTGCTACCAGCGGCTCGGCGGCGAGTGTCCGAGCAGGATACGACGCACGTGGGTGATCCGCCGATGCCTTCCTGCAACGCCATTGCGCCATATGGGTGAGTGGAGCACGCAGGGTCGTCCGGCCGTGCGCGGAGCGTGGCCGGAAGCGGCGCGCCGCACTCGCTGATACCCTGGTAGCCCGTGGCCGGGTGGTGAGAAAACCCCCGAACCGCAGCGACGGCGCCCCCCGGAAACTCGTACCGCAGACGGACGGGATCCACAGAGGGTGACCGGCACGCACTCCAGACAGCGACCACGGGAGCCCCCTCTTGGCCATGCAGCCCACGGCTATGCGCACCAGCGCAGCCACGACGACCAAGCACATCTTCGTCACCGGGGGTGTCGCCTCCTCCCTCGGCAAGGGTCTGACTGCCTCCAGCCTGGGTGCGCTCCTCAAGGCGCGCGGGCTGCGCGTCACCATGCAGAAGCTCGACCCGTACCTCAACGTCGACCCGGGCACGATGAACCCGTTCCAGCACGGTGAGGTGTTCGTCACCAACGACGGCGCCGAGACGGACCTGGACATCGGCCACTACGAGCGCTTCCTCGACGTGGACCTCGACGGCTCGGCCAACGTCACCACCGGCCAGGTCTACTCGCAGGTGATCGCCAAGGAGCGGCGCGGCGAGTACCTGGGCGACACCGTGCAGGTCATCCCGCACATCACCAACGAGATCAAGCACCGCATCCGCCGGATGGCGACCGACGACGTCGACGTCGTCATCACCGAGGTCGGCGGCACGGTCGGGGACATCGAGTCGCTGCCGTTCCTGGAGACCGTCCGCCAGGTCCGCCACGAGGTCGGCCGCGACAACGTCTTCGTGGTGCACATCTCGCTGCTGCCCTACATCGGTCCCTCGGGCGAGCTGAAGACCAAGCCCACCCAGCACTCGGTCGCCGCCCTGCGCAACATCGGCATCCAGCCCGACGCGATCGTGCTGCGCGCCGACCGCGAGGTGCCGCTGTCCATCAAGCGCAAGATCTCGCTCATGTGCGACGTGGACGAGGCCGCCGTGGTCGCCGCCATCGACGCCAAGTCGATCTACGACATCCCCAAGGTGCTGCACACCGAGGGCCTGGACGCCTACGTCGTGCGCAAGCTCGACCTGCCCTTCCGCGACGTGGACTGGACGACCTGGGACGACCTGCTCGACCGCGTCCACAACCCCGACCACGAGGTCACCGTCGCGCTGGTCGGCAAGTACATCGACCTGCCCGACGCCTACCTCTCCATCACCGAGGCCATGCGCGCCGGCGGCTTCGCCAACAAGGCCCGCGTCAAGGTCAAGTGGGTCACCTCCGACGACTGCAAGACGCAGGCCGGCGCCCACAAGCACCTCGGCGACGTGGACGCGATCCTGGTCCCCGGCGGCTTCGGCGACCGCGGGGTCAACGGCAAGATCGGCGCGATCCAGTACGCCCGGGAGAACAAGGTGCCGCTCCTCGGCATCTGCCTGGGCCTGCAGTGCATCGTGATCGAGGCCGCCCGCAACCTGGCCGGCATCCCCGACGCCAACTCCACCGAGTTCGACGCCGCCACCGCGCACCCCGTCATCTCCACGATGGAGGAGCAGCTGGCGTACGTGGAGGGCGCGGGCGACCTCGGCGGCACCATGCGGCTCGGCATGTACCCGGCGAAGCTCGCCGAGGGCTCCATCGTGCGCGAGGTCTACGGCGACCAGCCGTACGTGGAGGAGCGCCACCGCCACCGCTACGAGGTCAACAACGCCTACCGCGCCGAGCTGGAGAAGAAGGCCGGCATCCTCTTCTCGGGCACGTCCCCCGACAACAAGCTCGTCGAGTACGTCGAGTACCCGCGCGAGGTGCACCCCTACCTGGTCGCCACCCAGGCGCACCCGGAGCTGCGCTCCCGCCCGACCCGCCCGCACCCGCTCTTCGCGGGCCTGGTCAAGGCGGCCGTCGAGCGCCAGCAGGAAGCGCGTGAGTCCGCCGGGAAGTAGTGGGGCGTTACGGTTGCCGGGGTAGGCGTCCCACTCGGACGCGTACCCCGGTTTCTGCTTTTGCGGGAGGACATCGATGCAGCTCAAGGACACCCCCGAGGAATGGCGGGTCGTCGCCAGCACCACTCCGTTCGAGGGCGGCAAGACCAGCGTCCGCACCGACGACGTGGTCATGCCCGACGGCACGGTCGCCCGCCGCGACTACCAGGTCCACCCGGGCTCGGTGGCCGTGCTCGCCCTCGACGAGGCGGGCCGCGTCCTGGTGCTGCGCCAGTACCGCCACCCCGTACGCCACAAGCTGTGGGAGATCCCGGCCGGACTGCTCGACGTGCCCGGCGAGAACCCGCTGCACGCCGCCCAGCGCGAGCTGTACGAGGAGGCGCACGTCAAGGCCGAGGACTGGCGGGTCCTCGCCGACGTCTACCCCACGCCCGGTGGCTGCGACGAGGCCGTCCGTATTTTCCTCGCCCGCGATCTGTCCGAGGCGCAGGGCGAGCGCTTCGAGGTCTCCGAGGAGGAGGCCGACATGGAGCTGGCCCGGGTGCCGGTGGACGAGCTCGTGCGCGGCGCGCTCGCCGGGGAGCTGCACAACAACTGCCTGGTGGTGGGCGCGCTGGCGGTCATGGCCGCGCAGGCGGGCCCGGGCCTGGAGTCGCTGCGCCCGGCCGAGGCGCCCTGGCCCGCCCGCCCCTTCGAGAAGTAGCCGCCGCAGGGGCGGCCGCCCGTCGGGATGTGGCCGTCTCGTCGTCGGGGCGGCCGCTTTCCCGGGGGAGCAGCCGCCCCGGACCGAGGTAGCCATTCCTCCGACGAAGTAGTCGTCCCCCTCGGGAGGCGCCCGCCTCCGCACGCACCCCCTCCGGGTCTCCGTGCGGGCGGTGCGCCGACCCGGACGGCCCAGTCGCGGTATGTCCGTCCGACGATCCGCTGATCCGATCGGGGGACCTGCCCGCCGCGCTCCACCGGGCCGCCCACCACGGGTGAACTACGCTCGGAACGCCCGTGCGGAGACCCGCCGGGCTCGGCTCGTGCGCAGCGGACGGAGCGTGGCCCGTGACGGATCAGGCGGTGGACGTGGGCGGCTCTGCCGCGCAGGGCGGGCCGGACGCGCCGGAGACGACCGGCCGTCAGTTCTTCGGCCGGCAGCGGGAGTTGAAGGAGCTGCGCGAGGACGTGGAGCGGGCGGGGCTCGACACCCTGTCCGGCCGCAAGTCGCCGCGCGCCCGGGTACTGCTGATCGCCGGACGCCCCGGCTCCGGGCGGACGGCACTGGCCGAGGAGCTGGCGCGGCAGCTCGCCTCCCGGTACCCCGACGGGGTACTGCGTGCCGCCCTGCGCGAACCGGACGGCACGCCCGTCCCGGCCGAGCGGGTGGCCCGCGACCTGCTCGACGCGCTCGACGTCCCGGTGCCGCCCGGGGGCGGCGCGGAGGAGCTGACCCAGCTGGTGCGCGAGGCGCTCGTCGATCGCCGGGCGCTGCTGCTGCTCGACGACGCGATCGACGCCGAACAGGTCGACCCGCTGCTGCCGCAGAACGCCGGCTGCCTGGTGGTGGCGACCGCCCGCGGCCCGCTCACCGGCATCCCGGACGTCCGGCCCTGCACCCTCGGCGGCCTCGACCCCAGGACCGCCGTCGCCCTTCTGCAGAGCTACACCGGGGCGGTGCGGATCACCGTGGACCCGCGCACCGCGGAGAACCTGGTCGAGGAGTGCGCGGGGGTGCCCGCGGCCGTCGCCCTGGTCGGCGGCTGGCTCGCGGTGCGGCCCCAGGCGGCCGTCTCCGACGTGGCCAAACGGCTCCACGCGCTGCCCGACGACGCCACCCTGACCGGGCAGCTGCCCGTCGCCGAGCGGCCGCTGGCGCGCGCCTTCCGGCTGGTCTACGAGTCGCTGCCCGGGCCCAACGCCCGGCTGCTGCGGCTGCTCTCGCTCGCCCCCGCCGGGATCGCGGACGCCCAGACCGCCTCCGCGCTCGCCGGGTGCTCGGTCTCGGCGGCCCAGAACACCCTGGAGGACTTCGTCGCGTACGGGCTGCTGACGGTCTACGGCGACCCGCGGGACCGGCCCGCGCAGTACGCGGTGCCCGGCTGGCTGGCTCCGCTGCTGCACCGGCTCGCCGAGGCCGCCGACCGGCCGGGCGAGCTCCAGCTGGCCCGGGCCCGGATGCTGGAGCGGACCGTACGGCTGCTCCAGTCCTGCCGGGCGGTCACCGAGCCCGACGGTTCCGCGGCCCGCAGGAAGCTCGCCGGGCTGCCCCGCGCCCTGCGCTTCCCCAGCGAGCGGCTGGCCGGCGCCTGGCTGGAGACCCGCCGGCCCGCGCTGCTCGCGGCGGCCCGGCTCGCGGTGGAGGACGGCGGGCTCGACACGCTCGCCCGGCGGCTGGTCGCGGCCCTGGTGCGGGCGCTGGCCGCGCACCGGGGGACCGAGGCCGCCGCCCCCGATCTCTATGGTCTGCACCAGCTGGTTCTCGACGTCGCCGAGCGGCACGGGCTGCACCGCGAGAAAGCCGCGGCTCTGCTCAATCTGGGCGATCTGGACGCGGAGGCCGGACGCACCGCCGACGCCCTCGTCCGCTACCGGGCGGCCCTGGACGAGGGCCGCGCGGCGAACGATCCGTACGCCACCGGCCGCGCGATGGAATCCGTGGGCGGCGCCCACCAGGAGCTCGGCGACTGGACGCGGGCCGCCGACTGGTACGGGCGGGCCCTCGCCCAGCGCCTCGCGCGGGGCGAGCGGGAGGACGAGGCGCGGCTGTACGGGCGCATCGGCGCGGTGCTCACCTACGCGGGCCGCTACGGCGAGGCACTCCGCAGTTGGCGCGCCGCGGTGGCCGGATACCGACGGCTGGGGGATCTGCCGAGCCAGGCGCGGGCGCTGAGCGAGGCGGCCCGGGTGCAGGAGTACGCCGGGCGGCCCGAGGAATCGCTGCGCACCTGCCGCGAGGCGGTGGAGTGGGCGCGCCGGGCCGGTGATCTGCGTCTCCAGGCCGCGCTCCAGCTGCGGCTCGCGGACACGCTCGACCGGCTGGGAGACCCCGCGGCGGCCAGGCTGCACCGGGGCGCGGCCGAGCGGCTGCTTGAGCCTGACAGGGAGGGAGCGGCTCCGGCCTACGAAATCCGCAGTGCTTCGGCCAAAGATTAGTTGTTTGTAAGGGTAGACAGCGCGAAGACCTTCATTAGACTGGCTCCGCCGCACCTTCTTGCGGTGTCTCCCGGTGCGCCTTGGTGCATCCGGGTATGTATGTATTGCACCCCCTTCGTCCCCTGAGCCAAGGACCGTGATCGACGTGAAGGTCGGTATCCCCCGCGAGGTCAAGAACAACGAGTTCCGGGTGGCCATCACCCCCGCCGGCGTGCACGAGCTGGTGCGCCACGGCCACCAGGTCGTCATCGAGCGCAACGCCGGTGTCGGCTCGTCGATCACGGACGCCGAGTACGTGGCCGCCGGCGCCGAGATCCTCGGCACCGCCGACGAGGTGTGGGCCGCCGCCGACCTGCTGCTGAAGGTCAAGGAGCCCATCGCGGAGGAGTACCACCGCCTCCGCAAGGACCAGACGCTCTTCACCTACCTGCACCTCGCCGCCTCCCGCGAGTGCACGGACGCCCTGCTGGAGTCCGGCACCACCGCCATCGCGTACGAGACGGTGGAGACCGCGAACCGCGCGCTGCCGCTGCTCGCCCCGATGTCCGAGGTCGCGGGCCGGCTGGCCCCGCAGGTCGGCGCCTACCACCTGATGGCCTCGGTCGGCGGACGCGGTGTGCTCCCCGGCGGTGTCCCCGGCACCCACGCCGGCCGTGCCGTCGTCATCGGCGGCGGTGTCTCCGGCTGGAACGCCACGCAGATCGCCGTCGGCATGGGCTTCCACGTGACCCTGCTCGACAAGGACATCAACAAGCTCCGCGAGGCCGACAAGGTCTTCGGCACCAAGGTGCAGACGATCGTCTCCAACGCCTACGAGCTGGAGAAGGCCGTCATCGAGGCCGACCTCGTCATCGGCGCCGTCCTCATCCCGGGCGCCAAGGCCCCGAAGCTGGTCACCAACGAGCTCGTCGCCAAGATGAAGCCCGGAAGTGTCCTTGTCGACATCGCGATCGACCAGGGCGGCTGCTTCGAGGACTCGCGTCCGACCACCCACGCCGAGCCGACGTTCATGGTCCACGACTCGGTCTTCTACTGCGTCGCCAACATGCCGGGCGCGGTGCCCAACACCTCCACCTACGCCCTCACCAACGCCACGCTGCCCTACATCGTGTCGCTGGCGAACAACGGCTGGGCCGAGGCGCTGCGCCGCGACCCGGCGCTCGCCCTGGGCCTCAACACCCATGACGGCCAGGTCGTTTACGGCCCGGTCGCCGAGGCCCACGGCCTGGAGACCGTCGAGCTGAGCACGCTCCTCGGCTGATCCGACACGCCGTGACGACGCCCTGACGAAACGGTTCGTCAATGCACGTCGTCAACCTGACGCACCCGGCCGGACCTTGTCGACCCAAGGTCCGGCCGGATGTGTATCGCGACACTTTCCCCGGAGTGCGGCAGGCTCGCTCAACTCGCCTCGAACGTAACTCTTTAACCTTTTCGCGCACCCCTGAAACCCGCGCTCTGATGCCCGTACGCCCTTGACAGAGCGGTGTTCGGTTGCCGACACATCCGGCCGGGTCCGGCGGATTGTGTTGCTGCGGACCGGTGACACGCCATAGAGTCGCCAACCGTCGGCATGGTGCCACGCTGACCTATCGATAAAGTTTCCTGGTCACTTCCAAGGAGGTAAGACGACTTGTGAATGAGTCGACATTTACTCCCGGAGGTGGTCAACCAGGGATGCCCGCACGGGGCCATGGCCCTTCGGGGCCTGCTGAGGCTGTCGGCTCCGTCGCGGTCCGCGCCTTCGCAACCACCCCGCACATGACGACAGCCCCACGGATGATGGACGGCCTACACGTGAACGCCATGGCCGGCAACGAGAGTGGCCGGGACACCGCTGCTCTCGCCGACTTTGAGGACGTGCCCCAGGGGCACTTCTACGACCCCGACGCCGAGTACGAGCCCGACCCCGAGTACGCGGCCACCCTCGCACCCGACGCCGCACGCCAGCGCCGCGAGCGGATCGGCCCGACCGGACGGCCGCTGCCGTACTTCCCGATCCCGGGTCCGCTGACCGACCACGGTCCCGCGAAGATCATCGCGATGTGCAACCAGAAGGGCGGCGTCGGCAAGACCACGTCGACCATCAACCTGGGTGCCGCGCTCGCGGAGTACGGGCGCCGCGTGCTGCTCGTCGACTTCGACCCGCAGGGCGCCCTCTCGGTGGGCCTCGGGGTGAACCCGATGGAGCTCGACCTCACGGTCTACAACCTGCTCATGGAGCGGGGCATGTCGGCCGACGAGGTGCTGCTCAAGACCGCGGTTCCCAACATGGACCTGCTGCCGAGCAACATCGACCTCTCCGCCGCCGAGGTGCAGCTGGTCAGCGAGGTCGCCCGGGAGTCCACGCTCCAGCGCGCCCTGAAGCCCCTGATGGCCGACTACGACTACATCGTGATCGACTGTCAGCCCTCGCTCGGTCTGCTCACCGTCAACGCCCTGACGGCCGCTCACAAGGTGATCGTGCCGCTGGAGTGCGAGTTCTTCGCGCTGCGCGGTGTCGCCCTGCTGACCGAGACGATCGAGAAGGTCCAGGAGCGGCTCAACCCCGACCTGGAGCTCGACGGCATCCTGGCGACCATGTACGACTCGCGCACGGTGCACAGCCGCGAGGTCCTGGCCCGCGTGGTCGAGGCCTTCGACGACCACGTCTACCACACGGTGATCGGCCGGACCGTGCGCTTCCCGGAGACCACGGTCGCCGGTGAGCCGATCACGACGTACGCGTCCAACTCCGTCGGCGCCGCCGCCTACCGCCAGCTCGCCAGGGAGGTGCTCGCCCGGTGTCACGCCGAGTGAGTCTGCCCGGGGCCGACGAACTGTTCCGTACGACCGGAGGAATGGCACTCCAGTCCTCCACCCCGAGGCGGACCAACGGCGAGGCGAAGGTGCCCGGACCCGCGGGCGAGAGCGACCCCGCCGCGGAGGAGTCCGCGGGGCGGGCCGAGCACTCGGCCGCGGAGGAGGAGCCGGCGTCCGGCGAGCCGCGCAGCCGGGGCGCCGCGGCGTCCGAGGCGGCGAAGGCCGTCGGCGGCCGCCCGGGTGCTCCGGCGGCGGGCGGGGCCGGTTCCGGTACCGGCTCGGGAACCGCCCAGCAGCGGCGGCGGGCCCGGGCGGCCAACCGGCGGCCCAGCGGGCGCGAGCGGCACGACGAGAAGATCACGGTGTACGTGTCCGCCGAGGAGCTGATGGACCTGGAGCACGCGCGTCTGGTCCTGCGCGGGGAGCACGGGCTCGCCGTGGACCGGGGCCGTATCGTGCGCGAGGCCGTCGCCGTCGTCCTCGCGGATCTGGAGTCCCGGGGCGACGCGAGCATTCTCGTACGGCGTCTGCGGGGGCGGTAGCGGCTAGCCTGCGGCGTGCGGCCTTCACCGCGCGCCCTGTACCGCCCGCTCCGCACTCCCCTGGAACGACTCTTGCCCACCGCCGACCGTGAACCGGACGCTCCCGCCGCGCGGGGGGGTCGGCGTGCGCTCGGGCGGGGGCCGGGGGTTTTCTCCCCCACCCCGCCCCTTCCCGAAAGCCCTGGGCGGGCGGCCGGGGGAGTGGAGGAGGAGATTCTCCCGGGGGCTCCGCCCCCGGACCCCGTGGCGGGGCTGCGCCCCTGCACCCCCTCGGAGGCTGCGCCCCCGGACCCCGTGGCGGGGCTGCGTCGGCGCACCTCTTCGGAGGCTGCGCCCCCGGACCCCCCGGCGGGGCTGCACCCCCGCACCTCTTCGGAGGCTGCGCCCCCGGACCCCCCGGCGGGGCTGCACCCCCGCACCCCCTCGGAGGCTGCGCCCCCGGACCCCGCCCCTGCCTCCGTCGAGGCGCCGGACCTCTCGTCGGCGGCTGCGGGCCGCCCCGGGCCGGTCGCGCAGTTCCCCGCGCCCCTGGGGGTGCGGGCGGAGGCTGGTGGTCCCGCGCCCCTGGGGGTGCGGGCGGAGGTCGATGGTTCCGCGCCCCCAGGGGTGCGGGCGGAGGCTGGTCGTCCTGGGGGCGGTGACGGGCGGTTCACCGTTCGGCTCGTCAACTTCGAGGGGCCCTTCGATCTGCTCCTCCAGCTCATCTCCAAGCACAAGATGGACGTGACCGAGGTCGCGCTCTCCCAGGTGACCGATGAGTTCATGGCCCACATCCGGGCCATGGGCGCGGACTGGGACCTCGACCAGACCACCGAGTTCCTCGTCGTCGCCGCCACCCTGCTCGACCTCAAGGCGGCCCGGCTGCTGCCCGCCGCCGAGGTCGAGGACGAGGCGGACCTCGCGCTCCTGGAAGCGCGTGACCTGCTCTTCGCGCGGCTGCTCCAGTACCGCGCGTACAAGCGGATCGCGGACATCTTCAGCGAGCGGCTCGACAGCGAGGCGCGCCGGTACCCCCGTACCGTGGGCCTTGAGGCGCACCACGCCGAGCTGCTGCCCGAGGTCGTCATCAGCATCGGCCCCGACGGGTTCGCCAAGCTGGCGGTCAAGGCCATGCAGCCGAAGGCCAGGCCCCAGGTGTACGTGGACCACATCCACGCGCCGCTCGTCTCCGTGCAGGAGCAGGCGGCCGTCGTGGTGGCGATGCTGCGGGAGGCCGGGGACGCCAGTTTCCAGCAGCTGACCCAGGACGCGCCGGACACCCTCACCGTCGTCGCCCGCTTCCTCGCCCTGCTGGAGCTCTACCGGGAGAAGGCCGTCGTCCTGGACCAGGACGAGGCGCTGGGCGAGCTGATGGTGCGCTGGAGCGGCGGGGACGGGGCGGGGGCCGCCGTCACGGACGAGTTCGACCGAGTGGTGGAGGTGGAGACGGCGTGATCCGGGAAGCCCCCGAAGGCGCGGCGGTGGAGCTCGCGCTCAAGCCCGCCCTGGAGGCCGTCCTCATGGTCGTGGACGAGCCGGCGACCGAGGAGCACCTGGCCAAGGTGCTGGAACGGCCCCGGCGGGCCGTGGCGGACGCCCTGCGCGAGCTGGCGGACGAGTACACCGTCCAGGGCCGCGGTTTCGAGCTGCGGCTGGTGGCGGGCGGCTGGCGGTTCTACAGCCGGGCCGAGTACGCCCCGGCCGTCGAGGGCTTCGTCCTGGACGGGCAGCAGGCGCGGCTCACCCAGGCGGCCCTGGAGACCCTGGCCGTCGTCGCGTACCGCCAGCCGGTGAGCCGGTCGCGGGTCTCGGCGGTGCGCGGAGTGAACTGCGACGGGGTCATGCGGACCCTGCTCCAGCGCGGTCTGGTCGACGAGGCGGGCACGGAACCCGAAACAGGTGCGATCCTGTACAGGACGACGAACTACTTTCTGGAGCGGATGGGCCTGCGCGGTCTGGACGAACTCCCGGAGCTCGCGCCCTTCCTTCCGGAGGCGGACGCGATCGAGGCCGAGACCCTGGAGGGTGTGCCGTCGTTCGATCCGGACGCGCCCGACGCCCCGGAAACCCACGCAGACGACAAGACGGAAATTTGATGCGAAGCAGCGGCAGTAACAGCAGCGGAAACAACGGCGGGAGCCGTGGTGGCAACAGCGGCGGCCGCGGAAGCAGCGGCGGTGGCGCCCGGAGCGGCGGCGGCCGCGGCGGCGCGGGCGGCGGCCGGGACGGCCAGCGCCAGGGCGGCGGAGGCCAGCGCCAGGGTGGCGGCCCGCGCCAGAGCGGCAGCGGCAAGCCGCGTCCGCTGCGCCCCGAGGAGCGCACCTACGAGGTGGGCGGCTCCGACAAGGGTGGCGCCCCCCGCGGCCGGGGCGCGGCGGCGCGCGGCGGCGCCAAGGGCGGCCCCAAGGCACCCCAGGGCGGCACCCCGGTGCGCCGCGGCCCGCACGGGCAGCGGATGGGCCAGTCCCGCCCGCGCGAGCTCGACGCGAAGATCGAGCAGCGCAACCGCGACCGGTACGCGGACAAGCCCGAGATCAAGACCCCGAAGACCTTCCCGGGCGCCGAGCAGGAGGGTGAGCGGCTGCAGAAGGTGCTCGCCCGCGCCGGCATGGGCTCGCGCCGCGCCTGCGAGGAGCTGATCGAGCAGGCCCGCGTCGAGGTCAACGGCGAGATCGTCCTGGAGCAGGGCAAGCGCGTCGACCCCGAGCACGACGAGATCAAGGTGGACGGCCTCACCGTCGCCACCCAGTCGTACCTGTTCTTCGCGCTGAACAAGCCCGCCGGCGTCGTCTCCACCATGGAGGACCCGGACGGCCGCCAGTGCCTGGGCGACTACGTGACCAACCGCGAGACCCGCCTCTTCCACGTCGGCCGGCTCGACACCGAGACCGAGGGCATCATCCTGCTCACCAACCACGGCGAGCTGGCCCACCGTCTCACCCACCCCAAGTACGGCGTGAAGAAGACCTATCTGGCCGCCATCACGGGCCCGCTGCCGCGCGAGATCGGCAAGCGGCTCAAGGAGGGCATCCAGCTGGAGGACGGCTACGCGCGCGCGGACGCCTTCCGGGTCGTCCAGCAGACCGGCAAGAACTACCTGGTGGAGATCGAGCTCCACGAGGGCCGCAAGCACATCGTGCGCCGCATGATGGCCGAGGCCGGCTTCCCGGTCGAGAAGCTGGTCCGGGTCTCCTTCGGCCCGATCGCGCTCGGCGACCAGAAGTCCGGCTGGCTGCGCCGCCTCACCAACACCGAGGTGGGCATGCTGATGCGCGAGGTCGGCCTGTAGCCGCCCTCCGCACCCCGGTACCGAGCCCGGCCCCTGACCGACGGGGGCCGGGCTCGCCGCTGTCCGCAGGCTCGTCCGTCCGCCGTGCGGGGCTCGCCGGCTGCGGGCGGCTGGGTACGCGCGCCCGCGTGGGCGCCGTGCGCCCCCACGGTTGCCTGCGCACGCCTGTTGTGCGCGCCCCCCGCGCGCCTTTATAGTCATCCTGACTATTAAAGAGCGACGGTGCGACGGGAGGGGGTGGCGGTGGTGGAGCGGTACGGGCACGGTCCGGTGATCGGCACGTTCCGCCCGCCGCACGCGGGCCACCACCACCTCGTACGGACCGCCGAGGACCGCTGCGAGGCGCTGACCGTGATGGTGTGCACGGCGGCCGGGGAACTCGTGGCGGCCCGGACGCGGGCGCGCCGGATGGCCGAGACCCATCCGCGCGCCCGTGTCGTCCGGCCGGTCCGCCCCGCGCGCGCCCGGGGCCGCGTGGACGCGCCGCCCGGGGGCCGGTGGTGAGCGCGGCGGGCCCGGCCAGAGCGCCGGAGGGCTACGACCCGTACGCCTTCGAGCCGTTCGCGGTCACCGTCGACCTCGCCGTCTACACGGTCCGCGACGGCGGTCTGCACCTCCTGCTGATCCGGCGCGGCGAGGAGCCCTACAAGGGTGAGTGGGCGCTGCCGGGCGGTTTCGTGCTGCCCCGCGAGAGCGCCGGGCAGGCGGCGCGGCGCGAGCTGGCCGAGGAGACCGGGCTGCCGGACGAGGTGGTCGCGGGCCTGCACCTGGAGCAGTTGCGCACCTACAGCGAACCCGACCGCGACCCCCGGATGCGGGTGGTCTCCGTCGCCTACACCGCGCTCGTACCGGACCTGCCGGAGCCGCACGGCGGCGGCGACGCGGCGCACGCGCAGTGGGTGTCGTTCGGGGCATACGAGGGCCTCGCCTTCGACCACGAGCGGATCGTCGCCGACGCGCGCGAGCGGATCGGCGCCAAGCTGGAGTACACCTGCCTGGCCACCGCCTTCTGTCCGCCGGAGTTCACCCTCGGCGAGCTCCGGAAGGTCTACGAGACGGTCTGGGGCACCGCCCTGGACCGCCCCAACTTCCGACGCAAGGTCCTCGCCACACCGGGCTTCGTCGAACCGGTGGCGGGAGCCGCGCGTCTGACCGGCGGCCGGGGCAAGCCGGCCGCGCTGTACCGGGCGGGCGCGGCGACCGCGCTGCACCCCCCGCTCCTGCGGCCGGAAGGACGACCCTCATGACCACTCGCGTGAACAGCCGGGCGAAGCAGGCGGCGACGGGCTCGCTGATCGGGCTCGCCCTCGGGGACGCGCTGGGCTTCCCGACCGAGTTCATCGGCGTGCCCGCGATCCTCGCCAAGTGCGGCCCCTGGCGGGAGATGAGGCTGCCGACTCCGGCAATCGTCACCGACGACACCCAGATGACGCTCGCGGTCGGCCAGGGCATCCAGGCCGCCATGGACCGCGGCCTGCTCGGCCCGCGCCGCCTGGAGCGGCCGGTGCGCGAGGGGTTCGTCCGCTGGTACCACTCCCCGGAGAACAACCGGGCCCCCGGCCGCACCTGCATGGTCGCCTGCGGACTGCTCGACAGCGAACTGCCCTGGCAGCAGGCGAGCCAGCTCGGCTCCAAGGGGTGCGGCGCGAACATGCGGGTGGCCCCGGTCGGCCTGGCGCCCGGTCTGAGCGAGGAGCAGCGGGCGGGCGCGGCCCAGCTCCAGTCGGCCCTCACCCACGGCCACCCCACGGCCCTGGCGGCCAGCGACCTCACCGCCCGCGCGGTCTTCCTGCTGGCCCAGGGCGCCGACCCGGTGGGCCTGGTCGGCCAGCTGCGCTCGTACGCGTACGAGAACCGCACCCGCTACCACGACCGCTGGCTGGGTGACCTGTGGACCCGCGCCCACGACGAGTCGCCCGCGGCCTTCATCGCCCGCGGCTGGGACGAGTGCCTGGACGCCCTGGACCGGGTCCTGAAGGCCCTGCGCAACCCGTCGCCGGAGACGGACCCGTGCCTGGAGACGGGCGACGGCTGGGTGGCCGAGGAGGCCCTGGCCACGGCGCTGGTCTGCTTCCTGCTCTTCCCCGACGCCCCGCTCACCGCCCTGCGCCGGGCGGCCTGCACCAAGGGCGACTCGGACTCCATAGCCTGCCTGACCGGCGCTTTCGCGGGCGCCCACCGAGGAGCCGAGGCCTGGCCGAAGGAGTGGGCGGAGCGCATCGAGTACCGGAGCGAACTGCTGACGCTGGGAGCGCTCTGGGACTCCTGACCCGGGACCGGGAGCGTGCGCTACCGCCCCGGGACACCGCCGGGCGCGACGCGACGCGCGGTTTCGTCGTGCGGGTGCGGCCGGAGGGCTGAGGCGCGGCGTACCCGGAACAGGAAGTCCGCCACGCGGGCCTCGTCCGGGGTTTCCGGGAGGGGGGTGCGGGACGTGGCCCGGGTCGTCTCCTCGTCGAGGCGGGTCATCCAGGACTCGATCTCGGCCCAGGGGACCTCGCCGCGTCTGACGGCCAGGAGGCGGTCGCGCTCGGGGCCCACCTCGATCGTGAGGACGCCGGTGCGCAGCAGGTCGCGGCAGCTCGTCAGGAGGCGCACCAGGTGCATCGCGTGCTTCCAGCGCGGGGCGCCGTGGCGGCGGACGTCCGCCGCCAGCTTCTTGCGCTGGGCCAGCGCGTAGGCGGTGAAGGTGGTGTGGGTGCGACGGGAGAGGAACGCCTCGCGCAGTGACAGGAGCTCGCGGCCGGTGGCGTCGATCCGTTCGACCAGCGGTGAGTGCAGGCACTCCAGGATGCCGGGATTGGCGCGCAGGGCCAGTGCGCAGAAGCGTTCCAGCTCCCAGCTGAACTGCTCCTCGGCCGGGCCCTCCACATGCGTCGGCGGCTTCTCGAAGCGCCAGAAGAGCGGGGTCGGGGCCACGAAGACGCCCCGGCGGTCCGTGTCGCTCGCCGACGTGGCCAGGCCGAAGGCGCGCGACCCCATCACACAGGAGTACACGGTGTGGTCGCGGACCAACTGCTCGGGCGGTGTCATCCGCCGATTGTGGCCGGTCAGGCCAGGTGGATCGAACCCTTTTCGACCGTGATCCGCTCCGCCGCCAGCGGCCGGGGCGCCGGTCCCGCCGCCACCGAGGCGTCGGCCACGCGGTACTTGCTGCCGTGGCAGGGGCAGTTGATCGTCCCGCCGGAGACGTCCTTGACCGTGCACCCCTGGTGGGTGCAGATCGCCGAGAACGCCTTGAAGGTGCCCGCCTCGGGCTGGGTGACCACGACCTTGCGGTCCGCGAAGACCTTGCCGCCGCCCACCGGGATGTCCGACGTCTTCGCCAGGACCGCGCCGCCGGGCGACGCGGAGGACGGGCGGGGCGTGTCCGGGGCGAACGCGACCGGGGGAGAGGTCGCCGTGCCGGTGGGCGTCGCGTCCGTCCCGCTGTCCTTGTCGTCGCTGCTGCCGCAGCCGGCCAGCGCGGCCGTGCCCGCGGCCACCGCGAGCACCGCGCGGCGGGAGGTTGGCGTCGTCATGGGCAGCATCCTGGTGCAACGCGGCGGAGAATTCCGTGACGCGCGCGTGCCGTACGCCCTATGGCGCAACCCACCGGTCCCGGTCTAGGGCGCAACCCACCGGCCCCCGTCCCGGCGCAGCTCCGCCGCCTCCACCACGGCCTCCCGCCCGACCGGCCCGTACACATGGGGGAACGCCCCCTCCCAGCGGACCTCGGCGTCCAGCCGCGCCTCGTCGATCCCCAGCAGCAGGAGCGGACCCGGCGCGTCGGCGCACCGGGGGTAGTGGGCGTAGTGGGCGTTCGCCACCTCCAGCGCGGACGCGCGGTCGGCCGAGCAGTGGACGAAGCCCTCGGACGCCAGGGACGCGGGGGCGTACGGGCCCGGCCCGGCGCCCCACTCCGGCGCGGGCACCACATGGAAGATCATGGGCCCGTTCTACCGCACGGCCCTTCCGGCGGCGGCCACCGCCCGGCGGCTTGACTAGGCTGAACGGGCAAGCCCGCCCGTCCGCCCCGGCGCAGCCGCCGCACTTCGCAAGGAACTCTCCGTGAGGACCGCACTCGTCATCGGTACCGGCCTGATCGGTACGTCCGCCGCGCTGGCCCTCGCCGCACGCGGCGTCACCGTCCACCTCGCCGACCACGACCCGGCCCAGGCCCGGACCGCGGCCGCGCTCGGCGCCGGGACCGACGAGGCGCCCGCGGACCGGGTGGACCTGGTGATCGTGGCCGTGCCGCCCGCCCACGTCGCCCCCACCCTGGAGCAGGCGATCCGCTCGGACGCGGCCCGCGCGTACATCGACGTCGCCAGCGTCAAGGGCGGCCCGCGCCGCGAGCTGGAGGCGCTCGGCTGCGACCTCACCGCCTACCTCGGCACGCACCCGATGTCCGGCAAGGAGCGCTCCGGCCCGCTCGCCGCCACCGCCGACCT
This sequence comes from Streptomyces sp. NPDC005878, assembly GCF_040629815.1. Taxonomy (NCBI): domain Bacteria; kingdom Bacillati; phylum Actinomycetota; class Actinomycetes; order Kitasatosporales; family Streptomycetaceae; genus Streptomyces; species Streptomyces sp. NPDC005878. The sequence goes on from NZ_JBEXWK010000030.1 coordinate 35,605, forward strand.
CTTCGAGGGCCGCCCCTGGGTGCTCACCCCGACCCGGGACACCGACACCGAGGTGCTCAACCTCGCCCTCGAGCTGGTCGCGCTCTGCCGCGCGGTGCCCGTGGTGATGGACGCCGACGCCCACGACCGCGCGGTGGCGCTCGTCTCGCACACCCCCCAGCTGGTGTCGTCCATGGTCGCCGCCCGGCTGCGGGAGGCCGACGAGACGGCGGTACGGCTGTGCGGGCAGGGCATCCGTGACGTCACCCGGATCGCCGCCTCCGACCCCCGGATGTGGGTGGAGATCCTCTCCGCCAACCCGGGCCCGGTCGCGGACGTCCTGGCCGGCATCGCCACCGACCTGGACGAGACCGTACGGGCGCTGCGCTCCCTGGAGTCCTCCGACGAGCAGAAGCGGCGCGGCGGCGCGGCCGACGTCGAGGACGTGCTGCGGCGCGGCAACGCCGGCCGCGAGCGCGTCCCCGGCAAGCACGGCACCGCCCCCACCGCCTACGAGGTCGTCGCGGTGTTCATCAGCGACCGGCCCGGCGAGCTGGCCCGGATCTTCGCCGACGCGGGCCGCGCCGGCGTCAACGTCGAGGACGTGCGCATCGAACACGCCACCGGCCAGCAGGCGGGACTGGTCCAGCTGATGGTCGAGCCGGCCGCGGCCCCGGGCCTGACGGCGTCGCTGCGGGAGCGGGGCTGGGCGATCCGCCAGTGACCCCGGCCCGGGGCGCCGGGCGGGCGGGGATCTGGGCGCACGTATGAGCCAGTAACCTTGTGTGGGGGCGGATGCCTGCCCGCCCACCCCGTCCCCGTACCAGGAAGGTGTCCGTCACCGTGGAAAGCGCCGCCCGGACCGCCCCGGCAGCTGTGATCGTCGCCATCGACGGCCCGTCCGGCACCGGCAAGTCCAGCACCTCCCGGGCGGTCGCCGCCAAGCTGGGGCTGAGCTATCTGGACACCGGCGCCCAGTACCGGGCGATCACCTGGTGGATGCTCACCAACGACATCGACACCGACGACCCGGCGGCGATCGCGACCGCGGCCGCCAAGCCGGTCATCGTCTCGGGCACCGACCCGAACGCGCCGACCATCACCGTCGACGGCCTCGACGCCTCCGGCCCGATCCGTACGCAGGAGGTCACCGCCAAGGTCAGCGCGGTCAGCGCCGTCCCCGAGGTGCGGGCGCTCGTCACCCAGCTCCAGCGGGACACGGCGGCCGCCGCCGCGGCCGGGATCGTGGTCGAGGGCCGGGACATCGGCACGACCGTGCTGCCCGACGCCGACCTGAAGGTGTTCCTCACCGCTTCCCCGGAGGCGCGCGCCGCCCGCCGCAGCGGCGAGCTGAAGGGGGTGGACGTCGCCTCCACCCGCGAGGCCCTGCTGAAGCGGGACGCGGCCGACTCCGGCCGCAAGACGTCCCCGCTGGCCAAGGCGGCCGACGCCGTCGAGGTGGACACCACCGAGCTCACCCTCGACCAGGTCATCGAGTGCGTGGTCACGCTCGTCGAGGAGAAGCGAGCCGCCAAGTGACCGTCCTCCCGTCGCCCGGCCACCGCCCCTCACCGAGACGCTCCGCGCCCCCCGTGCCCGTCACGGAGCGCGGCGCCGAGGTCGGGCGCCGGATCGGTGTCGGCCTGATGTACGGGCTGTTCAGGCCCCGGGTGCTCGGGGCCTGGCGGGTGCCCGCGAGCGGCCCGGTCATCCTGGCCGTCAACCACGCGCACAACATCGACGGACCGATGCTGATGGGGACCGCCCCCAGGCCGGTGCACTTCCTCATCAAGAAGGAAGCCTTCATCGGCCCGCTGGACCCGTTCCTGCGCGGCATCGGGCAGGTGAAGGTGGACCGGTCGACCGTCGACCGGACCGCGATCGACCAGGCCGTCGGGGTGCTGGAGAGCGGCGGTGTGCTCGGGATCTTCCCCGAGGGCACCCGCGGCGAGGGGAACTTCGCCTCGCTGCGCGCCGGGCTCGCCTACTTCGCCCTGCGGTCGGCGGCGCCGATCGTCCCGGTGGCGGTCCTGGGAAGCACCGAGCGCGAGGGACGGTTGATAAAGGCGCTGCCGCCGCTGCGCAGCCGGGTGGACGTCGTCTTCGGCGACGCCTTCGAAGCGGGCGACGGCAGCGGCCGGCGCACGCGTACGGCGCTGGACGAGGCGACCGTACGCATCCAGGAGCGGCTCACCCGCCACCTGGAGAACGCCAGGCGCCTCACCGGGCGCTGAGCGAGACTTGGGACTTGAGTAGTGGACCGGACGCCCGGTCCATCGATGACGCAGAACGAGGAACGGACTTCATGAACGACCAGCACGACCACGGAGCGCTCGGCGACACCGAGTACGCGGAGTTCATGGAGCTCGCCGCGGAAGAGGGCTTCGACATCGAGGACGTCGAGGGCGCGATCGAGGAGGCGGGCCACGGCCCGCTGCCCGTCCTCGCCGTCGTCGGCCGACCGAACGTCGGCAAGTCGACCCTGGTGAACCGCATCATCGGCCGCCGCGAGGCGGTCGTCGAGGACAAGCCGGGCGTCACCCGCGACCGCGTGACCTACGAGGCGGAGTGGGCCGGCCGCCGCTTCAAGGTCGTCGACACCGGCGGCTGGGAGCAGGACGTCCTCGGCATCGACGCCTCCGTGGCCGCCCAGGCGGAGTACGCGATCGAGGCCGCCGACGCGTGCGTCTTCGTCGTGGACGCCAAGGTCGGCGCCACCGACACCGACGAGGCCGTCGTCAGGCTGCTGCGCCGGGCCGGCAAGCCCGTCGTGCTGTGCGCCAACAAGGTGGACGGCCAGTCGGGCGAGGCGGACGCCGCCGCCCTGTGGTCGCTGGGCCTGGGGATGCCGCACCCCGTCTCCTCGCTGCACGGCCGCGGCACCGGCGACATGCTGGACGCCGTCCTGGAGGCCCTGCCGGAGGCGCCCGCGCAGTCCTTCGGCACCGCCGCCCCCGGCGGCCCGCGCCGTATCGCGCTCATCGGCCGCCCGAACGTCGGCAAGTCCTCGCTCCTGAACAAGGTGGCGAAGGAGGACCGCGTCGTCGTCAACGAGCTGGCCGGCACCACCCGCGATCCGGTCGACGAGCTGATCGAGCTCGGCGGGGTGACCTGGAAGTTCATCGACACCGCGGGCATCCGCAAGCGGGTCCACCTCCAGCAGGGCGCCGACTACTACGCCTCGCTGCGCACGGCCGCCGCCGTCGAGAAGGCCGAGGTGGCGGTCATCCTGATCGACGCGACGGAGAACATCAGCGTCCAGGACCAGCGCATCATCACCATGGCCGTGGAGTCGGGCCGCGCCATCGTCATCGCGTACAACAAGTGGGACGACCTCGACGAGGAGCGCCGCTACTACCTGGAGCGCGAGATCGAGACCGAGATGCAGCAGGTGGCCTGGGCACCGCGCGTCAACGTCTCCGCGCTGACCGGCCGCCACATGGAGAAGCTGGTCCCGGCGATCGAGACGGCCCTGGCGGGCTGGGAGACGCGGGTCCCGACCGGACGGCTCAACGCCTTCCTCGGCGAGATCGTCGCCGCCCACCCGCACCCGATCCGCGGCGGCAAGCAGCCGCGCATCCTCTTCGGCACCCAGGCCGGGACCAAGCCGCCGCGCTTCGTCCTCTTCGCCTCCGGCTTCCTGGAGCACGGCTACCGCCGCTTCGTCGAGCGCCGGCTGCGCGAGGAGTTCGGCTTCGAGGGCACCCCGATCCACATCTCGGTGCGGGTGCGCGAGAAGCGCGGCAGCAACAGGAAGAAGTAGCCCCGGCGCGGGGGCCGCTCGGGGGCCACGGCCTCGCGGCCCCCGCCCTGGGTCTCACAGCCCCCGGCGGGGGGCGGGCGGCAGTGCCGCCGGGAGCGGTTGGAGCCCGGTGTGCTGCCGCCCTTGCGTGTGCCCGGTGCCGCTGTTCGCCGCCCCGCTCAGCTGCCAGGGGGCGCCGCTGTGCGCGGGATACGGGTGGAAGCCCGGGACGGTCTGGGGGTGCGGCGCCTGGGCGTGGGCCGGCTGGTGGTGCTGGTGGGCGCCCCGGAAGCCGAGGGACCCCGAGTGCCCCACGGCCGCGAAGCCCCGGAAGCCGAGGTCGTCCTCGCCGCTGCGGTCGCCCGGCAGGGCCCGGAAGGACCGGCGGTACTCCGAGTACAGCGCGTCGTAGATCGGGGTGGCCGAGTGGCCGCTGATGAGGTCCTGGGCGGGGCGCATGGAGGGGATCTGCGACTGGTACGGCTGGCGGGAGGGCTCGTATGCGTGCACGTATGTGCCAACGACCCCGGCGGCCGTCGGATGCGGGCTGACGGAAGATATCGCGCATCCCCGGATGCAGGGGGTGAACCGGGCGCGCGGGGGCTCGGGCGCGCGGGGGCTCGGGCGGGGCCGGCGTCCGGTCGGGGGGCGTTCGCGCAACGCGGCCGGGGCCCGGACCGGTTGAGCGGTCCGGGCCCCGAGGGGCTGGGTGGTAGTGCGGTCCGGCCCTGGGCGGGCAGGGGCGGTTGAGGGGCCGGGCCCCGGGGGGCTGGGTGGTGGTGCGGGGTGGCTCAGGTGCCTGCCAGGGGCATCGCCGCCGACACCAGCGTGCCGTCCGAGGCCGCCTTCTCCAGGGCGTCGCGCAGCAGGTCCTCGCGGGGCTGCTGGCCGATGGAGCCGACCGGGGCCGCGAAGACCAGGACGCGCTGGGTGCGGTTGGCGGCCGCGCGCCAGCCGTCGGTGACCTGGAGCGGCTGGTGGGCCTGCCACCACGACACCGGGCTGCCGCCGCCTCCCGTACCGGGCTGGAGGATCGCGTGGAGCTGGCCCATGGCGAGCAGCACCGACCAGCCGGAGAGCACCGAGGGCATCCGGCCGACGTCGGTGACCGGCACGAAGCCCTGCTCGATCAGGAGCGGAAGGAACTCATCCGTGGTGCCGCCCGAGCCCGGCCTGGCGATCGGGGCGGTGGGCTCCACGACGAGCGCCGGGTGCAGCGCGCCCTCGATCAGGATCAGGCCACTGGTGATGCCGAGGACGGCCTGCTGGGGCGCCCTTCCCCCGAACTCGTCGCCGGTGATGGACCGGACGGCGCCCTGCAACTGCTCCTCGGAGACCTGGACGACCTGGGAGGGGATGCAGGAGGCGTGGGCGAAGGCGAGGACCGCGGTCTCCTCACCGACGAAGAGCACGGTGCTGGTGGCCTCGTGCTCGGAGTCGCCCGGGGTGCGGCAGGAGGTGCAGTCGTAGCTGCCCGGGGCGTTCTCGCCGGCGAGCAGCCGGTCGGCTTCTTCGTCGCCGATCTCGGCGCGGACGTCCTCGCTGACGTCGAGCATGCGCGGCACGGGTGGCTCCTACTGGATGCGTGCGCCGGGTGGTTCCCGGCTCCTGAAAGGACAACGGCGGATCTGTGGCAGGGGTCACGCCCCAGGGCGAACGGAATCGAACCACCGCACGCGGAGGGTGAACCTGCCCCCGGAACTCCTCACTCCATGTCAACCTCTGGGCGATGCAAGGGAGTTGGCAGGGTGAACTGAGTCACAGGTCGACGGGGGGACTGGTCGACAAATCCTGAAATCCCTGCATCAAGTGGCTGTCCGGAAATCGCTGTTACCCATGGTAATAGGCAACTGGCCTGGAGGGACAGGGCATTGGTTGATACCAGCCCGATCCGGTCCCTACATTCCAACGCCGTGTGCACCGAGCACCGCCCGGGCAGCCCGCCCCGTACGGCCGCACGACGCTACGACGCGTACGACCGCACCACAGGCACCAGCACGACCCCGGCGGGCGGGGCGGCACGGAACGGGACGCCGGACGCGTCACGGACCCTGCCGCCCGGGAGTCCCGGGTCCTTCGGAAGAGGGACTTCATGTCTGTTGGTACCAGTCGTTCCGGCTCCAGGCGCGGGCGCGGCACGGTGGCGGCGATCGGCGCCGTCGTGATGGCGGCGCCGCTGGCGCTGCTCACCGTCTCGGCCGGCCCGGCCGGCGCGGCGGACGGTGCGGTGTGGAACCGCATCGCGCAGTGCGAGAGCGGAGGAAACTGGCACATCAACACCGGCAACGGCTACTACGGTGGACTCCAGTTCTCCGCCGGCTCCTGGCGGGCCTACGGCGGCGGGGCGTACGCCTCCACCGCCGACCGGGCGTCCCGGGCGCAGCAGATCGCCGTCGCCACCCGGCTCCAGCGGGCCCAGGGCTGGGGCGCGTGGCCCGTGTGCTCCAGGAAGGCGGGGGCTTACGGGGAGGCGCCCGCGGCGCCCGAGCCGTCGGGCCACAAGTCGTCGGGCCACAAGGCCAAGACCAAGCCCAAGGCCGAGCCCAGGACGGCGCAGGCGGCGCAGCCCCGGCGCGAGGCCGCCGCGGCCGGCACGCGTCAGGCCGCCTCCGGCCGGACCGAGGCGAAGGCCGCCCCGGCGAAGACGCCCGAGCGCCCGCCCGTCCGGACGGGCCGCGGCTCGCGCGGCGGCGACTACACCGTCCGCGAGGGGGACACCCTGTCCGCCATCGCCGAGGCGCACGGCACGACGTGGGAAAGGGTGTACGCGGCCAACAGGACCGTCATCGGCGGCGACCCGGACCTGATCCTGCCCGGCGAGCGGCTCGCCCTGTAGGCCGGAGCACCACCGCACGAGAAGCACCACCGCACGAGAAGCACCACCGCCCCGCCCGGCCGCGCGACCGGGCGGGGTTCGCGCGTGTTCGGGCCCGGGGCCCTCCACTCCCGTGGCCGTGCGGCGGGGCCGGGAGCCGGTCGCCACGGGAGGACATGCCCCGGGCGCCGGGCATCCGGCCAGCAGGCGTGAGGCGCGTGCGGCAGCCCGTGCGACAGGGCGTGTGTGCGGCCGGATAGGCGCATACGAGCCACCGCGCCGGGCGGGCCGAGGGGCGAACGACATCCTCCCGTCGGTGCGGATCGTGTAAGGATGCCGTGAATTCCCTATGGCCCGTCAATTTCCCGCGGTCGGGGCCGCGAGGGAAATTCCGCGCGGTGTTCCGGGACCGTCGGCGGGGAAATTGCGTAAGGGGCTCGAACGGCCTGCCGGGGGCTTGGAGATTTCCCGGCCGCCTGACCGAAACTCCCCGTACGAGTGACCCAGTTCGAGGTAAACCCGGCCAAGATCCTGTGACACAAGTGTGACCGGCGGGGGACGTGGTGCGGACAGCGGCAGGGCAGGGGGCCCCGCTTCCGCCTCCGCCGCGGGGCGCCTACGGTGGCTGGCATGGCACCAGTACCGACTCCCTCCGGACACCCCGACGACGCTCCCGAGGCCTATGTGGGCCTGACCGGCGAGGCCGCCGCGCGGCTGGCACGCGCGCGTGGCTGGACCACCGTCAGATCGCTTCCCCCCGGCTCGGTCATCACCATGGAGTACCTGGAAGGGCGGCTGAACTTCGAGGTGGCCGACGGCACGGTGATCCGCTGCTGGCGCGGCTGAGCCGCTCCTCCTACGGACGGCGAAGGCCCCGGCGCTCCGAGTGGAGTGCCGGGGCCTTCGCCTGCGCGGGGGTGGTGGTGCGTACCGCTCCCCGCTTCGCCGGGGCCGTCAGCCGCCCAGCGGCCGGGCCGGGGCCGGGCGCGGGGCGCGCTCGGTGTGCTGCGGGCGCCGGCCGGCCGCCGGGGGCGCCGCCGGGCGCTCGGGGCGGGGGCCGTTGTGCGGCGGCCGGGCGGGGCCGCGGGCCGGGCGGGCGCCGCTGGCCGCGCCCACCGGCTCGCGTACGGGCGTGTCGTCCTCGCTCGCGGTGCGCTGGGCGAACACCCCGGGCAGTGTGGCGGCCGGAACGGGCCTTACGGGCGCGGTCGTTCCCCGTGCGCGCCACTTGGCCCGCAGGGCGAAGACCAGCGCCTCGGCGCGCGCGATCACCGGCTCGCACCAGGGCAGGGCCAGCAGGATGAGCAGCCCGGCGGCCCAGCCGAGGAGCACGTCGCTGACCCAGTGCGTACCGAGGTAGACGGTGGTGGCGCCGACGCCGAGGGCGACCACGGCCGAGAGGACCGACAGCCAGCGCCGGGCCCTCGGGGTGGTGGCCAGATAGGCGAGGATGCCCCAGGTCACGACCGCGTTGGCGGTGTGGCCGGAGGGGAATATATCGCCGCCCGCGAACAGTTCGGCCGAGCCGATCCGCGTCGCGTAGTGCGGTCCCAGGCGGCCCAGGCCGAGCTTGACCGCGCCGACCGTGATGTTCAGCAGGAGCAGCGAGGCGCCGAGTGCGAGGAGCGGGCGCAGGGTGTGCTGCCGCCAGGACCTCCAGCCCAGCCACGCCGCGACCATCACCGCCGTGGGGCCGCGCTGGCCCAGGACCACGAAGTAGTCCAGGAAGGCGTGCATCTGCGGCCACTGCTCGTACGGCCGGAACAGCATGACCTTCCAGTCCAGCTCGACGAGCCAGGACGAGGCGAGCACGGCGACGACGATGGCGAGGTAGAACGCCATCGTCGCGCTGAAGAGGATCACGCGGTGACGGCTCATCCGCGGGATCGCTATCTTCGGCGGCTCGGGCTCCCGGTCCAGACGGGCGAAGATTCGGTCGGTACGCACTCAATCGACGTTACAGCGAGTGAGTGAGGGCCCAGGCCGATCCGGCGGCTTTGTGATGACGATGTGATGTGGAGTATGTCTCACGTCACGGTTTATTCCCGGGCCCGCGAAAAGGGCGGACGGCCGGGAATGAATTTCGCCGGGGACCGCTCCGGAAACGCTCCGGGATTGAGGCGGACGATTTTCCGGGAAGCGGGACGGAATTCATCGTCCGTCCATCACGCCTGACACCGGGTGCCAGGATCCGCCGACACGGCGTGCCAAGATCATTAATGGTGTCCGGCCCCGGCGGGCCCCCTCCCTCCTCTGTGGCGCACACCACAGGGTGTGCCGAAAGGGGTGAGAGGTGTACCACGTGCCGATGGCTGGAACTCGCGTACGCTGACGAATCACTCGCTCGTCGATGCCGGACCCGCCCGAGACCGCACCGGTCCAGGGTCCGCCGAGAGCGGGGACGACGGGCCACCGCGAGGACGGCGCGTCCCGGGACCCCCGCGGGGCCGCCGTACAGGAGGTACACACATGGCAGGAACGACGACGGACGCCGCACGCGCGCGTGCGAACGCCGGCGCCGCCAACCGCTGGGTCGTCCTCGTCGTCCTGTGTGTGAGCCTGCTGCTCGTCGCGCTGGACGCGACCGTGCTGCACGTCGCCGTCCCCTCGGTCACCGAGGACCTGCGCCCCAGCGCCACCGCGCTGCTGTGGATCGTCGACGCCTACCCGCTGGTCTGCGCCGCCCTCCTCATCCTCTTCGGCACCCTGGGCGACCGCGTCGGCCGCCGCCGGGTGCTGCTGCTCGGTTACGGCATCTTCGGCCTGGCGTCCGCCGTGGCGGCCCTGGCCGGGTCCGCCGAGCTCCTGATCGCGGCCCGCGCGCTGCTCGGCGTCGGCGGCGCGATGATCATGCCCGCCACGCTCTCCATCCTCCGCGCGGTCTTCCCCGACCGCCGCGAACGCGCCACCGCCATCGGTGTGTGGACCGCCACCGCCGCGATAGGCGCCGCCGCCGGACCGGTGCTCGGCGGCTTCCTCGTCCAGCACTTCTGGTGGGGCTCGGTCTTCCTGATCAACATCCCGCTGATGGCGCTGATCCTCCCGTTGGGCCGCAGGCTGCTGCCCGAGTCCAAGGGCTCCGCCGACGGGCCGTGGGACGTGCTCGGCGCGCTGACGGCCGCCGCCGGTGTGATCACCCTGGTGCTCGGCGTCAAGCGGATGGGCGCGGGCCACGGGCTGCTCGACCCGCTCACCCTGGCGCCGCTGTGCGCCGGCACCGCCCTGATCATCCTGTTCGTACGGCGCCAGCGGCGGCGCGCGCACCCGCTGGTCGACATGCGCATGTTCGCCCGGCGCACCTTCTCCACCTCGGTGGGGTGCATCGTCCTCGCCATGCTGGCGCTGGTCGGCCTCGAACTCATAGCCGTCCAGTACCTCCAGCTGGTCCTCGGGCTCAGCCCGCTGGAGACGGGGCTGCGGCTGCTGCCGCTCACCTTCGCCGCGATGACGGCCGGGGCCACCGGCTCGTACACCCTGCGCCGGCTCGGTCCGCGCAGGATGGTCGCGTGCGGCTTCGCGCTGACCGCCGCCGCCGTGCTGCTGCTCGTCCTGATGGGCGAGCACGACCGGCCGCTGCTGCTCACCGGGGCCTTCGTCGTCCTCGGCTTCGGCCTCCAGACGACGCTCTTCGGGGCGTACGAGTCGATGCTCAGCGAGGCGCCCGCCGACTGCGCGGGCGGGGCCGCCGCCATCGGCGAGACCTCCTACCAGCTCGGCGCGGGCATGGGCATCGCCCTGCTCGGCAGCGTGATGAACGCGGCCTACGCCCCCGGTCTCGCCTCCGTCCCCGGCGTCCCGCGCGAGGCGTCGGCCGGGGCCGCCAACTCGCTGGGCGAGGCCTACGACATAGCGGAGCGCCTCGGCGGCCCCGCGGGCGCCGCCCTGCGGGGCGCGGCCCAGCACTCCTTCGTCCACGGCCTGCATGTGACGCTGCTGGTCAGCACCGGTCTGCTGGTCCTGGGCGCGCTGGCCGCGCTGCGGCTGCCCCGGGTGATGGAGTGCGGGGCGCAGCACACCGGCTCCGCGCCCGGGCTGCCCGAGCCGCGTGCCGAGCTCCACCTGCGGATCCCCGCGACCGCCGGCGCCGAAGGGGCGCACCCGGGGCCCGGCGGCCCCTGAACCGGGGCGCCCCGCGCGGACGGGCGGGTCTGGACGCGCGGCACACTGAGCCGTAACGTCAGCGGTCAGCAATAACTACCACCGCTAGTTTTAGCTGGGCCGTACAGGTTCCCAGGGACGCCGGAGGCATCCTCATGTCCGCATCCGCCAAGCTGCCCCCCTTCGACCCGGCCGACCCCCTCGGGATCGACGACCTGCTGAGCGACGAGGACCTCGCGATCCGCGACACTGTCCGCTCCTGGGCCGCCGACCGGGTCCTGCCGCACATCGCCGAGTGGTACGAGAGCGGCGAGCTGCCCGGCATCCGCGACCTCGCCCGGGAGCTCGGCTCGATCGGCGCGCTGGGCATGTCCCTGACCGGCTACGGCTGCGCGGGCGCCACCGCCGTCCAGTACGGCCTGGCCTGTATGGAGCTGGAGGCCGCCGACTCCGGCATCCGCTCGCTCGTCTCCGTCCAGGGCTCGCTGGCGATGTACGCGATCTGGAAGTACGGCTCCGAGGAGCAGAAGGAGCGCTGGCTGCCCTCGATGGCGGCGGGCGAGACCATCGGCTGCTTCGGCCTCACCGAACCCGACCACGGCTCCGACCCGGCCGGGATGCGCACCTACGCCAAGCGGGACGGCACCGACTGGGTGCTCAGCGGCCGCAAGATGTGGATCACCAACGGCTCGGTCGCCGGGGTCGCGGTGGTCTGGGCGCGGACCGACGACGGCATCAGGGGGTTCGCCGTCCCCACCGACGCCCCCGGATTCTCCGCGCCGGAGATCAAGCACAAGTGGTCGCTGCGCGCGTCGGTCACCAGCGAGCTGGTCATGGACGAGGTGCGGCTGCCCGCCGACGCGGTGCTGCCCGGGGTCACCGGGCTCAAGGGCCCGCTGAGCTGCCTCTCGCACGCGCGGTACGGGATCGTCTGGGGCGCGATGGGCGCGGCCCGCGCCTCCTTCGAGGCGGCGGTCGCGTACGCGAGGACCCGCGAGCAGTTCGGCCGGCCCATCGGCGGCTTCCAGCTCACCCAGGCCAAACTCGCCGACATGGCGGTCGAGCTCCACAAGGGTGTGCTGCTCGCCCATCATCTGGGTCGGCGCATGGACGCGGGCAGGCTCCGTCCGGAGCAGGTCAGTTTCGGAAAGCTCAACAACGTCCGGGAGGCGATCGAGATCTGCCGCACCTCGCGCACGATCCTCGGGGCCAACGGGATCTCGCTGGAGTACCCCGTGATGCGGCACGCCACCAATCTGGAGTCGGTGCTCACCTACGAGGGCACCGTGGAGATGCACCAGCTGGTGCTGGGCAAGGCGCTCACCGGGCTCGACGCGTTCCGTTAGGCGCGGTGGCGGTCCGGTGAGCGCCCTGCTCAGCTCTGGTTGAAGAAGCCGCCGGGGGCGCGGCCCGCGGCCTCGCCGCTGACGATCTGGGTGTCGGCGGGGGTCAGCAGGAAGACCCGCGTCGCCACGCGCTCGATGGAGCCGCGCAGCCCGAAGGTGAGGCCGGCGGCGAAGTCCACGACGCGCTTGGCGTCGCCGGGCTCCATGGCGGTGAGGTTGACGATGACCGGGACGCCCTCGCGGAAGAGTTCACCGATGCCGCGGGCGTCGCGGAAGCCGTCGGGCGTGACCGTGGCGATCCGCCGGCCCTGCTCCTGGGCCGCCTCGGAGGCCACCCGCACCCGGGGGTCCGTCACCCAGGCTTCGCGGGACCCGGCTTCCTCGGTGTACTCGTCGTCGTAGTAGCGGTCGTCGTTGTCCTCGACAAGTCCCAGCCATGCACTCGCCTTGCGCACCGATCCCATGGACGCCTCCTCTCACAGCGGACTTCTTCTTGCTTCTTCTCGCGTTCCGCATCCCTATGCTCGTCCATGATGCGGATACCGCGCCAAGTGGATAGTCGCCGCGCAGGGGATTCGTGACGGTACTGGTGCAGAAGATGTGGCGAATCGTCAGCTTTCTTCCGGTGCATGCCGGGTAACGGATACAAAATATGACCTTCCGTCCAGACGGGTGAGTCGGCAGACGTACGGGTGAACGGATCGGCCGGTACGATGCCTGCCGCACTGTTGAACGAACCGTGGGGCGAGGGCTCCCGCGGCACCCGGGGGAGCGTCGTGTTCGGAATCGTCAGGCCCTGCTCGCATCGGCTCACCGAGGGGCTGCGAACCGAGTGGATGGCCCATCTCTGCGGCCTCTGCCTGGCACTTCGCTCCGACCACGGCCAGCTCGCCCGGATCGTGACCAACTACGACGGGCTGATCGTCTCGGTTCTGACGGAGGCTCAGGTCGAGAGCCGCACCGGTCGCAGGCGCACCGCGGGACCCTGCCCACTGCGGGCGATGCGGACCGCACCGGTGGCCCGGGGCGAGGGGGCCCGGCTCGCCGCGGCCGTCTCCCTGGTCCTCGCCTCGGCGAAGGTCCGCGACCACGTCGCCGACCGGGACGGCCTGTTGAAGCGCAGGCCCGTGGCGCTCGCCGCCCGCCGGATCGCCGCGAGCTGGGACCGGGCGGGCGCCCGCACCGGCGCCTCCCTCGGCTTCGACACGGCGGTGCTGGTCGACGCGGTCGACCGGCAGGGGGCGATCGAGGCGCTCGCGGGGCCGGGCACCTCCCTGCTCACCGTCACCGAGCCGACCGAGACGGCGACCGCCGCCGCCTTCGCGCACACCGCCGTCCTCGCCGGCCGGCCGCACAACACCGAGCCGCTGGCCGAGGCGGGCCGCCTCTTCGGACGGCTCGCGCACCTCCTGGACGCCGTGGAGGACCAGGCGGCCGACGCCGCGGCGGGCGCGTGGAACCCGCTCACGGCGACCGGCACCGACCTGATCGAGGCCCGGCGGCTGGCCGACGACGCGGTGCACGGCATCCGGCTCGCCCTGCGCGAGGTGGACTTCGTCGACGGCAGACTGGCGCACGTCCTGCTCGCCCACGAGCTGACGCAGTCGGTCAACCGGTCCTTCGGCACGGCCGGCTGCGCCCACGGCGCGGCCCCCGGGCACCCGCGGACCCACGGCTCCCACCAGCCCGGCCCCTACGGACCGCCCCCGC
>NZ_JBEXWK010000030.1:49392-103093 GCF_040629815.1 Streptomyces sp. NPDC005878
GCCCGGCGGCCCGTACGCGCCCGTACCCGGCAACCCCTACGGATCCCCGCCGCCCGGCGGCCCGTACGCGCCCGTACCCGGCAACCCCTACGGATCCCCGCCGCCCGGCGGCCCGTACGCGCCCGTACCCGGCAACCCCTACGGATCGCCCCCGCAGGGGGAGGGCCCCCGGCCGCCCGCGCCGCGCGGGTTCCTGACGGGGTGCGCGGTCTTCGCCGGCCTCTGCTGCACCTGCCGGATGTGCTGCGCCAAGGAGTACGAGGGGCCGTGGTCGCGCAGGAAGAAGGAGGGCTTCTGCCGTGACTGCGACTGTGACTGCGGGGACTGCGGCTGCTGCAACTGCTGTGAAGGCTGCGACGGGTGCGGCTGCTGCGACTGCGGGTGCGACTGCTGACCTACCGTCACCGCGTGTGCGCACAGGGTCACTTGTGTTCGGAGGGTGAGCCCGGGGACGCGGACGACGGCGGCGGGGCGGAGAGGGGGCGGGAGGCCTCCGTACGGAATACTCCGGCCCGGCACCACGCTCGCACCGGGGGACGCCCACCCCGTACGAAAGGGTCGAACACATGAGCACGGACGCGGCGCAGGAGTGGAAGAACTGGCACGAACGGCGCGTCGCGTCCGTCTCGGCGCCCTACGGCCCGCTGGCGCTGACCGGTACCCACTGGCTCGCCGACGCGGTGGAGGGGCGAATTCCGGCCGTGCCGGGCACCTGGCGTGAAGAGGACGGCGCGGTGGTGCTCACGGCGGGCGAGGAGGACGGGATCGTCCTCGACGGACGCCCCTTCACCGGCGAGGCGCGGCTGACCGCCGACCACGCGCCGGCCGCCGAGTCCCGGCTGGCCCAGGGCGCGCGGCGGCTGGTGGTGCTGCGCCGCGAGGGGCTGTGGGCGGTACGCGTCTGGGACCCCGGGGCCGAGCGCCGCCGCGCCTTCGCCGGCATCGAGGCGACCCCGTACGACCCGCGCTGGGCGGTGCCGGCCGTCTTCCGCCCGTACGGCGAGGCACGGACCGTACGCGTGGCGAACGCCGACGGGGTGGAGCGCGGGCTCGGCCTCGGCGGCGAACTCGCCTTCACGCTCGACGGCCGGGAGCACACCCTCCAGGTGGCGGTCGAGGACGACGGTGAGCTCTGGGCGGTCTTCGCCGACGCGACCAGCGGGGACTCGACCTTCCCGTTCCGTTTCCTGCGCCCCGGCGCACCCGACGCGCACGGCCGGCTCACGGCGGACTTCAACCGCGCGCTGCTTCCGCCGTGCGCCTTCGCGGACCACTTCATCTGCCCCTTCCCGCCTCCCGGCAACACCCTCGGCACGCCGGTCACGGCGGGCGAACGGACCGTCCTCACCCACTGACCCAGGGCTTTCGGACCCCCAACGGCCCGGCCGAAAGGCGCCCTTGCGCCCGACGGCCGGGCGGCCGAATACTCCCCCTCAGCGCTTGTCAGGAGCACGGCTTGCGCTCACCAGTGCTGCCCCAGCTCCGGCTGCGCCTCACGGGGTCCCCCCACCCAACTCGGGCCCCTCGATTCCCTTCGGGAGGAACAGAAGTGAGGATCAAGCGCACCACCCCCACCCGCGGTCTCGCGAGACGCACCAAGGCAGTCGCCCTCTCCGCCGGGCTCCTCGCCGCCGGTGCCCTCGCGGTCCCCACCGCGAACGCCACCCCGTCCCAGGCCTTCAGCGCCACCCAGCTCTCGGCCGCGAGCTCCGCCGTCCTCGGCGCCGACGTCGCGGGCACCGCCTGGAACATCGACCCCGCCACCCACACGGTCGTCGTGACCGCCGACTCCACCGTGAGCAACGCCGACATAGCCAGGATCAAGCGGCAGGCCGGCGCCAACGCGTCCGCCATACGCGTCGAGCGGACCGCGGGCAAATTCAGCAAACTGCTCTCCGGCGGCGACGCCATCTACGCGCCGAGCTGGCGCTGCTCCCTCGGCTTCAACGTCAAGAAGGGCAGTACGTACTACTTCCTGACGGCCGGCCACTGCACCGAGGGCTACCCGAACTACTACACCAGCTCCTCGCACACGACGAGCATCGGCCCGACGGTCGGCACCAGCTTCCCGGGCAACGACTACGGCCTCGTCCGGTACGACAACACCTCGCTGTCCCACCCGAGCGCCGTGGGCGGTCAGCAGATCAGCAGCGCGGCCAACCCCTCGGTCGGCCAGACGGTCACCCGGCGCGGCTCGACCACCGGCATCCACAGCGGCCGGGTCACCGCGCTCAACTCCACCGTGAACTACGGCAACGGCGACATCGTGTACGGCCTGATCAAGACCACGGTGTGCGCCGAACCCGGTGACTCCGGCGGCCCGCTCTACGCCGGCTCGACGGCGCTCGGCCTCACCTCCGGCGGCAGCGGCAACTGCTCCTCCGGCGGCACGACCTTCTTCCAGCCCGTGGTCGAGGCCATGAACGCCTACGGCGTCAGCCTCTTCTGACGGCTGATCACCTCGCTGCCCCGGCAGCGGCGAGCCCCCGTCCGGCCACCGGGCGGGGGCTCGTTCCCTGCGCCCCGCGCCCGGTGACGGCTGGACGCGATGCGCCTTTTTGGGAGGATGTTCACGGCGGAGAGGCGACCGGACACACGGGGTGAGTCAGTGAAACGCATCGGAGTGACCGGTCACCGCGACATCCCCTCCGAGGCGCTGGGGGAGATCCGCGCGTGCCTGCGGAGCCTGCTGTGCGGCCACGACGGTTCCCTGGAGGCGCTCTCCAGCCTCGCCGTCGGCGCCGACCAGCTGTTCGCGGCCATCGCCCTGGAGTGCGGGGCCTCCCTGACCGTCGTCATTCCCAGCGGCGACTACGAGACCGGCTTCGCGGAGCCCGGCGAACTCGCCCGCTACCAGGGGCTGAGGAGCCGGGCCGCGCAGGAGGTCCGGATGGACTTCCCGCACGCCACCGACGAGGCCTACTACGCGGCCGGCGCCTATATCGCGGACAACTGCGACCGCCTCATCGCCGTCTGGGACGGCCAGCCCGCGCGCGGGCTCGGCGGCACGGGCGACATCGTCCAGTACGCCCGTGGCCTGGGGAAATCGGTCACGGTGGTGTGGTGCGACGGGGTGCGGCGGCCCTGACGTCCCCCGTCGGCGATCAACTGCGGAGCCGGGCCAGCCAGTCGGTGTGCTGGGGCGAGACGACCCGCTCGGTCTCGTAGACCGCCGCCGGCCAGTCGCGCTCGCTGACGGTGTTCTCCATGGCCACGTGCATGGCCTTGAGGTCCTGCTCCACCAGCGCGTGCGCCGAGATCAGCGGCTGATGGCGACGGATCTCGTTCCACGCCAGGCACGCGGCCGCCGTCGCCGAGAGCAGTCCGGCGACCTCGACGCCCTCGGCCGCGCCGAACATGTGCAGCGTCGCGAAGAGCAACGCGAGAACGGTGAGCAGGGTGATGGCCGTGGTCCACAGCGCGGTGGCCCGCCGGGACGCCTCCTGCCGGCGCCGGTACCAGTTGCGCTGCTCGATGAGGCGGTCCCGTACGTAGGTCTCCTTGCGTACGGCGAACGCCTTGGCCCGTAACTCCCGCATGGGCGCGGTGATGAGCGGGGCGGCGGCCAGGTCCGAGGCCCCCTCCTCGCGCGGATCGCGCCAGCCGACCCTGCGCAGTTCCCCCAGACCCTCCTCCAGACGGAGGGTGAACAGACCTTCGGGATCGGAGGCGTGGGAATCGAAGGGGGCCCCGTGCACGGCATAGCGCCAGCACATGGATTTGATGAATTCGGCCGCCGAACGGTTCAGTTGCCAATGCGATTTCGCGTGCCCGCGGGCGGCGCGGAAGCTCACCGCGAGCACCCCCGCGTACGCCAGTGCGCTGAGCGCGCTCGCCAGACGGAAGTCACCACCGAGCTTCATCTCCCACGGCAGCACCGCCAGCGCGGCTCCCGCCACCAGCAGGCAGAGCCGCCAGCGGGTGTCGTTCACCGCGGCCCGCTGGCGCCCTACCGCGAGTGCGTCCGCGTGATGGAAGAGACCCGGCAGGTCGGCGTTGCGGAAGACCATGCTGTGCAGAGGACCGGGAATCGCCGTCACATCCACCCCTGTCTGCGGTTTTAGTCATCACTCTTTCGGTGGAACGACCCATTCCGTACACCTTCCGGCACGCCGGGTCGGGCGTTCGGGGCAAGCGGTCGTGCTCAGTTGCCAACAGTGGCCAAGAGAGTAAAGTCGTGCCGCCGACACTGCAACGGTGCATGTCGTCGGTACCCCTGTCCACATGCAGGAATTACCCACCAAGGACGGCCGTGAAGACCTCCGTGAATTCTCTCTCCTTCGCCCCTGCGAAGAAGAGCCGTGTGCCCCTGGCCGACATCGACGTCCGCGGCGCCGACGCCGCCAGGAAGCTCGGCCGCGTGCTCCCCTCCACCCTCGGCCGCCCGGTTCAGGCGTCGACCTTCAACTCGGCGCTTTAGACAGTCGGAGAGCTCTAGACTGGCGGAATGACTGGACCCCTGGTCCCATTCCGCGAGATCGTGCTCAAGGTTCACAGCAGATGCGATCTTGCTTGTGATCACTGCTATATCTACGAAGCCCCTGATCAGAGTTGGCGTACCCGCCCCAAGGCAATCTCTGACGAGGCGATTTCCCGGACGGCCCGGCGACTGGCCGAGCACGCCGCGAAACACGTACTGCCCTCCGTGTCAGTGATCCTGCACGGAGGGGAGCCGCTGCTGGCGGGTCCGGCCCGGCTCCGGAAGGTCTGCGAGGAGCTGACCGCCGCCCTCGACGGCGTCGCGGAGCTCGATCTGCGCATCCACACCAACGGCCTCCAGCTCAGCCCCCGCTACCTCGACCTCTTCGACGAGTTCGGCGTCCGCGTCGGCGTCTCTCTGGACGGGGACAGGGCGGCCAACGACCGCCACCGCCGCTTCGCCGACGGCCGCACCAGCCACCCCCTGGTCCTCAGAGCCGTCGAACTGCTCCGCGGCGAGCGCTACCGCCATCTCTTCCTCGGGCTGCTGTGCACCATCGACGTGGCCAACGACCCGGTCGCCGTCCATGACGCGCTCATCGCCCTGGACCCGCCGCGCATCGACTACCTGCTGCCGCACGCCACCTGGGAGACGCCCCCGGCCCGGCCCGGCGGCTCCCCGACCGAGTACGCCGAGTGGCTCCTGAAGGTCTTCGACCGGTGGGAGGAACAGGGCAGGCCGGTTCCGGTCCGGCTGTTCGAGTCCGTACTGTCGACGTTGAACGGCGGCCCCAGCCTCACCGAGTCCCTGGGCCTGGCCCCCACCGACCTCGTCGTGGTGGAGACCGACGGCACCCTGGAGCAGGTCGACTCGCTCAAGAGCGCCTACGAGGGCGCCGCCGCCACCGGCTTCGACGTCTTCCGCCACTCCCTGGACGAGGTCGCCGCCCACCCGGGCGTCCGGGTGCGCCAGCTCGGCCTCGCCGGGGTGGGACCCGAATGCCGTGAGTGCCCGGTCGTGCGCTCCTGCGGCGGCGGGCTCTACACCCACCGCTACCGCCCCGCGAACGAGGCGGCGGGCCGGGACCCCTTCGACGGGCCCTCGGTCTACTGCGCGGACCTGGAGGCGCTGGTACGGGGCATCGAGAGCCGTACGGCGGCCCGGCTCGTCCCCGCCGCCCTGACCGACCCCGCGGAGCTCGTCGCCACCGAGCACGAGCTCACCCGCACCCTGCTCGCCCGCCTCCACGCCGATCTGGCCGGGCGCGGCGGAGCCGAGTGGACCGAGGCCTGGCGGCTGACCGCCCTCGTCGACGGGCCGGGCCTCGACGAGGTGCTCGCCCACCCCTACGCGCGCGGCTGGCTGCTCACCGCCCTGGACGCGCTGCGCGAGGACCGCCCCGGCGCCCCCGCCCTCGCCCACCGCCTGGCCGCCTACACCGCGGCCGCCGCCGTGCGCGCCCGGCTCGACCTGCCCGTCACCGTGGGGTACGAGGACGGCCGGCTGGTGCTGCCCACCCTCGGCGAGCTGAGGGTCGCGGAACCGGGCGCGGCCGGGCGCGCGGAGGTGGTCCCGGCCGAGAAGGGCTTCCGCGTCCGGGGCGTCCGGGGCGGCCGCTTCGAGCGGGAGGTGGAGTGCCCGCGCGAACCGTGCGGCGACTGGCTGCCGGTGCGCGGGCTCGGCCGGGACGGGGCGCCCGACATGGCGCTGGACGACCTCGACCCGTACCGCGACTGCTTCGGCGCCGCGGTGCTGCCGCGGCTCGGGCTCGCCGAGGCCGACGAGTGGAGCGGGCGCCTGGCCGCGGCCTGGGGGCTGCTTTCGGCCACTGTGCCGGGCCACGCGGCGGCCGCCGCCACGGGACTGACCACGCTCACCCCGCTCGCGGGCGCCGGGGACACGGTGGCCGGGCGGCACGGATACGGGGCCCTGGGGGTGCCCGTGGGGCTGACGGGGGACGCGTTGGCGCTGGGACTGCTGCGGGGCTTCCGCAGGGCGCGGTTCCGGGCCCTGCGCGATGTCGCGGACCTGTACGCGCTGGACGGCGGCCGGCACCACCGGGCCGGCTGGCGCCCGGATCCGGTACCGGTTTCGGTCCTGCTGGCCGAAACGCATGAGCGGGTGGCGGTCGCCGCGTACGACAGAACCGCACGCACTCTGGCGGAGACCCGGCGCGCGCTGGAAGCTCTTCAGGGGGCGGCCGAACTCACCGTGAGCGGGAAGAGGCTGGTCGCCGACGTCCTGGTGGAGTGGGAAGAGGCAGCCCGTGGATGAGCGAGCCGGAACAGTACCGGAGAGCGCGTTACGCGACGACCTGGCCGCCATGGGGGTCGGAGAGGGGGACACCCTCCTCGTGCACGCCTCGATGAGCGGACTGGGGCACGGCCCGGGAGCGCTGGGGCGGGCCCTGCGCGCGGCGGTCGGCGGCCCGCTCAAGGGCACGCTCGTGGTCCCGGCCTTCACCCCGGAGAACTCGCTCACCTCCGCGGCGCACCTGCGGCGGGCCCGGAGCGTACGGAACACGGCCGCGTACCAGGACTTCAAGCGGCGGATGGAGCCCTTCGACCCGGAGCGGACGCGCAGCCAGGGCATGGGTCGGCTGGCGGAATGGGTGCGGACCTCGGACGGGGCGGTGCGCAGCGCCCATCCCCAGACGTCCTTCGCGGCCTGGGGATGCCGCGCCCTGGAGCTGATGGAGGGGCACGAACCCGATTGCCATCTGGGGGAGAAGTCGCCGCTCGCGGCCCTCTACGGCGCGGACGCCCGCGTTCTCATGATCAATGTTGGATTCGGCGTGTGCAGCGCCTTTCACCTCGCGGAATACCGGTATCGGAGGAACCCGCCCAAGAAGCTGTACAGCTGTGTGGTGCGGGACGAGAGTGGGCGTCGGGGATGGTTCCACTATCCCGATGTCGATCTCGACGACAGCGACTTCGAAGCCGTCGGGGCCGACCTTCCGGAGGAAATGCGCAAAGAGTGGCAGCTGGGACGGAGAACCGCCCGATTGTTCTCGATCAGGGGGGCAGTGGACCACGCGGTGGACTGGATGACCGAAAAGCGGCCTTGTTTGACCGAACGATGAGGGGATGGAGCGCCGTGCGCTCCGGAATGATGTTCTTCAATACTGCAGGACGGGGGTCGTGTGCACGCATCAGCGCAGCCGCGTCCGGCCGACCAACATCGGCCCTACTTCTTTCTGAGTTACGCGCACACGCCGAGGTACGGGGCGGGCGGCCCGGACCCCGACATGTGGGTGGAGCGGCTTTTCCGTGATCTCTGCGGCCATGTGATGGCCATGACCGACCTGCCCGCCGGTGCGCCCGCCGGCTTCATGGACCGGGAGATACGCTCCGGCGAGGGCTGGTCGGAGCGTCTCGGCGAAGTCCTCGCCTCCTGCCGGGTGTTCGTCCCGCTGTTCTCGCCGCGCTACTTCGCGAGCGAGATGTGCGGCCGCGAGTGGTACGCGTTCGAGCAGCGCACCATCCAGCACCAGGCCCATACCAACCGCCCGGCCGAGGCGATCGTGCCGGCGCTGTGGGTGCCGGTCCCGCCCGAGCAGCTGCCCGGGCCCGCCGAGCGGTTGCAGTTCAACCACCGGGCCTTCGGCGACCGCTACGTCACCGACGGCCTCTACGGGCTGATCAAACTGCGCATATTCGCCGAGGAGTACGAACGCGCGGTCTACGAGCTCGCCAAGCGGATCGTCAGCGTCGCCGACGCCACCGCGATCCGGCCCGGCCGCCACGTCGACTACCGGCTGGCACCCAGCGCCTTCGGCCCGTCCGCCGGCGAGGGCCCCCGCCCGATGCACGTCACCGTGGCCGCGCCGACCCGCCACGAGCTGCCCGAGGGCCGCGACGAGGCGTACTACGGCGACAGTCCGCTGGAGTGGAACCCCTACCACCCGCTCTCCGCCCGGCCGCTGGCCCTGGTGGCGGAGGACATGGTGCGCTCGCTCAACTACCAGACCACCGTCTCCTCCTTCGACGAGGAGGTGCTGCACCTCGACGGCAAGCAGCCCCCCTCGCGGCCGGAGATCCTGCTGGTGGACCGGTGGGCGCTGGAGGACGAGGACCGGCGGGCCCGGCTCGCGGCCTTCGACGCCGAACACCGGCCCTGGGTGAGCGTGGTCGTCCCCTGGAACCGCGACGACCACCAGAGCCGGGCGTCGGAGGCGGAACTGTCCCGCCGGCTGGAGGAGACCATGCCGTCCAAGATGCGCCAGGGACGTGCCGCCTGCCGGGCCGCCGCCAAGGGCGTCCCCAGCATGGAGGCCTTCGGGCAGATACTGCCCCAGGTCGTGGAGGCGGCGGCACAGCAGTACCTGAGACACGCGACGGTCTACCCGCCCGCGGGGGGCGGGCACACCGAACGGCCGCGCCTGGTCGGGCCGATGGGCACCGATTTCGGCACCACGCAGTACATCCCCGACAGGCTCGATCACGCGCCCGATGCGGAGGAGACGGATGACAGCCAGTCGTGACGGACGCATCGTCACGTTCTACTCGTACAAGGGTGGTACGGGCCGCACCATGGCCCTCGCCAACACGGCCTGGATCCTTGCCGCCAACGGCAAACGGGTCCTCGCGGTGGACTGGGACCTGGAGGCCCCGGGGCTGCACCGCTTCTTCCACCCCTTCCTCGACCCCTCGACGCTGGGCGCCACCACCGGGGTCATCGACCTCATCACCGAATACGCCTGGGCGGCCACCAGTCCCGTGCCGCGCTCGGACGACTGGCACCGCGACTACGCGCGCATCCAGCCGCACGCGGTCTCGCTCACACCCGAGGCGCTGGGCTGGCAGTTCCCCGACGGCGGCACCCTGGACTTCGTCTCCGCCGGCCGGCAGAACCGCGAGTACTCGGCGACCGTCTCCACGTTCGACTGGGACAACTTCTACGACCGGCTCGGCGGCGGTCACTTCTTCGACGCCCTGCGCGAGGACATGAAGGAGAACTACGACTACGTCCTCATCGACAGCCGCACCGGCCTCAGCGACATCGCCGACATCTGCACCGTCCACCTCCCCGACATCCTGGTGGACTGCTTCACCCTCAGCGACCAGTCCATCGACGGCGCGGCCTCGGTGGCCCGCCAGATAGACGAGCGCTACAGCGGGCAGAACATCCGCATCCTGCCGGTCCCGATGCGCATCGACGAGGGCGAGAAGGAGAAGGCGGACGCCGGCCGGGCCCTGGCCCGCCTCAAGTTCGACCGCTTCCCGGCCGGGCTCTCCGGCGACGAACTCACCGCGTACTGGGGCGCGGTGGAGATCCCCTACCGCCCCTACTACGCCTACGAGGAGACGCTGGCGACCTTCGGCGACGAGGCCGGGCTCTCCAACTCGCTGCTCTCCGCCTTCGAGCGCTTGGCCTCCGTGGTCACCGAGGGCCGGATCACCTCGATGCCCACCGTCAACGAGGAGATCCGGCTGCGCATCCGCGACGCCTTCACCCGTCGCAGGCCCGCCCTCCCGGCCGACCTGTTCCTCAGCTATGTGGCCGAGAACCGGATGTGGGCCGACTGGATAGAGTCCGTGCTGACCCGGGCCGGGTTCCGGGTGGTGCCCCGCGACGTGTCGGCCGAGCCCAGCAGCGCCGACGGGGAGGCGGTCGCCGCCGAGAACGCCGCCCGTACCGTGGTCCTGCTCTCCAGCGCCTACCTCAAGTCGGCGCGGGCCGTGGAGATCTGGTCCCGGGCCGCCGCCGAGGACCCCTCGGGCGCCCGCCGCCAGCTGCTGCCGCTGCGCGTCGGCGACGTCCGGCTCACCGCGCCCTACATCGACCGCAACCCCGTCGACCTGTTCCGCCTCGACGAGGTGCACGCCACCACCGCGCTGCTGCGGGCCCTGGAGCGGCCGGTGCAGATCAGCGACGGGGTGGCGCCGGGGCCGCGCTTCCCCGGCACCGTCCCCAAGATCTGGAACGCGCCGCCGCGCAACCCCGGCTTCACCGGCCGCTCGCTGGTCCTGGAGCGGATGCGCGACCAGCTCGGCGGCGGCCTCGCCGTCGTCCTGCCGCAGCCGCAGACGCTGTACGGACTCGGTGGCGTCGGCAAGACCCAGGTGGCCCTGGAGTACGTCCACCGGTTCATGGCCGACTACGACCTGGTCTGGTGGATCTCCGCCGAGCAGCCCGACGACGTGGTGGCCGGCCTCGCCGAGCTCGGTGTACGGCTCGGGGTGCAGGGCGGCGACGACATGAACTCCGCCTCCCGCGAGGCCATCGACCTGCTGCGGCGCGGGGTGCCCACCTCGCGCTGGCTGCTGGTCTTCGACAACGCCGACGACCCCGAGCAGCTCAAGAAGTTCTTCCCGCCGGGCGGCCCGGGCCACGTCCTGGTGACCTCCAGGAACCAGACCTGGTCGCAGTACGGCGACGCGCTTCCCGTCGACGTTTTCCTGCGCGAGGAGTCCATCGAGCACCTCCAGCGGCGCGCCCCCGGGCTCACCATCGACGACGCCGACCAGGTCGCCACCGCGGTGGGCGACCTGCCGCTCGCCGTCGAGCAGGCGGCCGCGTGGATCGCGGAGACCGCCACCCCCGTCGCCGCCTATCTGGAGCAGCTGGCGCAGCAGGCGCCCAGCGTCCTCGCGCTCAACCAGCCCGCCGGCTACCCCGAGCCGGTCGCCGCCACCTGGAACGTCTCCATCGAGCGGCTCAAGCAGCGCTCACCCGCGGCGGTCCGGCTTCTCCAGCTCTGCGCCTTCTTCGCGCCCGAGCCGATCTCCGCCAATCTCCTCTACAGCAAGGAGATGATCGACGCCCTCAAGCCGTACGACGCCACGCTCCAGGAGAAGCTGGTGCTCGGCCGGGTCATCCGCGAGATCGGCCGGTTCGCCCTCGCCAAGGTCGACCAGGTCGGCAGCTCCATCCAGGTGCACCGGCTCGTCCAGGCCGTGATCCGGGCGCAGCTCAGCGACGAGGAGCAGATGGACGCCCGGCACGCGGTCCACCGCATCCTCGCGGGCGCCCGGCCGGACGCCGACGAGCCGATCGACAACCCGGAGACCTGGGCGCAGTTCAACACCATCTGGCCGCATCTGACGCCCTCGGGGGCGCGGCTGTGCGACGAGCCGGAGACCCGCCGGCTCCTCATCGACCGCGTGCGCTACCTGTGGAAGCGCGGCGACTTCAACGCGGCCGCCAACCTCGCCGAGGACCTGCGCGAGGAGTGGCGCGAGAAACTGGGGCCCAACGACCTCCAGTACCTGTACCTGCGCTTCCACCTCTCCAACATCCTGCGCTCCCGCGGCCGTTACGTGGAGGCGATGGAGCTGGACGAGGAGACGCTCTCGCGCCAGACGGAGGTGCTGGGCGCCTCGCACCCGCACACGTACATGACCACCAGCGCCCTGGCGATGGACCTCGGCGCGCTCGGCCAGTACAGCAGGGCGATGGAGCTGGCGACCGAGGCGCACGAGGGGTTCCGGCAGATCTTCGACGAGTCGCACCCGCGTACGCTCGCCGCCGCCAACAACCTCGCCCTGAACATGCGCATGCTCGGCCAGTACGCCCGGGCCCGCGAGCTCGACCAGGACGTCTACGACCGGCGCACCGAGGTGCTGGGCCCGGAGCACCCCTACACCCTCTCCTCCGCGATGAACCTGGCGCGCGACCTGCGGGAGATCGGGCGCTACGAGGACTCGGTGGCGCTGCTCAGCCGGACGTACGACCTCTACAAGGAGCAGCTGGGGCGGGCCTTCCCGGGCACCCTGGCGGCGGCCAAGAGCCTCGCCGTGTCGCTGCGCCGCGCGGGCCGGCTGGAGGACGCGCGCCGGCTGACCACCGCGACCCGCAACCGCTACCGCGCCAAGTACACCTCCGCCAACCCCGACTGGCTGGCCTGCGACCTCAACCTGGCCGCCGACCTGTTCGCGGCCGGGGACTCGGCGGCGGCGCGGGACGCGGCCCAGGAGGTCGTCGACCAGTACGTCAAGGTGCCGGGGGAGCGGCATCCGTACACCCTGGCGGCCACCAACAACCTGGGCATCTACCAGTGGGGCTGCGGGGCGCTGGACGCCGCCGACACCCTGTTGGAGAACACCATACGGACGATGCGCGACATACTCGGCGAGAACCATCCGCACACGCTGTTCGCCACCGTCAACCTCGCCAACGTGAAGGCCGACATGGGCGATCTGGAGAGCGCCCTGGAGATCGAGCGGCACACGGTCGCGCGGCTGCGGGAGGTGCTGGGGGCGCACCACCCCGAGACACTGGCCTGCGCGTCGAACATGTCGGTGACGCTCGACGGGCTCGGCCGCAAGGAGGAGGCGTCGCACGTGCGGACGGAGGCCGTGGAGGAGCTCACGCGCCTGCTCGGCGACGAGCACGCGTTCGTCCGGATCGCCCGGGACGAGCGCCGGGTGCAGCGGGACCTGGAGCCGCTGGCGGTGTGAGCCGGGGGACGGCCGGTGCGACCGGAGTGATCGCACCGGTTCCCCCTCACCGGGTACCGCGGGCTCTCAGTCCTCCTCGATCAGCCAGGTGAGGATGGCGGGCAGGGCGTGCAGCGCGTCGAAGTGGGCGGCGGCCGGCTCCAGGACGGCCGTCGCGCCCGGGATGCGTTCGGCGAGCCAGCGGGAGTGGCCGACCGGGGAGAACACGTCCTTGACGCCGTGCCAGAGCAGTACCTCGCCGATGATGTCGGCGGGGTCGAAGCCCCAGGGGCTGCTCAGGGCGAGCGCGTCGTCGATCCAGCCGTAGGCCGAAGTGCGCAGCGCCTCCTGGTAGTTGCGCAGCAGCATGGAGCGCACCCCGGCGTCCTTGACCACCATCCGGTCCGCGTGGGTGAGGTCGTGGCGCAGTTCGTCCAGGAGCCGGATGGGGTTCCTGCGGATCTCGTCGGAGCGCGGGATGAGCCGGGCGGCGAACTCCTTGGGGTCCAGGGTGGCGGCCGTGTACTCCTCCACGTTGTAGGCGGTCATCCCGTCGAACCAGTCGAGCCCGGCCGCGTCCCGGGGCGCAAGCGTGACCAGCGCCGCGGTGCGGGTGACCCGCTCGGGCAGCAGGGCCGCGCAGGCCAGCGCGTGCGGGGCGCCGCCGGAGCGGCCGACGACGGCGAAGCGCTCCAGGCCGTAGCTGTCCGCGATCGTCTTCACGTCCTGGACGACGTCGGCGACGCTGCGGCCCTCCAGCCGGTCGGAGCCGCCGTAGCCGGGCCGGTCGTAGGCGATCAGCTGCATCCGCCGCTGGTAGAGCACCATGCCGCGCGGGGCGGGGCCCAGACGGCTGCCCGGGGTGCCGTGCAGCAGGAAGACCGGTCTGCCCCGCGGGTCCCCGAAGCGCTCCACCATCAGATGCCGGCCGTCGGCCGCTCGCACCCGACCGCGCACGCGTGCCCCCTGAGGTAGTGAATCGCGATACCGATCGCCGGGCCCGTCCTCGTACCGCCCATATCGTTTGTCGTATACAGGCATCGACTGTTGCGGCATTCCCCTCCCGTCCGAGTTTCCGCGTTCTACCCATTCAGTGGAGTGTGACCGGGACTCCCCCCGGGACGGAAGCGGAGTTACCGTCGAAGTACACGTCCGATTCGGACCCTTGGGGGCCGTGATGGTCGAGGCATTGGTGGCGACGGCGGTGGCCGTCGGATCCGCCGGCATCGTGTACGTGATGGCGGCGGCCCGGGTCGTCAAGCAGTACGAACGCGGTGTGGTCTTCCGGCTGGGCAAACTCAGGGGGTCGGTGCGGGGCCCGGGATTCACCCTGATCCTTCCGTTCGCCGACCGTCTCCACAAGGTGAACATGCAGATTGTGACGATGCCGGTCCCGGCACAGGACGGGATCACCCGGGACAACGTCACGGTCCGGGTGGACGCGGTGATCTACTTCAAGGTGGTCGACCCGGCGGACGCCGTCATCCAGGTCGAGGACTACCGTTTCGCGGTCTCCCAGATGGCCCAGACCTCGCTGCGTTCGATCATCGGCAAGAGCGACCTCGACGATCTGCTCTCCAACCGCGAGAAGCTGAACCAGGGGCTTGAGCTGATGATCGACAGCCCGGCGATGGGGTGGGGCGTGCAGATCGACCGGGTGGAGATCAAGGATGTCTCGCTGCCGGAGACGATGAAGCGCTCGATGGCCCGTCAGGCCGAGGCGGACCGGGAGCGCCGGGCCCGGGTGATCAACGCGGACGCGGAGCTCCAGGCGTCGAAGAAGCTGGCCGAGGCGGCCGGGGTGATGGCGCAGGAGCCCGCCGCCCTCCAACTCAGGCTGCTCCAGACGGTGGTGGCGGTGGCGGCCGAGAAGAACTCGACGCTGGTCCTGCCGTTCCCGGTGGAGCTGCTGCGCTTCCTGGAACGGGCGACGCCGCAGACATCGGACCCGGCGGCGGGGGGCCCTGGGGCGGGTGCGTCCGTCGCGGGTGGGCCCGGGCCGGAGGCGCCCGGAGGAGAAGCGCCCGGGGCGGAGGCTTCCGGGGCGGGTGCGCCCGTCGCGGGTGGGCCCGGGCCGGAGGCGCCCGGCCCGGACGTGCCGGTCCGCGCCCCCTCCGAGTCCGGCCGGGAGGGTCTCCCGGCGGACCCGCCGCCGATCGCGCTGTGAGCGCCGGTCGCGCTCACGCGGCCGTGGCCGCGCTCACGGGGTCGCCGGGCCGTGCGGGGGTTCGGCCGCCGGGCCGTGGCCGCGTCCGGGTTCGGCCGTCGACCCCCCGGTACGGGGTCCGGCCGTCGGCCCGGTACGGGGTCCGGCCGTAGGCCCTGTGCCCACGTCCAGCGGGTCGCCCCCCGCGTCCTCGTCCCTCCTGCGTACCCCCGCCATGACCAGGGTGACCACGGCCCCGCCCACCGCCCAGGCGGAGAGGACCAGGAGCGGGCCGGTGACCGCGTTGCCCCGGAAATACGCGATGGAGCGCGCCGCCCAGGTACCGGCGCCCGGGGGCAGCGCCGGGCCGATCGCCTTCCAGAACGGTGGCAGCAGCGGATACGGGTAGGCGCCGCCCGCGCTCGGGTTGCCCAGGACCACCACGACCAGGATGGCGAGGCCGATGCCGATGATCCCGGCCAGGCCCTGGAAGGCCAGGGTGGTGGCGCCGACCGCGAACACGACCAGCGCTCCCAGCCCCGCCAGGCCCGGATAGCTGCCCGGCAGCGCGCCGAGTACCGGCCCGATGATCAGTGCGCCGAGCAGCCCGGCGGCGATCGAGTACACCGCGAGGGCGGCGAGGCGGATCACCGCCCGCTGGAGGTTGGCGGGCCGGGCGCCGTGGCTGATCGCCAGGATCGCGGCGCACAGATAGCCGCCCACGCACCAGCCGACGACCAGGTAGAACGAGGACAGGCCCCGGGCGTCCTGCCGGTCGGCCGGGGCGACGTCGACCACCTTCACGGTCCGGTGCTCGGCCTTCTCCACCGAGGTGACGACCAGCTCGACGGCCTGGGAGAGGGAGGCCCCGCCGCCGCCCGCGACGAGCAGGGTGTCGGTGGTGGACCTCGGGTCGACGATCAGCGCGCCGTCGAGGTCGCGGTCGCGCAGCTTCCGGGTGGCGGCGGCCGCGTCCTCGACCGCGCGGGCGTCCAGCGCGCCACCGGGGAGGGCGTTCAGCCGCCCCACGGTCGTCTCGCTGACCTCGGCGGGCGCGACCACCCCGAACCGGACGTCCTTCGGTCTGGGGTTGTGGAAGGCCCCGGCGTAGGACGCGATGAACGCGACCATCAGCCCGAGCACTCCGATGACCAGCAGCGCGGCCCGCACGGTGACGGCGCTCTTCACCTCGTCGACGAACGTCATGCCCTCACGCTCCGGGGCCCGGCGGGGCGGCGCAGTCGGGGTTGGGCCGAATGGCTGACCCCGCGCCGGCCCCGGCGGCCCCGGCGCGCGGAGCACCCCGACCCGTATCGAACATCCGTGTCGTACGCACGTTCGAAATTGGTCTATGGTGAAAGGAGGGGGAAGTGAGAACGATCGGTCCAGGAGGTGCGGATGCCCGGCTTCACGCATCTGCGCACGGTTTCGGGTTTCTCCCTGCGGTACGGGGCCTCCCATCCGGAACGGCTCGTCGAGCGCGCCGCCGACCAGGGCATGGACGCGCTCGCCCTCACCGACCGGGACACCCTCGCCGGGGCGGTGCGCTTCGCCAAGGCGTGCGCGGCCAAGGGGGTGCGCCCGCTCTTCGGCACCGACCTCGCCGTCCCGGAACACCTCCTCGAACAGGCGAAGGGAAGCGTCCCCGGCCGGCGTCCGCGCACCCCGGTCCGCGGCGGCGCCTTCGTCGACGAGTCGGCGCCGCGCGCCACCTTCCTCGCCCGGGACGGCGCCACCGGCTGGGCGGAGCTCTGCCGGCTGATCACCGCCGCCCACACGGCCGCGGGGCCGCCCGTCCTGACCTGGTCCGCACTGCCCGCCGAAGGGCTCACCGTGCTGCTCGGGCCCGCCTCCGAGGTGGGCAGGGCACTCGCGGCCGGCCGCCCGGACCTCGCCGCACGCCTCCTGGCGCCCTGGCGCGAGCTGTACGGCGACGCCCTGCGCCTGGAGGTCGTGCACCACGGGCGCCCGGGCACCGGCCCCGGCTCGCTGCGGCTCGCCGCCCGCACCCTGGGCCTCGCCGCCGACCAGGGCGTGCCGGCCGTGCTGACCAACGCCGTACGGTACGCGGACCCGGGGCTCGGGCCGGTCGCCGACGTCCTGGACGCGGCCCGCCG
Source organism: Streptomyces sp. NPDC005878 (assembly GCF_040629815.1). Taxonomy (NCBI): domain Bacteria; kingdom Bacillati; phylum Actinomycetota; class Actinomycetes; order Kitasatosporales; family Streptomycetaceae; genus Streptomyces; species Streptomyces sp. NPDC005878. Next base: position 66,457 of record NZ_JBEXWK010000030.1, read on the forward strand.
GCTCGTCCCCGTCGACCCGCGCCGGGGGCTGGACAGCGGCGAGCGCTGGCTCAAGGACCCGGCCGCCATGGCCCGCGCCGCCGAGCGGGTCGCCGAGGCCGCCGGGCTGCGCCGGGACGCCGCGCACCGGCTGCTCGCCACGACCGAGGAGACCGCCGCCGCGTGCCGGGTCGACCCCGCCCGGGAGCTGGGCATCAAGACCTACAGCTACTTCCCCGAGCCCCATCTCGTCGGCGCCGCCGGCCGCACCCCGCAGCGGGTCCTCGCCTCCCGCGCCGCCGCCGGCATGGTGCTGCGCGGCTACGACCGCGACCGCGCGTACTGGGAGCGGATGCACCGGGAGCTGGACGTCATCGCCTTCCACGGCTTCGCCGCGTACTTCCTCACCGTCGCCCAAGTCGTAGACGACGTACGGGAAATGGGCATCCGGGTGGCCGCGCGCGGCTCCAGCGCCGGGTCGCTCGTCAACCACCTCCTCGGCATCGCCCACGCCGACCCCGTCGAGCACGGCCTGCTGATGGAGCGCTTCCTGTCCCACCGGCGCTATGTGCTGCCCGACATCGACATCGACGTGGAGTCCGCCCGCCGCCTCGACGTCTACCGCGCGATCATGGACCGCTTCGGCACCGAACGGGTCGCCACCGTCTCCATGCCCGAGACCTACCGGGTCCGCCACGCCGTACGCGATGTGGGCGCCGCGCTGTCGATGGACCCGGCCGAGATCGACCGGATCGCCAAGGCCTTCCCGCACATCCGGGCCCGCGACGCCCGCACCGCCATGGCCGAACTGCCGGAGCTGCGCGGGATCGCGGCGGAGCAGGGGCGGCACGGCAGGCTGTGGGATCTGGTGGAGGCGCTGGACGGGCTGCCGCGCGGAATCGCCATGCACCCGTGCGGAGTGCTGCTCTCCAACATCACCCTGCTGCGCCGCACCCCGGTGGTGGCGAGCAGCGGGGAGGGGTTCCCCATGTCCCAGTTCGACAAGGAGGACGTGGAGGACCTCGGGCTGCTCAAGCTGGACGTCCTGGGGGTGCGGATGCAGTCGGCGATGGCGCACGCGGTCGCCGAGATCGGCCGCACCACCGGCCGGAAACCGGACCTCGACGACCCGCGCCAGGTCCCGGAGGGCGACCTGCCGACCTACCGGCTCATCCGCTCCACCGAGACGCTCGGCTGCTTCCAGATTGAGTCGCCGGGCCAGCGCGATCTGATCGGACGGCTCCAGCCCTCGACCTTCCACGACCTGGTCGTGGACATCTCGCTCTTCCGGCCGGGACCGGTCGCCGCCGACATGGTCCGGCCGTTCATCGAGGCGCGCCACGGCCGGGCCCCGGTGCGCCACCCGCACGAGGACCTGGCGGACGTCCTGGGGGAGACCTACGGCGTGGTCGTCTTCCACGAGCAGATCATCAACATGCTGGCCGTCATGACCGGTTGCGACCGGGCCATGGCCGACCAGGCCCGGCGCGCCCTCTCCCACCCCGAGTCGCAGGAGGAGATCCGTCTCTGGTTCACCGCGTGCGCGGCCGAGCGCGCGTACACGCCCGAGGTCATCGACCGCACCTGGGAGATCGTCAAGTCCTTCGGCTCGTACGGCTTCTGCAAGGCGCACGCCGTCGCCTTCGCCGTGCCGACCTACCAGTCGGCCTGGCTGAAGGCCCACCACCCGGCCGCTTTCTACGCCGGGCTGCTCACCCACGACCCCGGGATGTACCCCAAGCGGCTGCTGCTCGCGGACGCGCGGCGGCGCGGGGTGCCGATCCTGCCGGTGGACGTGAACCGGTCGGCGGCCGAACATCGAGTCGAACTGGTGTCCGGTTCGCGGACCTGGGGGCTCCGCCTCGCCCTCGCGGACGTCCAGGGGATCAGCGAGGCCGAGACCGCCCGGATCGAACAGGAGCAGCCCTACTCCTCCCTGCTCGACTTCTGGCGGCGGGCCAGGCCCAGCCGCCCCGTCGCCGAGCGGCTCGCCCAGGTCGGCGCGCTCGACGCGTTCGGCGGCAACCGGCGCGACCTGCTGCTGCACCTCGCCGAACTCCACCGCGCCCAGCGGGCGGCCGGGTCCGGCGGCGGCCAGCTCCCGCTCGGCGACGGGCGGCGGACGGCCCGCGCGGGACTGCCCGACCTCGACGAGGCGGAGCGGCTCAGCGCCGAGCTGGGCGTCCTCGGCATGGACGCCTCCCGCCATCTGATGGTGGACCACGAGACGTTCCTGAAGGAGCTGGGCGTGGTCTCGGCCAAGCGGCTGCGGGACGCCGCGCACGGGGAGACCGTCCTGGTCGCGGGCGCCAAGGCGGCCACCCAGACCCCGCCCATCCGGTCCGGCCGACGGGTCGTCTTCACCACGCTGGACGACGGGACGGGCCTGGTCGACCTCGCCTTCTTCGACGACAGCCACGCCGCCTGCGCCCACACCGTCTTCCACTCCTGGCTCCTGCTGGTACGCGGAGTGGTGCAGCGGCGCGGTCCGCGCAGCCTCAGCGTGGTGGGCGCCGCCGCCTGGAACCTGGCCGAACTGGCCGAACTGCGCCGCGAGGGCGGCCTGGACGCGGTCGCCGCCCGGCTGTCGGCCCCTGCCGCTGACCGCGAGGACGCCGGCGGGGGCGCCGACGGGGACGGCGAGGGGACGCCCGGCGGGGAGAGCGACGGCGGGCGCCGCATCGAACTGCCCACCGGCTACCGGCTGAACCCCTGGGCCGACCTCCGGCCCGCCGGTGAGGGAGTCGCCGCCACCGGCCGCAAGCTGTGGCACCAGAGCCGGGGGAGCGCGGGATGATCCTCTGCGTACGGTTCCAGGTGCCGCCCGGGGACGCGGGCGCGGGCGGCGGGTGCGAGGCCGCCCTCCCCGGACTGCTCGCGATGCTCGGCGGTCTCACCCCGGTCGTCCAGGCGCTCCCGCCGGACGGCGCGCTCGTCGACGTGCGGGGCGCCGAGCGGTACTTCGGGTGGAACGCGGCCCAGCTCGCCTCCGTCATCCGGGTCAGGGCGCTCGCCCACCGCGGGGTGGACTGCACCATCGGGGCCGGGCCCAACCCCATGCTGGCCCGGATGGCCGCCCGGGGCGCCCGGCCGGGCGCGACCCTGGTGCTGCCCCCGGACGATGTGCCCCGGTTCCTGCGGGACAAGCCCGTCGCCGCGCTGGACGGGGTCGGCCCCGCGACCGCCCGTACCCTCTGCTCGTACGGACTCGACTCGATCGGCCGGGTCGCCGCCGCCCCGCTCGCCACCCTCCAGCGGATCGTCGGCGCGCGGGCCGGCCGCGAGCTCCACGAACGGGCCCTGGGCATCGACCGCACCCCCGTCGTCCCGAACGCGGCGGCCCGCTCCCTCGGCGCCGAACGCTCCTTCCCCCGCGACGAGGTGGACCGCGACCAGCAGCGCCGTGCCCTGCTCTCCCTCGCGGAGGAGCTGGGCGTCCGGCTGCGCGGCACGGAGCAGGTGTGCCGCTCCCTGACGCTCACCGTCCGGTACGCCGACCGGTCCACCACCACCCGCGGCCGCGCCCTGCGCGAGCCCACGGCCCACTCCCCGGCGCTCATCGCCTCGGCCTACGCGATCCACGAGTCGCTCGGCCTCCAGCGGGCCCGCGTCCGGAGCCTCTCCCTGCGGGCCGAGGGGCTCGCCCCCGCCCGGCAGGCCTCCCGGCAGCTGACGTTCGACCCCGTGGACGAGCGGGCCCGCCGGATCGAGGCCGTCGCCGACCGGGCCCGGGCCCGCTTCGGCCCGGCCGCGATCATGCCGGGGGCGCTGGCGCGGCCCGCTCCGGGCGCCGGCTCCGGCGGCCCCCTGGCCGACGCCGCCTGACCGCCGGTCCGGCCTTACCAGCGCAGCGCGCAGGTCGCGGCAGTTTTTACCGACGCGTAACTTCACTTCTCGGGCTACCGGTGCGTAATTTGGCGGGCGAACCGTTCTTGTGGTCCGGATCACAGGGTGCATGTCCCCGCAACTCCCTTTGAGCCGCAAGGAGTTCACTCGATGCTGCCCCCCATGCTCCGCCGCCCCCGCAAGCACGCGTTCGCCCGGCCGCTGGCGGCCCTGCTGCTCGCCGCCGCGGCCGCCCTGGTCCCGACGACCGCCGCGCACGCTCAGAGCGCCGCCCCCACCAGCGGCTGGAACGACTACTCCTGCAAGCCCTCCGCCGCCCACCCGCGCCCCGTCGTCCTGGTCCACGGAACCTTCGGGAACTCCGTCGACAACTGGCTGGCCCTCGCCCCGTACCTGGTCAACCGGGGGTACTGCGTCTTCTCCCTCGACTATGGTCAGCTTCCGGGCGTACCGCTCTTCAACGGCCTCGGCCCCATCGACAAGTCGGCCGGACAGCTCGCCGTCTTCGTGGACCGGGTGCTCGCGGCGACCGGCACCCCCAAGGCTGACCTCGTGGGCCACTCCCAGGGCGGGATGATGCCGCGCTGGTACCTGAAGTTCCTGGGCGGCGCCTCCAAGGTGAACACCCTGGTCGGCATAGCCCCCGACAACCACGGCACCACCCTGCTCGGGCTCACGGCGCTGCTGCCCTACTTCCCCGGCGCCGAGGACCTGCTCAGACTCGGCACCCCCGGCCTCGCCGACCAGGTGGCCGGGTCACCGTTCCTGACCAGGCTCAACGCGGGCGGTGACACCGTTCCCGGAGTGCGCTACACCGTCATCGCCAGCCGATACGACGAGGTCGTCACCCCGTACCGCTCGCAGTTCCTGGACGGCCCGGACGTCGACAACGTCCTCATCCAGGACAAGTGCGTCCTCGACCTCTCCGAGCACGTGGCGATGGGCCTCACCGACCGCGTCACCTACCACGAGGTCGTGAACGCCCTTGACCCCGCGCACGCCACCCCCACCACCTGCGCGTCCGTCATCGGCTGAGCCCGCGCCGACGGCGGGCGGCCAGCAGGAGGAACACGGCTCCGGCGGCCAGCGTCCCCGCGCCCCCGAGCGCGAGGTACGGGGTGGACCCGCTGCCGCCCGTCTCGGCGAGGTTCTCGGTGCGGGGCACGGCGCCGGCGGCCGGGGCCGCGGCCACACTGTCGGTGTGCGGCTGGTTGCCCGACTGCGCCGCGGCGCCTGCCGGTTCGCCCTGCCTGTCCTTACCGGCCGCCGGCCGCGCCGGGGCGCCCGCGCCGGTCCTCGCGTCGTCGTCGCCGTGGCCGTGGTGCTCCACCGTCGATTTGGCGGCGCCTGCCTCGACCTGCCGCTGGGTCGGTGCCGAGGCCGCCGGGGCCGGGGCGGAACCTCCGCGGTCCTTGCCGAACACCACGTCGGAGCAGGTGTAGAAGGCCTCGGGGCTGTCGGAGCGCTGCCAGATCGAATAGAGGAGGTGGCGCCCGGACCGGGCGGGCAGGGTGGCGTCGAAGACGTAGTCCCCGTCGCGCATCGGCGGGTTCGCCACCTTGGCGAACGGCGTGGCCTCCAGGTCCGACCACTTCAGCGGCTTGGTGGGGTCGTACCCGTCCTTGGTGAGGTACAGCTCGAAGGTGCCCTTGTGCGGGGCGGTGCCCTTGTAGCGGAAGGTGTGGCGCCCGGCGGCCAGCCTGGAGGCCGGCCAGTCGGCGCGCGCCAGGTCGAGCCCCTTGTACTTGTCGTTGCCCGCGCTGCACAGCCTGCCGTCCGGGATGATCTGTTTCGACCGGCCCGCGGCGGCGGCGATGTTGACGGCGTTCCAGTCGTAGAACGCCTGGGTGCCACTGGCGGCGACCGCCGCCTTGCAGGCGGCCGAGCGGGGGCTCTCGGGCCCCTCGGCGTAACAGGCGGAGACCCGGCTGACCGGGTCCGTCATGGAGCCGTGGGCGGCGGCCGGCCCGGCCGCGAGCCCGGTCAGCGCGAGCGGCGCCAGGGCCAGGGCGGCGGCGGTGGCAGGGCGGCGAACGGTCATGGTGATGTTCTCCTTCGGCGCGGCGCGAGGGGCGGGTGCGCAGCACGCTAGCCGCCGGATCCCGCGAACAAGGCCGCCGGGAGCGGGAGATGGCGATCTTTATGGCCGCGTTAAGGAACGACTGAGAGCCGGTTAAGAAGAGCCGCTTCCGGCCAGGGGGACGCCCGCCCGGGGACGTACCGTGGACGCGTGATCAAGACGACCGACGGCGCGGGCGGCGCCGGACACCCCGCCCCCTACGACGACATCCGCACCGCCACCCGCGCCGACGTCGCGCGCGTGCAGGAGGTCACCGACGCCGCGTACGGCCACTACGTCCAGCGCATCGGCGTGGTGCCCGCCCCGATGGAGGACGACCACGCGGCGAACGTCGCCGCCGGGCGGGTCTTCGTGACGGGCGATCCGGTCGTCGGTGTCCTCGTGCTCGTCCCGGAGGCGGACCACCTCTTCCTCGACTCCATGGCTGTGCATCCGGACGCCGCGGGATCCGGCCTCGGCCGGCGGCTCCTCGGATACGTCGAGGCGCACGCCCGCGGGCTGGGGCTGCCCGAGGTGCGGCTCTACACCAACGCCAAGATGTGGGAGAACCGCCGGATGTACCCCCGCTTCGGGTACGAGCTGGTGGAGCGGCGGGTGGACGGGCCGTACGACCGCGTCCACTACCGCAAGGCGCTTCCTCCCCGGCCCTGACCGCCGGCCGATCAGTCGATCGGTCGATCAGCCGATCGGTCGATCAGGCGATCAGGGCGGTGAACCTGCCGCGCTCGGCGAGGAGTTCGAGCTCGTCCAGGGCCTGGACAGCGCGGTCCGCCGCCTGCCGGTCGCGCTCGGCCAGCCCGCTCTCGGCGAACTCGTCCTCGTCCAGGCGGAGCACGGTCGCCCCGTCGGCGGAGACCCACAGGTCGAGGTCCAGGTCCTCGACGACCACCGTCCCCTCGCGCACCACGGCGGGCCGGGTGATGTCGCAGTACCAGCCCTTGAGCGAGGCGTCGGCGGCCCGGACCTCCTTCACCGCGTACCAGCGGTCCCGCCAGTAGTGCTCGGTGAAGACGTCGCCCGGCTCGAAGCGGACGAACCCGAAGTCGCGGACGCCGTCGGCGGCCCAGGGGGCGCGGACGGTGAGCCGCACACCGTCGTCGGACACCACCGTCGCCGGGTAGCCGATCTTCGTACGGCCGCCCTTGACCAGGGTGACGGTGAGGAGGGAGCCGGGTGCAGCCGAATTCGCGGACAAGACGTGTCTCCATGGCGCAGAGGGGTCGGTCGACGCGTCGGACGCTACGCAACGGGGCACGCCGGACGCCTCCCATTTTCGTCCCGCGTGGGGGAGGGGCAGAATCGGCCTGTGACCCTGAAGATCGCCATTGACCAGGAAGCCGCCGACGCTCCGTACGAGCAGTTGCGGGCCCAGATCGCCGAGCGGGCGCGGGCGGGGGTGCTGCCCGTGGGGTACAAGCTGCCCACCGTGCGCGGCCTCGCCGAGGAGCTCGGGCTCGCCGCCAACACGGTGGCCAAGGCCTACCGCGCGCTGGAGGCGGACGGGGTGATCGAGACGCGCGGCCGCAACGGCACGTTCGTCGCGGCGGCGGGCGACGCGGCCGAGCGCCGGGCCGCGGCGGCGGCCCTGGCGTACGCGCAGGAGGCCCGGCGCCTGGGCCTCGGCCGCGAGGCGGCGCGGGCGGCGGTGGCGGACGCGGTGCGGGCGGTGTACGGGGACTGACGCGCGCGGTCACGGGCCGCGGGCGGGGCATCGGCAGCCGGACTCCGCAAGCCGCGGGCGGCGCAGGGGGGTGAGACGCGCGTCTCTCCCCCTCCCGGGTCTCCGCAAGTGCAGCCCGAGGCTAGGCGCGCGCGTCCCCCGGGTCTCCGCAAGTGCAGCCCGAGGCTGAGGCGCGCGCGTCCCCCGAGTCTCCGCAAGTGCAGCCCGAGGTCGAGGCGCGCGCTTCCCCCCGGCCTCTGCGAGCTCGGCCCGGCCCGCCCCACGGCCCGGCCGCCCCACGCCCGGCCCGCCCCTGCGCGTACCGCCCCCTCCTACAAGTACAGCCCCGCGTCCGCGCCCTCCCTGGGGTCCGGGACGCTCGGCGGCGCCGTGCCGCGGCGCAGGGCGAACAGCTCCGCCAGCGTCGCGCCCTCGCGGCCGACGCCCTCCTCCGTGCCCAGCCAGGTGACCGCCTCGCGCCGGGTCATCGGGCCCACTTCGATCCGGGCCAGACACCGGCCGGGGCGCACGACCGCGGGATGCAGGCGCTCCAGGTCCTCGTTGGTGGTGACGCCGACCAGGACGTTGCGGCCCTGGCCCAGCAGACCGTCCGTCAGGTTCAGCAGACGCGAGAGGGCCTGCCCCGCCGTGTGCTTGGCCTCGCCCCGGATCAGTTCGTCGCAGTCCTCCAGCAGCAGCAGCCGCCAGCGGCCCTTCGCCGAGCCGTCGTCCTCGCCGATCGCGATGTCCATGAGGTAGCCGACGTCGTTGAAGAGGCGCTCGGGGTCCAGGACGCAGTCCACCTGGCACCAGTCGCGCCAGGAGCGGGCGAGGGTGCGCAGCGCCGACGTCTTGCCGGTGCCCGGCGGGCCGTGGAGCAGCAGCAGCCGGCCCGCGATGTCGTCGGGGGTCACCTTCATCAGGCGGTCCATCGCCTCGGCCACCGGCGCCGTGTAGTTGGGGCGGACCTCCTCCCAGGTCCCGGCCGCGATCTGACGGGTGGTGCGGTGCGGGCCGCGGCGCGGTGAGACGTACCAGAAGCCCATGGTCACGTTCTCCGGGACCGGCTCCGGCTCGTCCTCCGCGCCCTCGGTGGCCTGCTTGAGCACTCTTTCGGCGAGCTCCTCGCTGGTCGCCGTCACCGTGACGTCCGCGCCCCGGTTCCAGCGGGAGACGAGCAGCGTCCAGCCCTCGCCCTCGGCGAGCGTGGCACTGCGGTCGTCGTCGCGCGCCGCGCGCAGCACGGTCGCTCCCGGCGGCAGCAGCCCCGCGCCCTTCTTGACACGGTCGATGGAGGAGCTGTGCGAGAAGGGCTGCTCGCCCGTGGCGAACCGGCCGAGGAACAGCGCGTCGACGACATCGGAGGGGGAGTCGCTGTCGTCCACGTTCAGCCGGATCGGCAGCGTTGCTTCAGGGTTCGCGGACATGGCTTCCATGATCCGGCAACCCGCCTTGCGGCGCACGGTCTTTTGTCACTCCCGGAAAGGCCCCCGGGGCAAGGGGTGTGCAGGCAAGTTCCGTGCGGGCGAGGTCAATTGACGGGAACGCATGGTCAGGGTTTCCCCCGGAGGAGCGGATTTCTGAAAGTTCTTGGCATGTCCACTTCCGGTGATCCCTACTCGCTGGTACCACATCTGTGGCGGATATCCCGCACTAGGAGGCCCCCACATGAAGCTCTCCCGTATGACGGCCCATGTGTCGTCGATCTTCCTGACCGCCGCCTTCGCCCTCACCGGGGCGGGCGTGGCCAGTGCCGCGACCCACGCCCAGGCCGCGGGCACGGACTACGTGGCGCTCGGCGACTCCTACTCCTCGGGAGTGGGAACCGGTACGTACGACAGCTCCAGTGGTTCCTGCAAGCGCTCGCCCAAGGCCTACCCGTCCCTGTGGGCGGCGTCCCACGCCCCCGCCTCGTTCGCCTTCACCGCCTGTTCCGGCGCGACCACCGACGATGTGAAGGCGGGTCAGCTCGGCCCGCTCACCTCCGCCACCGACCTCGTCTCGATCACCATCGGCGGCAATGACGCGGGCTTCTCCGACGTCATGACCACCTGCGTCCTGAACTCGCAGTCCACCTGCCTCAACCGCATCAACCAGGCGCGCACCTACGCCGACACCGTCCTGCCCGCGAAACTCGACTCCGTCTACGACGCGATCAGAGCGAAGGCCCCCAACGCCCACGTCGTCGTCATCGGCTACCCGCACTTCTACAAGATCGGCGGCAGCTGCTTCCTCGGGCTCAGCGACACCTCGCGCGCGGCCATCAACAGCGCCGCGGACGAGCTGAACACGGTCACCGCCAAGCGCGCGGCCGACCACGGCTACAGCTTCGCCTCGGTCGTCCCGGCCTTCACCAACCACGAGATCTGCTCCAGCAGCTCCTGGCTGAACAGCCTCGTCTGGACCAACATCGGCGAGTCCTACCACCCCACCGCCGCCGGTCAGTCCGGTGGCTACCTGCCCACCTTCGCCAACGCGGCCTGATCCCCGTCCGTCGTCACCGCGTCCGGCGGGCGGAGTGAGCCGTCGTCCGCCGGACGCGTGGAAGAAGCAGAAGAAGCAGAAGAAGTAGAAGAAGAAGCAGAAGAAGCAGAGGAAGCGGAAGCGGACGACGAGGAGGAGGCTCCGCCCGTCGGGGTCTCCTCCTCGCACGTCACCGCGTACGCCACGGAATTGGACGCCGCCTCGACCGGCGAGCGCACCTCGAACCGCACCGCGTTGCGCTTGGTCCCGGCCGTCCCGTCCCCCGACTCGACGTGCCGCAGCTGCCTGGTCCGCGCCTCGCCGGACGCGAAGCCCAGCGTCTTCCAGCCCGGGTCGGACGACTCCCCGTCCGCCGTCACCCAGCGGTACTGGACCTCCACCGGCGTACGGCCCACGGTGACGGTGGCGACCACCGCCGGGGCCGCCTCGTCCGGCGGCGGGCACCGCCCCTCGTAACTTCCGCGCACGGCCCGCAAGGAGACCTTCACGGACTGCGCGGGCGTCGCCGAACCGCTCGGGCTCGGGCTCGGGCCGGGACCCGTGCTGCTCGGGGCGGCCGTGGTGGCGCTGTGGCTCGTGGCGGCGGTGCCGCTGTGCGGCGCGGAGTGCGACGCCGGGCCCGGCGCGGACGTCGTGGCCGTGCTCTTCCCGGCCTCCGCGTCGCCCCCACTGTGCACCAGCGCCCACACCAGGGCGCCGAGCGCGAGCAGCAGGACGAGCACGCCGGCCACCAGCAGGACCCCCGCCCCGCCGCGACCGGGCCGGTCCTCCTCGGCCGCCGGGACGTACGCCCCCGGCGCCACCCGGGTCGGCGGCGTCGGGTCCGCGCCCGGCATCCCCCGGGCGACGGTCGGCTCTTCGTATGGTCCGGGGTAGGGCGGCGGGATGTCCCGCACCTCGCCCCCCGCGCCCACCACCCGCAACTGCCGCTCGGCCTCCTCCGGCGACAGACGCTCGGCGGGGTCCTTGCGCAGCAGCCCCGCGATCACCGGCGCGAGTGCCCCCGCCCGGCGCGGCGGCGGCAGCTCCTCGTCCACCACGGCCCGCAGCGTGGAGAGCGGGGTGGACTGGCGGAAGGGCGAGCTGCCCTCGACCGCCGCGTACAGCAGCACACCCAGCGACCACAGGTCCGAGGCGGGTCCGGGGGTGCGGCCCAGCGCCTGTTCGGGGGAGAGGAATTCGGGTGAGCCGATCACCTCACCGGTCATCGTGAGCGTGGACGTGCCCGCCACCATGGCGATGCCGAAGTCGGTGAGGACCACCCGGCCGTCGTTGGCGAGCAGCACGTTGGCGGGCTTGACGTCGCGGTGCAGCACCCCGGCCTCGTGCGCCGCGCGCAGCGCCGCGACGACCTCGGCGCCGACGTGCCCGGCGCGCTGCGGGGTGAGCGGGCCGTCCGCCTCCAGCACCTCGGAGAGCGAGAGCCCGCGGACGAGCTCCATCACGATCCAGGGGCGGCCCTCGTGGGTCGCCACGTCGTAGACCGTCACCACGTTGCGGTGCGATATCCGGGCCGCCGCCCACGCCTCACGTTCGAGGCGCGCGTACATCCGTTGTTCGTCGGGGGAATCGAGCCCGGCCGGCGCCCGTACCTCCTTGACCGCGACCTCGCGTCCCAGCACCTCGTCGCGCGCCCGCCACACCTCGCCCATGCCGCCGCGGCCGAGCGGGGAGAGCAGACGGTAGCGTCCTTGGATCACGCGTTGTTCGCTGCCCGGCACTTCGCTCACTGGCGGGGCCTCCTTGGCGACGGGACGACCACAACACGACCAACTACCGCGAATCCTTTCCACGTTAGCTCAGGTCACGCCGGTGGCGGCCCCCTCGGACGCGTTGTCCAACTCGCCCTGGAATCAGGCATATTCAGAGAGTAATCAGGGTCGTCTGTCAACCCCTCCCCGGGAGAGGTGAATCCCACCACCGGGATACACGAGTGTGACGCGGGGGCGATAGGGTTACCCTGCCCGGGGCCGGGTGCCCTCGTATGGGTGGGGAGTGACATGGAACAGATAACAGTGCGCAGCAGGGCGCGAGTACCTGCCATCACCTGCGGGAGCAGTGCGACCAGCTCGCGCCTCGACCGCCATCTCTCGGTGCTGGGCGGTCCCGCCGTCCCGCTGCGGGAGTCGGCCGAGGCGACCTTGCTGATGCGTGAGCTGACCTCGCGTGACGTCGCGCACAGCCGGAGGAGCAAGAGCGCCCGCGTTTCGCTCTTCGCCCCGCTGCGGCGCCTTCGCCGCTCGCTCTTCGGCAGCCGCGGCTGAAGTCCACGACAGCCCACGATCAGTGACTTCCCGAGAATCCGGCACCCCGGGAAACCGGATTCCCGAGAACCCATGACTTTCTGATCCATGTTCAGGCGATCACGCCGTCCCGGCGCAGCGCTGCTGTCAGCTCCTCTGTCATCCCCAGGGCTCGCAGCAGCGCTTCGGTGTGCTCGCCCAGCGCCGGCACCGCCCCCATCCTCGGCTCGGGGCCGCCCGGCAGACCGACCGGCGGCAGCAGCGCGCGCAGCGGCCCCACCGGCGAGTCCACCTCCCGCCAGCGCTTCCGCGCCGCGAGCTGCGGATGCGCGGCGACCTGGGCGACCGTGTTGAGCCGGGCGCAGGCGATGCCCGCCGCCTCCAGCCGCGCCACCGCCTCGGAGGCCGTCATCGCGGCGAGCGCGTCCCCGACCACCTGGTCGGTCCGCGCCCGGTGCGCGGTCCGCGCGGTATTGGTCGCGTACGCCGGATCCTCGGCCAACTCCGGTCGCTCCAGGACCTGGACGGCCAGTCTGCGCCATTCCCGGTCGTTCTGTACGGAGAGCAGCACCTGGCCGTCGGTCGTCGCGTAGGCGTTGTACGGGGCGATGACGGCGTGCGCGACCCCGGTGCGCGCCGGTTCCGTCCCTCCGTGCATCACATGGTGCAGCGGATGGCCCAGCCACTCCGCCAGCGCCTCCAGCATCGAGATCTCCACGGGCCCGCCCCGGCCGGTCGTGCCCCGGCGCAGCAGCGCCGCGAGGACGCCCGAGTACGCGTACATGGCGGCCGCGATGTCGGCGGCCGGGATGCCAGCCTTCACGGGCTGCTCCGGCGTCCCCGTCACCGAGACGAGCCCGGCCTCGCACTGGACGAGCATGTCGTACGCCCGCTTGTGCGCGTACGGGCCGTCGGCGCCGTACCCCGATATGTCGACCGCGACCAGGCGCGGGTGCGCCGCGCACAGCGTGGCCGCGTCCAGGCCCATCCTGGCGGCCGCCCCGTGCGCCAGGTTCTGCACGAACACGTCGGCCCCGGCGATCAGCCGCCGCAGGGCGTCCAGCCCGCGCGGGTCCTTCAGATCGAGGGCGATCGACTCCTTGCCCCGGTTGCACCAGACGAAGTGCGAGGCGAGGCCGCGGGCGGCGGTGTCGTAGTGCCGGGCGAAGTCGCCGCCGTCGGGCCGCTCGACCTTGATGACCCGGGCGCCGAGGTCGGCGAGCTGGCGGGTGGCGAAGGGGGCGGCGACGGCCTGCTCCACGGCGACGACGGTGATGCCGTCGAGCGGGAGGGGCTGGGACTGCGGAGTGCTCATGGGAGCCGTGCTTATCGTGTACGGGGCACTTTTGTCACGGACGGCACGTCGGCGGCTCTCCTCAGAGGAGCGTCAGCTGCCCGTCCGGGCCCTCCTCCGGATGGTCGAGTACGGAGGCGGGGCGGCGGGCCGACGGCGGTACGGGCAGGACGCGCGCCTCGACGAGCCTCTCGCGGGCGAGGCGGGGACCCTCGGCCAGCTCCCGCAGATCCGGGCGCACTTCGTCGAGCAGGGCCAGGACGGTGATGAGCTCAAGGAGGTCGGAGGTCCACTCCTGCGGCCAGGACGCGGGCCGTACGGCCTCCAGGGTGCCCGGCTCGCCGCTCCGCGCGCGCTGCTCGAACCACGCCTCCAGGACGCGCACCCCACTCACCTCGAACTCCCAGGCGCCCCGGGGCACCGGCGAGACGCGGCCCTCGCCGAGGTACAGGCTCTCGTCCTCCGGGTCGTAGCGCAGGGCGTCGGGGCGGGGCGGGATCGCGGCCCGCACGTACGGCCGCCGGCCGCCGGGCAGCCGGGGCTTGTCACCGCCGCGCGCCCCGCGCACGGTCAGCTCCGTGATCCGGTGCCCCAGCTCCACCCCGCGCGCCCAGCGGGCGGGATCGGCGGTGAGCGGCACGACGCACCCGGCGGGGGAGGGCCGGGCGGCGGCCACGACCCAGGCGAACAGGTCCTCGGGGGCGACCTCCTGCCCGTACTCCTTGCCGAGCAGGGCGAGCAGGCCCGGCGTGATGTTGGGCTCGGCGGCGCCCGGGCGGCGGTACAGGGGGCGGATGCGGCCCGGGCGGCCGGCCAGGGGGTGGCCGTCGGGGAGCAGGGCGGAGACGGTGAGGGCCGGGCCGGTGGACTTCGGCGGGCACCCCTGCTCCACGGCGAACAGCTGCCGCTCGTCGGCGACGCGCCACAGCTCCGGGCGGGCGGCGTCCAGGAGGCGGTGATCGGGTATCAGCCACTGCTGGTCGAAGGGGCCGTGGGTGAAGCGGACGGGGGCCGGGCAGGGGCCGGATTCCTGGGCGAGGGGGGCGGTGCCGGGGTGGCCCGGGGAGGGGAGGGCGGGGACGCGGGTGTGGAGGGTGCGGGTACGGGTGGGGCGGAAGAGGTGTTCGCGGGTGGAGGGGTCTGCGTGGACGAGGGTGGTCCAGCGGGTTCTGAGCGTGCGGGGGTCCGGGGCGGTGGGCCAGGGGCGGCCCGGGCGCAGGGGGGCCACGGACCAGGGCATCAGGTCGTCGAGCGGCTGCGGATCGTCACTCACGGGGGCCCATGCTAGGGGGGTGGCGGGGGGTTTTGGCCCCTCCCCGCCCCTTCCCCAAACCCTCCGGGGGCGAGCGCGCCGCAAGCCGACTTCCCCGAGGCCTGCGCCCGGGCCCCCTGGCGTCCCCCCCCCGGCGGGGTCTGCGCCCCCGACCCCCCGGCGGGGCCTGCGCCCTCGAACCCCACCCGACGGGGCCTGCGCCCTCGAACTCCACCCGACGGGGCCTGCGGCCCCTGCGGCCCCTGCGCCCCGCTGCGGGGCTGCGCCCCGAACCCTTCTTTCGTCTGCGGACCGTGCTGGGTTGCTCGCGCAGTTCCCCGCGCCCCTGAGGGGGATGCCCGCAGCCGGAATGCTCACCTCAGCCACAGGCCTTCAGGGGCGCGGGGAACTGCGCGCTCAGCCACCCACAACCCGCAGACAAAGCCCGGGCCCTGAAGGGGCGCGGGGAACTGCGCGAGCAACCGACCGCCGGTCCGCAGCCGAGGTCCGGGCCTTGAAGGGGCGCGGGGAACGGCGCGAGCAACCGACCGCCGGGCCGCAGACAAAGATCGGGCCTTGAAGGGGCGCGGGGAACGGCGCGAGCAACTGACCGCCGGTCCGCAGCCGAGGTCCGGGCCTTGAAGGGGCGCGGGGAACTGCGCGAGCGACCCTCCACCGGGCCGCAGACAAAGACCGGGCACAACAGGGGCGCGGGGAACTGCGCGTCCTACCGCGACGCCTCCACCGTCACCGAGAACGAGAAGCGGTCCCCCCGGTACCGGATCCGGGCCACATCCACCACCCGCCCCGCCGCGTCGTACGACACCCCCGTGTAGTGCAGGATCGGGGACAGCAGCGGCACCTCCAGCAGCTCCGCCGTCAGAGGATCCGCCAGCCTCGCCTCCACCGTGTCGGTGATCCGGCTGATCCTGACCCCGACCGAGTCCCGCAGCACCTTCGTCATCGGCCACCGTTCGAGCTCGCGGACGTCGATCCCGGCCGCCAGCTCCGGACGGACCGCGTTCTCCGCCCAGTTCGTGGGCTCGCCGCTGTCGCCGTCGCGGCGCAGACGGCGGTAGGTGACGACCGAGTCGCAGTCGGGGAAGTACTCCGCGAGCTCCCCCGGCACCGGCTCCGTCCCGTGCCCCAGCACCGTCGTCGGCTCGCCCGACTGCTGCGCCACGATCGCGTCGATCGAGCCGAGCAGCCGCACCGGCGCCCCGCGCCGCGCGGCGGGCTCGATGAACGTGCCGCGCCGCCGGTGCCGGGTGATCAGCCCCTCCTCCTCCAGCTCCTTCAGCGCCTGCCGCATGGTCAGCACGCTCACGCCGTAGTGCGCGGCCAGCCGCTCCTCGGTGGGCAGTCGCAGCGAGGCTTCGGGGGTGCGGCCCAGTATCGACGCGCGCAGGGACTGCGAGACCTGGTACCACAGCGGGAGCTTGCGGTTCAGGACCAGCGAGTCCGGAGCGAAGGAGGACGCCGGGTGCGGTGCGGGGGTCGAGGAGGTCACGGGCATTCCGTATCAGTCTCCGGGGCGAGGCGGAAGGTGCGGCTCAGGATCCGGCGGCGGAGCACCGGATACACCGGACACACCGGACGTGCCGGACAACACGCCGCACGCGCCGGACGCGCCGGGCGTGCCGAGCAACACACCTGACGCGCCGCACACCCCGGCCGCGCCGGGACGGCCGAGCCCGTCACGCGCGGAAGTGGCGCTCCAGCCCCCGCCACACCTCGTCGTACCCCCGCTGGAGGTGTTCCGCCGACGCCGCCTGCTGCGTCGCCGTCACCGGCCAGCGCGTCTCGAACATGAACGCCAGGCCGTCGTCGATCTTCTGCGGCTTCAGCTCGGCGGCGCTCGCCTTGTCGAAGGTCTCCCGGTCGGGCCCGTGCGCCGACATCATGTTGTGGAGCGAGCCGCCGCCGGGGACGAAGCCCCCCTTCCCGGCGGCCTTCGCGTCGTACGCGCCCTCGATCAGGCCCATGTACTCGCTCATCACATTGCGGTGGAAGTACGGCGGCCGGAACGTGTCCTCGCCGACCAGCCAGCGCGGCGCGAAGACCACGAAGTCGACGCCCGCGAGGCCCGGGGTGTCGGAGGGGGAGGTGAGGACCGTGAAGATCGACGGGTCCGGGTGGTCGTACGAGATGGTCCCGATGACGTTGAAGCGGCGCAGGTCGTACACGTACGGGACGTGGTTGCCGTGCCAGGCGACCACGTCCAGCGGCGAGTGGTCGTACCGCGCGCTCCACAGGTTGCCGCAGAACTTGTTGACCACCTCCACCGGACCCTCCGCCTCCTCGTACGCCGCGACCGGCGCGAGGAAGTCCCGGGCGTTGGCGAGGCCGTTGGCGCCGATCGGGCCGAGGTCGGGGAGCTGGAAGGGCTGCCCGTAGTTCTCGCACACGTAACCGCGGGCCGTCTCGTCGAGGAGCTCGACCCGGAACCGCACCCCGCGCGGGATCAGCGCGATCTCGCCGGGGTGGGCCGCGAGCAGACCGAACTCGGTGCGCAGCAGCAGTCCGCCGCGCTCGGGAACGATCAGCAGCTCGCCGTCCGCGTCGCTGAAGACCCGGTCCATGGGGGCGTTGGCGTGGTAGAGGTGCACGGCCATGCCGGTGCGCTGGGTGGCGTCGCCGTTGCCGCCCAGCGTCCACAGGCCCGCCAGCCAGTCCGTGCCGACGGCCGGCTCCGGCAGCGGGTCCCAGCGCAGCCGGTTGGGGTCGGGCACGGTCTCGGTGAAGGGCGCGCCGCGCAGCCGGCCGTTGTCGGTGCGGACGAACGCGGGGTGGGCGGCGGACGGGGTGATCCGGTACAGCCAGGAGCGGCGGTTCTGCGCCCTCGGCTCGGTGAACGCCGAACCGCTCAGCTGCTCCGCGTAGAGCCCGAGGGGGGCGCGCTGCGGCGAGTTCCGGCCATGCGGCAGGGCGCCGGGAACCGCTTCCGAGCTGTGCTCGTTACCGAACCCCGGGGAGTACGACAGCGCCTGTGCCGTCTTCCTGGCCTGCTCGCTGCTGGTGGTCATCCGCCGCTCCCGCCGCTGAGGAATCCTGCAATCCTATGGGACACCGTAGGATTCGGATCGGACCGCGTCAACGGCAGAACCGGCCGGGCGCGGCATGATGGGGCCGTGCCCCATGCGAATCTCCGCCGCGCACCCGTGCAGCAACGCAGTGCCGAGCGCCTCAGCCGGATCCTGGACGCCTGCGCCGAGCTCCTGGACGAGACCGGTTACGAGGACCTCTCCACCCGGGCCGTGGCCCAGCGTGCGGGCGTGCCCATCGGCTCGGTGTACCGCTTCTTCAGCAACAAGCGGGCGCTCGCCGAGGCGCTCGCCGCCCGCAACCTCGACCGGTTCGCGGAGATCGTCGGCGCCCGGCTCGCCACCATCGAGGCCGAGGACTGGCGCGGTGCGATCGACGCGGTGCTGGACGAGTACCTGGTCCTGAAGAAGACCGTGCCCGGCTTCAACCTGGTGGACTTCGGCGGGCCGCAGCCGGTCGCCGACCCCGCCGCCGACGCCAACCACCTGCTGGCCGAGCGGCTCGCCGAGCTGCTCCCGGCCCAGTTCGGCCGCGCCCCCGACGCGGAGCTGCGCCTGACCATCCTGGTGGCGGTCGAGGCGGCCGACGCCCTGCTGCGGCTGGCCTTCCGCACCGACCCGGCGGGGGACCCGGGCATCGTCGGTGAGACCCGGGAGCTGCTGCACGCGTACCTGGCCCGGACCCTGGGCTGAAAGCCTGCCCCAGGACCCCCCGCCTGCCCCTTGGTGCCCGGCGCGCCGCCCCTCGCCCGCGCCTGGTGCCCGGTGCGCCGCCGTACGTACCGCCGCCTTGACGCCCGGCGCGCCCCCGCACGTACCGACCCGGCCATCCCCGCCCCCCGGGCCCACGGCCGGAGCGCCAAGACGGGCCCCGCTCCCGTGCCGCGGCCCTCGCCACCATGCCTACCGGTCGGTATGCTCGGATCGCCCGTGCGTCACCCGCCGCTGCCCCCGGGGAGGACCCCCATGTCCGCACTGCGCATCTGCCCCCTCTGCGAAGCCACTTGCGGGCTGACCCTGACCGTCGAGGGGACCCGGGTCACCGGGGCCCGCGGCGACCGGGACGACGTGTTCAGCCAGGGGTTCATCTGCCCCAAGGGCGCCTCCTTCGGTGAGGTCGACGCCGACCCCGACCGGCTCACCGCGCCCCTGATCCGCCGCGAGGGGCGCCTGGTGGAAGCGGGCTGGGACGAGGCGTTCGACCTGATCGCGGAGCGGATCCGGCCGGTCGTCGAGACGTACGGCGCCGACGCCGTCGGGGTGGTGCTCGGCAACCCCAACGTCCACACCATGGCCGGCGCCCTCTACCCGCCCGTGCTGCTCGGCGCCCTGCACACCCGCAGCCTCTTCACCGCGAGCACCCTCGACCAGATGCCCAAGCACGTCTCCAGCGGGCTGCTCTTCGGCGACCCGTTCGCCATACCGGTGCCGGACCTCGACCGCACCGACCATCTGCTGCTGCTCGGCGCCAACCCCCTGGAGTCCAACGGGAGTCTGTGCACCGCGCCGGACTTCCCCGGCAGGCTCAAGGCCCTGCGGGCGCGCGGCGGCACCCTCACGGTCGTCGATCCGCGCCGCACCCGGACCGCGAAGCTGGCCGACCGCCACCTCGCCCCCCGCCCCGGCACCGACGCGCTGCTGCTCGCCGCGCTCGCCCACGTCCTGTTCGAGGAGAAGCTGACCTCGCCCGGCGAACTCGCGGACGCGGTGGAGGGGCTGGCCGACGTCCACGAAGCCGTACGGGAGTTCACCCCCGAGGCGGTCGGGGCGGCCTGCGACCTCGACCCGGACGAGATCCGCGCCCTCGCCCGCGAACTCGCCGCGGCGCCCACCGCCGCCGTCTACGGCCGCATCGGCAGCTGCACGGTGGAGCACGGCACCCTGGCCAGCTGGCTCGTCGACGTCCTCAACATCCTGACCGGCAACCTGGACCGGCCCGGCGGCGCGCTCTTCCCGCTCTCCGCCACCGACCGCGCCCCGCGTCCGGCCGGGCCCGGCCGGGGCTTCGAGATCGGCCGCTGGCGCAGCCGGGTCGGCGGCCACCCCGAGGCCAAGTCGGAGCTGCCCGCGGCGGCCCTCGCCGAGGAGATCGAGACGCCGGGGGAGGGGCAGATCCGGGCGCTGATCGTGTGCGCGGCCAACCCGGTGCTCTCCGCCCCCGACGGCGACCGGCTCGACCGCGCGCTGGCCGGGCTCGACTTCATGGTCAGCGTCGACCCGTACCTCAACGAGACCTCACGCCACGCCGACGTCGTGCTGCCCCCGCCGCCGCCCTCGCAGAGCGCCCACTTCGACTTCGCCTTCAACGCCCTCGCCGTACGCAACCAGGTCCGCTACACCCGCCCCGCCGTGCCGCTCGCCGAGGGCAGGCTCGACGAGTGCGAGATCCACGCCCGGCTCGTCCTCGCGGCGACCGGGATGCACGGCGCCCCGCCGGACGCGGTGGACGCGATGGTGATCGACCGCACCCTGGGCAAGGCCGTGGCCGACCCGCACTCGGCCGTGCACGGACGCGACGCGAAGGAGCTCGCCGCGCGGCTGACCGGCGGGAACGGACCCGAGCGGCGCCTGGACATGATGCTGCGGCTCGGCCCGTACGGTGACGGCTTCGGCGCCGACCCCGAGGGCCTCAGCCTGGAGCGGGTGCTCGCCCACCCGCACGGCATCGACCTCGGGCCGCTGCGGCCCCGGCTGTCGCAGGTGCTGCGGACCCGCAGCGGGCGGATCGAGCTGCTGCCCGCCCCGATCGCCGAGGACCTGCCCCGGCTGCGCGCCGCGCTCGGCGCCCGCCCCGACGGGCTCGTCCTGATCGGCCGGCGGCATCTGCGCTCCAACAACAGCTGGCTGCACAACATCCCGTCCCTGAACGGCGGTTCCAACCGCTGCACCCTCCACGTCCACCCCGAGGACGCGGCGCACCTCGGTGTGCGCGAGGGCGACCTCGTCCGCGTCACGGCGGACGGCGGCGCGGTGGAGGCACCCGTGGAGATCACCGACTCGGTCCGCACCGGGGTCGTCAGCCTTCCGCACGGGTGGGGCCACGACCGCCCCGAGACCCGGCTCGGGGTCGCCGCCGGACGGCCCGGGGTCAACGTCAACCAGCTGCTCGACGGCTCGCGGCTGGACCCGCTGTCGGGGACGGCGGTGCTCAACGGCTTCCCCGTCGAGCTGGTCGCACTTCGTTGACCTGGGGTTTTGCTCGTATTGCTCACACGTCAACGTCTTGCTGACGCCGGAAGGGCCGCCCTAACGTCATCCGCACCGCCAGCCCCCTGGTGGGAGTTCAAGGGTGAACGTTAGGTGTCCTCCATGCTGACCGTCCTCGGCTTCACCATGATCGCGACCTTCCTGGTGCTGATCATGCTGAAGAAGCTGTCGCCCATCGCGGCGCTGGTTCTGATCCCCGCCCTCTTCTGCGTCCTCGTGGGCAAGGGCGCCCACCTCGGCGACTACGTGGTCGACGGCGTGGGCAAGCTCGCGCCGACCGCCGCGATGCTGATGTTCGCGATCATCTACTTCGGGGTGATGATCGACGTCGGCCTCTTCGACCCGGTCGTCCGGGGCATCCTGCGGTTCTGCAAGGCCGACCCGGTGCGGGTGGTCGTCGGCACGGCGGTGCTCGCCGCGATCGTCTCCCTCGACGGCGACGGCTCGACCACCTTCATGATCACGGTCTCCGCGATGTACCCGCTCTACAAGCGGCTGGGGATGAGCCTGGTGGTGATGACGGGAGTCGCCGCCACCGCCAACGGCGTGATGAACACCCTGCCCTGGGGCGGACCGACCGCCCGCGCCGCCACCGCCCTCAAGCTCGACGCGTCCGACATCTTCGTCCCGATGATCCCGGCCCTCGCGGTCGGCCTGGTGGCGGTCTTCGTCCTGGCGTACGTGCTGGGCCGCCGCGAGCGCGCCCGGCTCGGCCTTCTCACCCTCGACGAGGCCCTGGAGCCGGAGAGCGAGACCGTCCTGGTGGCGGCGGGCGGCTCCGAACCGCCGCGCCCGGTGGCGGCCGACGGGGGCGCGCCGGCGTCCGAGGTCACCGGCTTCCAGGGGCTCGACTCCGAGCGCGCGACCCTGCGTCCCAGGCTGTACTGGTTCAACGCGGCCCTCACCGTGGTGCTGCTCACCGCGATGATCATGGAGTGGCTGCCGATCCCGGTGCTGTTCCTGCTGGGCGCGGCGCTCGCGCTCACCGTCAACTTCCCGCACATGCCCGACCAGAAGGCGCGGATCGCCGCCCACTCCGACAACGTGGTGAACGTGGCGGGCATGGTCTTCGCGGCGGCCGTCTTCACCGGGGTCCTCAACGGCACCGGCATGGTCAAGCACATGGCCGACTGGCTGGTCGGTGCCGTCCCCGACGCCATGGGCCCGCACATGGCGCTGGTCACCGGCGTCCTGAGCCTGCCGCTCACGTACTTCATGTCCAACGACGGCTTCTACTTCGGCGTCCTGCCGGTCCTCGCGGAGGCCGGGGCCGCACACGGCGTCTCCTCCGTGGAGATCGCCCGCGCCTCGCTCGTCGGGCAGGCGCTGCACATGTCGAGCCCGCTGGTGCCCGCCGTGTACGTCCTGGTGGGCATGGCCAAGGTCGAGTTCGGCGACCACACCCGGTTCACGGTGAAGTGGGCGGCGCTCACCTCGCTGGTGGTCCTCGGGGCCGGGATCCTCTTCGGGATCATCTGACGGGCCGTCGGAAGTGGGGTTGCTGCGCCGGACGGGCGACATCGCGCGGTCCGTCCGGCGCTGCTCCGCCGTTTCGCCGGGCGGATGTGAAAGAGAGTCAGACGAAAGGTCGATTTATATGACAATCTGACTCGAAGGAAAGCGCATGTCTGCCTCCTCACCTCCGTGCCCCACCGTCCGCCGCCCCGCCGCCACCGCCGCAGCGGCCCTCGCCCTCGGGCTGGCCGGAGCCGTCCTGGCCGGGGCGCCCGCCGCCCACGCCGCCCCCGGCGACAACGGCGACGTGAAGATCCACAACCTGGGCACCCCGTTCACCGACCAGCGCGACGAGCCCAAGGTCTGCGGGTTCTACCTCGACGGGTTCAACTTCGACCCGAAGCAGAACATCAGCTACTCGATCCAGCCGCAGCCGCAGCGGGCGGCCGGCGCGACCCTCACCGGCGCCATCCCGCTGCCCACCGGCGTCGGCCACACCCTGCCGCTGACCCTCCCGGACGGCCAGTACAAGCTCACCTGGAACGTCGTCGGGCTCAAGGCCGCCGGCAAGACGAAGGTCTTCAAGGTCGACTGCAATCCGGTCACCGGCCCGTCGAGCAGCCCCAGGAGCATCCTGCCCAACGGCGGTCCGAACGCCGGCGGCGGCGGTCTGGCCGGGGACGGCGGCGGCTCCGGCGACGGGGTCTCGCCGGCGGCGGGCGCCGCGGCCCTCGGTCTGATCGGCCTCTCCGGGGCGCTCTTCGTGCGACGGCTGCGCCGGCGCCCGCATGGCGCCGCGTAACGGTTCCCCCAGGCCCTGCCACCGCTCCCGCGCCTACCGGCTGACGCGGACGGCGGCGCTGGCCGCGACCCTGGTCGTCGGCGGCGTCTGGTGGGCCCAGGACGACGGGTCGGTCGCACCGGTCGCCCTGGGCACCGCGGGGGCCGGGGGCGCGGCGGCGCCCTCGGCCCCCACGGGGGGCGACGGGGACGAGCAGCCCCCGGGGGCGTCCGCGGCCCCGGGCGTGGCGGGGGCCAAGCCGGGTGCGGGCCGCCCCGTCCCGGGCGGGCACGGCCGGTCCGCCGGGCCCACGGCCGCCGCCCGCCCGCCCCGGCCGCTGCCGCCGTCCCGGGCGACCGGCCTCGCCATCCCGTACTTCGGCCTGCGGGCGCCGGTCGTCGGCCTCGGCCTCGACCGTACGCACCAGCTGGCCACCCCGCCGGTCGACAACCCCAAGCTGGTCGGCTGGTACCAGGGCGGGCCCAGCCCGGGCGGGACGGGCACGGCCGTCGCCGTCGGCCACCGCGACACCCGCACCGGGGCGGCCGTCTTCGCCAACCTCGCGATGCTGCGGCCCGGCCGGCTCGTCGAGGTCCGCCGCGCCGACCGCAGGACCGCGGTCTACACCGTGGACGCGGTCCGCACGTACGACAAGGCGGGCTTTCCCGACAAGGAGGTGTACGGCCCGCGGAACCGGCCCGAGCTGCGGCTGATCACCTGCGGCGGCAAGTTCGACCGCAGGAAGGGCTACGAGAGCAACGTCGTGGTCTTCGCCCACCTGACCGCCGTCCGGGGGCCGGGCCGGACCGCGTAGCCTCCTTCCGGCGCCCGGAACCGCGGGCGGCCCTGGTGCCGGAAAACTACCGGCGCTAGTTTGGGTGCACTGTCCCAGACCCAACGAGGAGTGCGATGAACGCCCACGACGGGATGTACATAGCCGGCCGGTGGACGCCCGCCGCGGGCGGCGACACGATCGCCGTGGTGAACCCGGCGGACGAGCGGGTCATCGCGCACGTCCCGGCGGGCACCGCCGAGGACGTCGACGCGGCGGTGCGCGCGGCCCGCGCGGCGCTGCCGGGCTGGGCCGCGACCCCGCCCGCCGGGCGCGCCGCGCTGATCGCCGCCCTGCGGGACCGGCTCGCCGCGCGCAAGGACGAGATCGCCGCGACCGTCACCGCCGAGCTCGGGGCGCCCGAGCAGTTCGCCCAGCAGGTGCACGTCGGCCTGCCGATCGCGGTCGCCGGTTCGTACGCCGAACTCGCCGCCGCGTACGCCTTCGAGGAGCGGATCGGGAACTCGACGGTCTTCCACGAGCCGGTCGGCGTGGTCGGCGCGATCACGCCCTGGAACTACCCGCTGCACCAGATCGTCGCCAAGGTCGCCCCGGCGCTCGCCGCGGGCTGCACGGTCGTGCTCAAGCCCGCCGAGGACACCCCGCTCACCGCGCGGCTCTTCGCCGAGGCGGTGCACGAGGCGGGGCTGCCCGCCGGGGTGTTCAACCTGGTCACCGGGCTCGGCCCGGTCGCGGGCCAGGCCCTCGCCGCGCACGAGGACGTCGACCTCGTCTCCTTCACCGGCTCCACGGCCGTGGGCCGGCGGATCGGCGCCACGGCGGGCGGGGCCGTCAAGCGCGTCGCCCTGGAGCTGGGCGGCAAGTCCGCCAACGTGGTCCTGCCCTCCGCCGACCTCGCCAAGGCCGTCGCGGTCGGCGTCGCCAACGTCATGAGCAACTCCGGGCAGACGTGCAGCGCCTGGACCCGGATGCTCGTCCACACCGACCGGTACGAGGAGGCGGTGGAGCTCGCCAGGGCCGCCGTGGCCAAGTACCCGGCGGGCGACCGCGTCGGCCCGCTGGTCAGCGCCCGGCAGCGGGAGCGGGTGCGCGGCTACATCGAGAAGGGCGTGGCCGAGGGCGCCCGCCTCGTCGCGGGCGGCGCCGAGGCCCCGCTGGAGCGCGGGTACTACGTGGCGCCCACCGTCTTCGCGGACGTCACCCCCGAGATGACCATCGCCCAGGAGGAGATCTTCGGCCCGGTCCTCTCGCTGCTGCGCTACGAGGACGAGGAGGACGCGCTGCGGATCGCCAACGGCACGGTGTACGGGCTCGCGGGCGCGGTCTGGGCCGGGGACGAGGGCGAGGCCGTGGCCTTCGCCCGGCGGATGGAGACCGGTCAGGTGGACATCAACGGCGGCCGGTTCAACCCGCTGGCCCCCTTCGGCGGCTACAAGCAGTCCGGCGTCGGCCGCGAGCTCGGCCCGCACGGCCTGGCCGAGTACCTCCAGACCAAGTCCCTCCAGTTCTGACACTCACCTGTGACACCTCCGGCACCCGGTGCCGAGGTGCCGTTCCGACGCCCAGCCCCTGCCGACTCTCCGAACCCGGGAGCACCTCGTGGTCCGCGCCGCCGTCCTTCCCTCCATCGGTTCCCCGCTGGAGGTCACCGAGATAGAACTCCCCGAGCCCGGCCCCGGCCAGGTGCGGGTGCGCCTCGCCGCCGCCGGGGTCTGCCACTCCGACCTGTCGCTCTCCAACGGCACCATGCGGGTGCCCGTCCCCGCCGTCCTCGGCCACGAGGGCGCCGGCACGGTCGTCTCCGTCGGCGAGGGGGTCACCTCGGTGGCGCCGGGCGACGGCGTGGTCCTGAACTGGGCGCCCTCGTGCGGCACCTGCCACCCCTGCTCGCTGGGCGAGGTGTGGCTCTGCGTCAACGCGCTGACCGGCGCCGGCGCGGTGTACGCGCGCACCGCGGCCGGGACCGACCTCCACCCCGGCCTCAACGTCGCCGCGTTCGCCGAGGAGACGGTGGTGGCCGAGAACTGCCTGCTGCCGCTGCCCGAGGGCATCCCGCTCACCGAGGCCGCCCTCCTCGGCTGCGCGGTCCTCACCGGCTACGGCGCGGTCCACCACTCGGCCCGGGTGCGCGAGGGAGAGACGGTCGCGGTGTACGGCGTCGGCGGCGTGGGCCTGGCCACCCTCCAGTCGGCCCGTATCGCGGGCGCCGCGCGGATCGTGGCGGTCGACGTCTCCCCGGCCAAGGAGGAACTGGCCCGGCGGGCGGGCGCCACCGACTTCGTCGTGGCCTCGGAGACGACCGCGAAGGACGTCCGCAAGCTGACCGGCGGCCACGGCGTGGACGTGGCCGTGGAGTGCGTCGGGCGCGCGGTGACCATCCGTACCGCGTGGGAGTCCACCCGGCGCGGCGGGCGCACCACGGTCGTCGGCATCGGCGG
This sequence comes from Streptomyces sp. NPDC005878, assembly GCF_040629815.1. Classification (NCBI taxonomy): domain Bacteria; kingdom Bacillati; phylum Actinomycetota; class Actinomycetes; order Kitasatosporales; family Streptomycetaceae; genus Streptomyces; species Streptomyces sp. NPDC005878. Next base: position 93,013 of record NZ_JBEXWK010000030.1, read on the forward strand.
CAAGGACCAGCAGGTCACCTTCAACGCCCTGGAGATCTTCCACTGGGGCCGTACGCTCTCCGGCTGCGTCTACGGCGACAGCGACCCGGCCCGCGACCTGCCGGTGCTCGCCGAGCACGTCCGGGCCGGGCGGCTCGACCTGGGCGCGATGGTCTCGGAGCGGATCGGGCTCGACGGGATCCCGGCCGCGTTCGAGAACATGCTGGCGGGCAAGGGCGGCCGGGCGCTGGTGGTCTTCTAGCGGGCCGCGGTCTCCGGCTCCGGCGCCACCGCGACGCCCGCGCCCACCGGTGCCGTACGGTCCGTACGGCGCCGGGGGCGGGAGCGGGAGACCGCCACGCCCGCGAGGCAGAGGGCGCCGCCGGCGAGCGTGAGCCACGCCGGGACCTCGTCGAGGACCAGCCAGGACATCAGCACCACCAGCGTCGGCACCGCGTAGGTGGTCGCGCCCATGCGGCCCGCCGTCGTACGGGCCAGGGCGTACGCCCAGGTGGTGAAGGCGAGCGCGGTCGGGAAGACGCCCAGGTAGACCATGTTGAGGGTCGCCGGGACCGGTGCGGCGGCGGCGTCCGCCACCAGCTGCCCGCTGAACGGCAGGCAGAGCGCGGTCCCCACCAGGCAACCGAAGAAGGTGACCTGGAGCGCGCTGCCGTGGGCCAGGGCCGGCTTCTGCGCCACCACCCCGGCCGCGTACGCCACCGCCGCCAGCAGGCACAGCGCCACCCCGAGGACGTTCGCGCCGCCCTCGCCGGACATCGACAGGCCGACCGCCACCGCGCCCGCGAACGAGACGCCCATGCCCGCCACCAGCCGGGGCGGCAGCCGCTCGCCGAGGAAGCGGGCGCCGAGCAGGGCGATCAGGATGGGGCCGATGTTGACGACCATCGCGGCCGTCCCCGCGTCGACCCGCTGCTCGCCCCAGTTGAGCACCACCATGTACAGCCCGAACCACAGGAGGCCGGAGAGGACCGTGCCGCGCCAGGCCGCCCGCGGCGGCAGCCCCTCGCGCCGGACGGCCATGAGCACACCGAGCACGAGGGTGCCCGAGAGCAGTCGGCCCAGGGCGAGCGCCCCGGGGGAGTAGGCGTCTCCGGCGCTGCGGATCGACACGAAGGCCGAGGCCCACAGCACCACGGAGACTCCGGCGGCGGCGAGGGCGAGCCCTTGCGAACGGCGCCCGGTGTGCGAGGAGTTCGTCATGTGCCGACGGTACGGCCGCGACGGTTCGGCGCTCACCGAATTATCGCCCGCCGCCCGGTGCCCGGGTCACCGCAGGCTCGCCTTCTCCACCCCGAGCAGCTCGGCCAGCGCCTCCTCGCCCGCCGGCGTCACCCGCACCGCCCGCTCGGAGCCGATCCGTACGCACCACTCGGCCTCCAGCGCGTGCGCGCAGAGCACGGCCCCGGCGACCCCGGCCAGATGCGGGCGGCGCTCGGTCCAGTCCAGGCAGGAGCGCACCAGCGGGCGTTTGCCGCCGGGGGAGAGGTCGAGCCCCAGCTCCCCGTACCAGCGCAGGCCGTCGCGCGTCAGCGCGAACCCGGCGTCCTGGGTGAGCAGGCCCCGTTCCGTCATCGCGTCCGTGACGGCGATGCCGAGGCGGCCGGCGAGGTGGTCGTAGCAGGTGCGGCCGCGGGCCATGGCGCTGCCCGCCGAGACGGCCCGCAGGGTGCGCGGCCGGTCCGGGGCCGCGGTCCTGGCCGCCAGCTCCTCGACGAGATGGGCGGTGCCGGCGTCGGCCAGGCACACGTACCGATGCCGCCCCTGCCGCTCCTCGCGGAGCAGCCCGCCCGCGACCAGCTTGCCCAGGTGCTCACTGGCCGTGGAGGGAGCGACCTTCGCGTGCCGCGCCAGCTCGCCCGCCGTCCAGGCGCGCCCGTCCAGCAGCGCCAGGCAGAAGGCCGCGCGGGTCTCGTCGGCGAGCAGCGCGGCGAACGCCGCCAGTCCGGATCCCGTGGTGGTGGTCATACCTCAAGGATGCCGCCGTCACCCTTCGGCCGGGGCCGAACCGTGGCCGAGGCGGTGGGGGCGGCCGGGCAGCGCGTCGTACTGCGCCTGGAGCCCGTCCAGCAGGGCCCGCAGCCCGGTCTCGAACGCGCCCTCGTCGATCTCCTCCTGGCGCTCGGCCAGCAGATGGGCCTGGCCGAGATGGGGGTAGTCGGCCGGGTCGTACGCGCTCTCGTCGGCCACGAAGCCGCGGGCGAAGGAGCCCAGGGCCGAACCCATGACGAAGTAGCGCATCAGGGCGCCGATACGGGTGGCCTGCGCGGGCGGCCAGCCGGCCGCGACCATCCCGCCGAAGACCGCGTCCGCGAGCCGCAGACCCGCCGGGCGGCGGCCGGGGCCCTGGGCGAGCACCGGGACGATGTGGGGGTGGCGGGTGAGGACCGCCCGGTAGGACAGGGCCCAGTCGTGCAGCGCGGTGCGCCAGTCCCGGCCGTCGCCCGCCTCGAACATCGCCAGGTCGACCTGGGCCGAGGTGGCGTCCGCCACCGCCTCCAGGATCTCGTCCTTGGTACGGAAGTGGTTGTAGAGGGAGGGGCCGCTCACGCCCAGTTCGGCGGCGAGGCGGCGGGTGGAGACGGCCGCGAGCCCTTCGGCGTCCACCAGCGCGCTCGCCGCAGCGACGATGCGGTCGTGGCTGAGGAGGGGCTTGCGCGGTCGGGCCATGCGGCACATAGTAGGCGTGCGCAGGGAAAACTAGCAGTGGTAATTAAATGGTGGCCCAACCGGCCGCCCGGACTACCTGGGGTGCGAACGGGATGAACCTGGAGCTGAGCGAGGAGCAGGCCGCGGTGCGCCGGCTCGCCGAGGACTTCGTCGCCCGCGAGGTCACCCCGCACGCCGCCGCCTGGGACCGGGCCGAGAACGTCGACCGGTCGATCGTCAAGAAGCTGGGCGCGCTCGGCTTCCTCGGGCTCACCCTCCCCGAGGAGTACGGCGGCTCGGGCGGCGACCACCTCGCCTACTGCCTGGTCACCGAGGAGCTCGGGCGCGGCGACTCCTCGGTGCGCGGCATCGTCTCCGTCTCGCTCGGCCTGGTCGCCAAGACCCTGGCGCACTGGGGCAGCGAGGAGCAGAAGCGCGCCTGGCTGCCCCGGCTGGCCTCCGGCGAGGCGCTCGGCTGCTTCGGGCTGACCGAACCCGGGACCGGCTCGGACGCCGGGAACCTGGCGACCCGCGCGGTCCGCGACGGCGGTGACTACGTGATCAACGGCTCCAAGATGTTCATCACCAACGGCACCTGGGCCGATGTGGTGCTGCTCTTCGCCCGTACCAACGACACCCCCGGGCACCGGGGCGTCTCCGCGTTCCTGGTGCCGACCGACACCCCCGGACTGAGCCGGCGCCCCATCCACGGCAAGCTCGGCCTGCGCGGCCAGGCGACCGCCGAGGTGGTCCTCCAGGACGTCCGCCTGCCCGCGGACGCGCTGCTCGGGCCGGAGGGCAAGGGGTTCTCGATCGCCATGTCCGCGCTGGCCAAGGGGCGGATGTCGGTGGCGGCGGGCTGCGTCGGCATCGCCCGCGCGGCGCTGGATGCGGCGGTCGGCTACGCCGGGCAGCGCGAGCAGTTCGGCCGGTCCATCGCGCACTACCAACTGGTCCAGGAACTCATCAGCGACATCTCGGTGGACGTGGACGCGGCCCGGCTGCTGACCTGGCGGGTCGCCGATCTCATCGACCGGGGCGAGGAGTTCGCCACCGCCGCCTCCAAGGCCAAGCTCTTCGCCTCCGAGGCCGCCGTGCGCGCCGCCAACAACGCCCTCCAGGTGTACGGCGGTTACGGCTACATCGACGAGTACCCGGTCGGCAAGCTGCTGCGCGACGCGCGCGTGATGACGCTGTACGAGGGCACCAGCCAGATCCAGAAGCTGATCATCGGCCGCGCGGAGACGGGCGTCTCGGCCTTCTGAGTACGTCCTGAGTACGGGAGCGGATGTGGCCCCGGACACCCGCGCCGCATGCTGGCCCCATGAGTGAGACACCGGTCAAACAGCAGAACACGGCCGCGTACTACGGCCAGGCCGTCGCGTCCTTCGCCCTCGCCCTCGGGGCCACGGCGATCGGCATCACCCGGCTCCACGCCGACGCCTGGGTGCGCGGTTTCCTCGGGATAGCCGTCCTCTACCTCGTCACCTCCGCCTTCACCCTCGCCAAGGTGGTCCGCGACCGCCAGGAGGCCGGGCAGATCGTCAGCCGGGTCGACCAGGCCCGCCTGGAGAAGCTGCTCGCCGAGCACGACCCGTTCCAGAAGCTCTAGCGCTCGCTCTAAGCGCTTGCTCACCTTCGGGGTATGGTGTTCGTCCGAAGAAAGGGGCTGGCGATGGGTGCGGCTGAGGAGATGGCGGTCGGCGAGGACAGGCCGTGGGGCGAGGTCACGCCCGAGGCCGCCCGGAGGCTGCTCGTCGCCGCCGTGGAGGCCTTCGCGGAACGCGGCTACCACGCCACGACGACCCGGGACATCGCGGGCCGCGCCGGAATGAGCCCCGCCGCGCTCTACATCCACTACAAGACCAAGGAAGAGCTGCTCCACCGGATCAGCCGGATCGGCCACGACAAGGCCCTGGAGATCCTGGAGACGGCCGCGGACGCCGGGGGCACCGCCGCCGAGCGCCTCGCGGACGCCGTGCGCTCCTTCGTCCGGTGGCACGCCGGGCACCACATGACGGCCCGCGTGGTCCAGTACGAACTCGACGCGCTCGGCGAGGAGCACCGCACCGAGATCGTGGGGCTGCGCCGGCGCAGCGACGCGGCCGTGCGGCGCATCCTCAACGAGGGTGTGGCGGCGGGCGAGTTCGACGTGCCGGACGTGCCCGGCACCACGCTCGCGGTCCTGTCGCTCTGCATCGACGTGGCCCGCTGGTTCAACACCGAGGGGCGCCGCACTCCCGACGAGGTCGGCGCGCTCTACGCCGGTCTCGTGCTGCGGATGGTCGGGGCCCCGACCGCTTAGGGCCCGTGGCCGGCCCGGGAAGGCGGCCGCAGGCGCCCGGGGAGGTGCCCGGGGTCAGGCTCCCGGGGTCAGGCCCCCGGGGTCAGAAGAAGTACCGCGACACCGACTCCGCCACGCACACCGGCTTCTCGCCGCCCTCACGCTCGACCGTGACCTTCGCGGTCACCTGCACGCCACCGCCCGCCTCCACCACGTCGGTCAGGACCGCGGTGGCCCGCAGCCGTGAGCCGACCGGGACCGGCGCGGGGAAACGGACCTTCTCGGTGCCGTAGTTGATGCCCATCCTCATGCCCTCGACGCGCAGCACCTGCGGGACGAGCGCGGGCAGCAGCGAGAGCGTCAGATAGCCGTGCGCGATGGTCGTCCCGAACGGCCCGGCCGCCGCCCGCTCCGGGTCGACGTGGATCCACTGGTGGTCCCCGGTGGCGTCCGCGAACAGGTCGATGCGGTGCTGGTCGATCTCCAGCCAGTCGCTGTACCCGAGCGGCTCGCCCACTCCGGCCTTCAGCTCGTCGGCGGAGGTGAAGATCCTCGGCTCTGCCATGCCCGGTTCCTGCCTCTCTCGCATGCTTCGGCTGTCTTTGCGCCTCCACTGTCCAAGCGCTTGCTCAGCATGCTGGGGGCGGTGCCCGCTGTCAACGGTGATCCCGCCCGCGCAGTAGGGTTCGAGAGGTGCCGCAGATTCCAGAGAAGGTCCATGAGCTCACGGTCGGTCAGCTCTCCGCCCGTAGCGGTGCCGCCGTGTCCGCCCTGCACTTCTATGAGTCCAAGGGCCTGATCAGCAGCCGCCGCACCTCGGGCAACCAGCGCCGCTACAGCCGCGACGTGCTGCGCCGGGTCGCCTTCGTCCGGGCCGCCCAGCGCGTCGGCATCCCGCTCGCCACCATCCGGGACGCCCTCGCCGAACTCCCCGAGGAGCGCACCCCCACCCGCGAGGACTGGGCGCGGCTCTCCGAGAACTGGCGCTCCGAACTCGACGAGCGCATCAAGCAGCTGAACCGGCTGCGCAACCACCTCACCGACTGCATCGGCTGCGGCTGCCTGTCGCTGGAGACCTGTGTCCTGTCCAACCCGGACGACATCTCCGGCGAGCGCCTCACCGGCTCGCGGCTGCTGCCCGAGCGCAGGAAGCAGCAGCGGCCCGCGCCCGAGCCCGAGTCCGCGCCCGACACCGCCGCGTGCGGGACCTGTTAGCCGTACGGACCGGTCGGCCGTGGGCGGCCGCACGGCGGTGTACGGCGGAGTCCGTCCCGAACACACGGGGGCGGTACGGGGCGGCCCCCGGCCGCGTCCGCCCCCGGGTGTCTCAGGCCACCGACGCCAGCTCTCGGTGCCGGACCGCCTTGGCCCGCACCAGCGCCTCGGCGGTCAGGACCGGCTGGGGCACCAGGATGCCGCAGCCGGTGCAGACCGGGCCGCACCACGGGTCGTGGGCGAGATCGCGCTGCCACACCAGCCGCTGCCCCTCGCAGACCGGGCAGGCGGAGCCCGGCACCGTGCGCAGGGCCGCGATGATCCGGCCGAGCACCTCGGCCAGCGGCTGCGCCGGGTGCACCGACGGGTCCTCGCACCACGCCACCCCGAAACCGCCCCAGGTGCGCCGGTGCCAGTCGTCGAACGAGCCCGGGATCCGCAGGCCGGCGTGTTTCTCACGCTTCCTGCGGGCCGCGAACTCCGCTTCGTACCGGAGCCAGACGGCCCGCGCCGCCTCCAGCTCGTCGAGCGCGGCCACCAGCCGCGCCGGATCGGGGGCCCGGTCCTCGGGCCCGATGCGATGCCTGGTGCACAAGTGGTCCCAGGTCGCCCGGTGTCCATAAGGGGCGAACCGCTCCAGGCACTTGCGCAGCGAGTACCGGCGCAGCGCGAGATCGTTGCGTGGGTCGCGGACTTGTCTCGCAAGGCTGCGGAAACCGGCCATGGCCCTGCCACCTCCGTCGCTCGTGTATCGGCGAATGTTCGGCGTCGAGGAATGGACGTACGGCTACCCGATCCGGCTCCATCGAAAATCGGATGGGCCTCATCAAACGGCGCTGACCAGAATCCGTCGCACGCCCCCCGGAGTGCCCCGGGCGCCCCACCCCGTCGCCCTGTGGGGATTCCGGGGAGGTCACGCACGTTCGGGAAAGGTGACGTGTGTTCATCTTCCCTCCTGCGGTACCCCTCAGTAACCTCCGCCGCATCGGTCCTCCCTAGGAGCACGCATGCGACGACCCACCGCACGGCTCAGAACCGCCACCGCCGCCACCGTGATCGCGCTCTCGGCGGCCCTCCTCGCCCCCCTCAGCCAGGCCGGCGCGGCCGAACCCCCCAACAGCGACTACTGCCTCGGGCGGTGCGGCGACATCCTGCCGCCCGGCGAGAACGGCAACGCCACCCTCGTCGAGATCCTCGGCAACAAGGCCTTCGGCACCCATCCCGCGCACAGCGACGACCAGCTCGGCAAGTACGACGCGCTGGTGGCCGGCCAGTCCTCGCTCACCGACGACAAGCTCAACTCCTTCTTCAACGACGCCTCCTTCGGGGTGCCCAGCGGCCAGGCGGCCTCCACCAGCTCCCCGCGCCCCGACGTCACCATCACCCGGGACAAGGCCACCGGCGTCCCGCACATCAAGGGCACCACCCGCTACGGAACCGAGTACGGCGCCGGGTACGCCGCAGGCCAGGACCGGCTCTGGCTGATGGACCTGTTCCGGCACATCGGGCGCGGCGAGCTCACCTCGTTCGCGGGCGGCGCGCTCGCCAACCAGGGTCTGGAGCAGGAGTTCTGGCCGCAGGCCCCGTACACCGAGGCCGACCTCCAGGCGCAGGTCGACCGGATCCGCACGACCAACGGCCCGCGCGGCGAGCAGGCGATGGCCGACGCGCAGGCGTACGTGGACGGCATCAACGCCTACGCCAAGCAGTCCAAGGACGGCCGGTACTTCCCCGGCGAGTACGTCCTCACCGGCAAGATCGACGCCCTCACCAACATCGGCGAGATCCAGCCGTTCAAGCTCACCGACCTGATCGCGCTCGCCTCCGTTGTCGGCGGGCTCTTCGGCGGCGGCGGTGGCGGCGAGGTGCAGGCCGCGCTCTCCCTCCAGGCCGCCCAGGCCCGGTACGGCGTCGTCGAGGGCACCAAGGTGTGGGAGTCCTTCCGCGAGCGCAACGACCCCGAGGCCGTCCTCACCGTCCACGACGGCACGAGCTTCCCGTACGCGACGAAGCCCGCGAACCCGCAGGGCACCGCCATGCCCGACCCCGGCACGGTCGTCCCCGAGCAGCTCGTCTACGACCGCACCGGCTCGGCCGTCACCGGGGCCAGGGCCGATGTGCGCGTCCCCGAGCGGCTGAAGCCGCTCAAGGGGATCTTCAACAACGGCGCCGTGCCCGGCTTCGACATCGGCAGGCCGCGCGGGATGTCCAACGCGCTGCTCGTCTCCGGCAGCCGCACCGCGAGCGGCAACCCGGTCGCCGTCTTCGGCCCCCAGACCGGCTACTTCGCGCCGCAGCTGCTGATGCTCCAGGAGATCCAGGGGCCCGGCATCAGCGCCCGGGGCGCCTCCTTCGCCGGCGTCGGGATGTACGTCCAGCTCGGCCGGGGCCAGGACTACGCCTGGTCGGCCACCTCCGCAGGACAGGACATCACCGACACCTACGCCGTCGAACTCTGCCAGGACGACGCCCACTACCTCTGGCGGGGCGTGTGCACCCCGATGGAGAAGCTGGAGAAGGCCAACGCCTGGAAGCCGACCACCGCCGACAACACGGCGGCGGGCTCCTACCGGATGCAGGTGTGGCGCACCAACTACGGCATCGTCACCGCCCGCGCCAAGGTCGCCGGCAAGCAGGTCGCGTACACCTCGCTGCGCTCGACCTACCGCCACGACGCCGACTCGATCATCGGCTTCCAGATGTTCAACGACCCGGGCTTCGTCAAGGACGCGGCCACCTTCCAGCAGGCCGCCCAGCACGTCGACTACGCCTTCAACTGGTTCTACGCGGACTCCCGCACCGCCGCCTACTACAACAGCGGCAAGAACCCGGTACGGAATCCGGCCGTCGACCCCTCGCTGCCGACAGCCGCCGACCGCGCCTACGAGTGGCAGGGCTACGACCCCGCCTACAACACCGCCGAGTACACCCCACCCGCCCAGCACCCGCAGTCGGTGGGGCAGGACTACTACATCTCCTGGAACAACAAGCAGGCGAAGGAGTACACCTCCGCCGGGTTCGGCCACGGCTCGGTGCACCGGGGCAGCCTCCTCGACGACCGGGTGAAGGCGCTGGTCGCGCGGGGCGGCGTCACCCGCGCCGCGCTCACCCGGGCCATGGCGCAGGCCGCCGTCACCGATCTGCGCGGCGAGGACGTGCTGCCGGAGCTCCTGAAGGTCATCCGCAGCGCCCCCGTCACCGACCCCCAACTGGCCACCGCCGTGACGCAACTGGAGTCGTGGAGGGCGGACGGGTCCCAGCGCCGGGAGACCGCGCAGGGCTCGCGCGCCTACACCCACCCCGACGCCGTGCGGCTGATGGACGCCTGGTGGCCGCTGATGATCGAGGGCGCGTTCCGGCCGGGGCTCGGGGACGGGCTGTACTCGGCGCTCACCTCGGTCCTGTCCGTCGACGAGGCGCCCTCGGCCGGGCACGGTCCGACCGGCGCGCACGCCGGGTCCTCGTTCCAGAGCGGCTGGTGGAGCTACGCGGACAAGGATCTGCGGACGGTGCTGGGGGAGTCCGTGCAAGGACCCCTCGCCCGTACGTACTGCGGCGACGGAAAGCTCTCCGCCTGCCGTGACACCCTGCTCGCCACGCTGAAGCAGGCCGCGGCCAAGACCCCGGCCCAGGTGTATCCCGGTGACGCGGGGTGCGCGGCCGGGGACCAGTGGTGTGCCGACTCCATCGTCCAGCGCCCGCTGGGCGGGATCGCCCACACCTCGGTCAACTGGCAGAACCGGCCCACCTACCAGCAGGTGGTGGAGTTCGCCTCGCACCGGTGAGCCGCTGACACCGCCCGCCGCCCGCCAGGCGGGCCGGGGAGGGGAGGGGCTGGTCGCGCCCATGCCGATGAGGTTCGAGCGGTGGATGCGCTCGTAGGACTCGGCGACGACGGCCTTGACGCCGAGCAGCGCCGTGCCCTTGGCGGCCCAG